>JACPVC010000325.1 GCA_016191955.1 Chloroflexota bacterium
ATGGATGACCCCTTATCCAAATTCAGTTGGCGGGGCTGTTTTTGAGAGTTTGGAAGATGAGATCACAAAAAAAGGGGATATGTACCTAAAATTCATTCCGCTTTCCACGCATGGTTTGATCCATTCCAACCTCCTGATGCGTGCCGAGTATCTACAGCAGGAAACTGGCTTGAGGTCCATTGACGATGTCCCCTGGGCGCTTGAAACTCCCGATAGAAAAACAGACCCATACTTGGTGAAAATGAAATGGGGAAATGCCGCAGGATCGATCCTTTTTAATGGAGTCTCCAACCTGCCTCATTCCCTGTTCGTCTCTGAAAACCTGGTTCTGGATGAACCCGGCATTTCGACGCCGATCCTCCAGCGAAAAGATGACCTCTCGTGTACTGTGACCTTGTTCTCACCCGATGCGGCTTTGGATGCCTGGCAGGAAATACGCCTGCGGCGCTCGTTCAAATTGCTTTGTGACCGCTTGCTTGAACGTTTTGAGGCGATTGCCGGGCGCGCTATTGTCGATTCTTTTGCGCGTATGATCGCGGTATACACAGCTTCTGAATATCTCAATATATCGATCTTGAAACGCCAGTTGGTCAATGATGAGTTTTTTGAATCCTCCCAGGAAGCTGCCGGTCATTATAGTAAGGTTCTTAATGAATTCCTTGACCATTTCTCGGCAGTGATCGGTCCGCGCCTTCTGGCTTCGAATTTACGTGATGTGCGTGCTTCGTTTTCGAGTGACGTTCGTGAAATTCTGACATACTATACTGTTTTACCGGAAGAGTATGCCGTATGAAAAGAGAAATAAAAAGCCTGGGTCGGTCTGTGATGCGCCCTGTGGTAACGGCGTTCTATATCATGTCGGCTGTGTTGATTGCTGCTTATATTGTGCTATATCAATACACACCTCTTGAGGCTGTGCTTAATGATGTATTGCTTAATTCCATCATATCCCTGAGCGCTTTGGCGGCGGCGCTGATCTCGACCTTTATCTTCCTTCAATACCAGCCGGAGGATAATCCCCGCCGGGTGTGGCAGAACATTATGATCGCCGGCTGGCTGTGGTTTTTAGGGGAACTTTTATGGCAGATCTATGCCTATTTCAATGACAGTGTTGTGCCCGTCCCAAGCCTTGCCGATGCAAGCTGGGTGGGCGGCTTTGTGTTTTACACCTTCGCTTTTTATCACCAATATATGCTCATTGTGCCTTCGCAGAAGGATACGATCCGCACGTACGCCATTGGGGCATGGCTGGTGGCGATGTTGATCCCCGCTGCGTATCTGACGATCACCGATTCGTTTTCACTCGCATACTTCATCGAGTTTTACTATCCTTTTGCCGATCTGGCAGTTGGGCTGGCTGGGCTTTTGCTCGTCTTTATCTTTCATGGCGGCGCGTTGATGCGCCCCTGGATAGGATTAATGGTCTTTGGCTTGTCTGACTTGTTGTATGCCTGGGCTGAAAAGACACAAATGTATTCCGTTTCCGCCGAGAACGGCAACCTGATCTCGCTTGTGATCGATACAACCTATCTTGCCGCCTACCTGATTCTCGGCGTGGGATTTTTAGGACACTGGGTATTACTGCGCTACGGTTTGCGTCCCAACCGGAAATAAAAACCGCCTCCTGCTTGACCCTCAACCTGCTACGCGCTAAAATGCCTTTTCTTACACCGAAAAGGATTCCTGCCATCTCGCCAAAGCGACAGTGGCTCACAACTCATCATGTTTGAAACTCTCACCGGACGACTCAACCAAATATTCGACCAACTCCGCAAACGCGGAAAACTCTCCGAAGCGGATGTAGACGCCGCCATGCGCGAAGTGCGCCTCGCCCTGCTCGAAGCGGACGTGCATTTCAGTGTGGTCAAAACCTTTATCGCCAAAGTCCGCGAACGTGCGGTAGGTGCGGAAGTTTCGAAGGCACTTAATCCCGGTCAACAGGTTATCAAGATCGTCAATGAGGAACTCATTGCTACATTAGGCGAACCCGCTCCATTGAATCTCACCGGTCCGAAACCGCGCGTGGTGATGATGGTCGGTTTGCAGGGCGCTGGGAAGACGACAGTCACCGGCAAGCTGGCGCGATTGCTCAAATCCAAGGGCGAACGCATTCTGATGGTAGCAGGCGACCCCTATCGTCCCGCTGCGGTCAAGCAATTGCAGCAGCTTGGCGAACGCGTCGGCGTGGACGTGGAAGCGGACACCTCCATCAAACCGCAGGAACTCGCGAAGCGAGCACTCGATAAAGCTGACAAAGGCGGCTACAGCCTAATGTTGGTCGATACAGCCGGAAGGTCCCAGATGGATGCGCAGTTGATGGACGAGTTGAAAGCCATCCACGCCAACGTCAACCCGGTGGATACGCTGCTTGTCATCGATTCGATGATCGGTCAGGAAGCCCTGAATATCGCGCAGGGTTTCAAAGAAGCGATCAACCTCACGGGTCTCATCCTCACCAAAATGGACGGCGACTCGCGCGGCGGTGCGGCGATCTCCATCCGTTCGGTGACGGGCGTGCCGATCAAATTTATTGGTACGGGTGAGAAACTCGATGCGCTGGAAAGCTATGACCCCTCGCGCTTGTCATCGCGCATTTTGGGTATGGGCGACATGATCGGCTTGATCGAAAAAGCCGAGGCGATGTTCGACCAGCAAACTGCCGAAAAGCAAGCCGAGCAAGCTCGAAAATTAATGAAGGGCGAGTTCTCGCTCGAAGACTGGCTCGAGCAGATGAACCAAATGAAAAAGATGGGACCGCTCTCGCAGATCATGGACATGCTGCCGGGTCAAATGGGGCAGGCGGCCCGCGGCATCGACCCGTTGATGGTGGAAAAACAATTCAAGCAATCCGAAGCCATAATCCATTCGATGACGTTGAAAGAACGCCGCAACCCGGATATTTTGAACGCCTCCCGCCGCCGCCGCATCGCCGCCGGTTCCGGCATGGACGTGCAGGATGTCAACCGCCTCATCAAACAATTTCGTGAGACGCAAAAATTGATGAAGACCATCCAAAAGACGGGCGGCAAAGGCTTGGGCAGATTGTTCGGATAAACCGATAAACAAAAAGAGGCGGCGTTCAAACCGTCTCTTTTTGTTTACGAACCCATATCCGATGGCGCTATATTATTCCCTTTTGCTTTCATCTGTTGCGCCTTGAATTGTAATTCTTTGAAATACGCAGAGTCTGTGATCTCGGCAACTTGTTTATCGCGCTTCACATGGTCGATCTCGATGCGCAATTCGCGGATCTCGTTGCGCAGTTTTTGTTCCTGAATATAGCCTTCTAATGCCGCGCTTGCAAGCGAAGAGAAGGAGTTCATCAGTTGTTGCAAGTTTGAGTCAAAGGGGATGATGGTCTTTTTATCATCGTCCAGGGCGTTCAATAACTGCAACACTCCCTGTACTTTATCTTCGCTATCCTTTAGAGGAATGGTTAAGAAAGAAGAAGAGACATAACCGGTGCGTTGATCGAACTCACGTGTGCCGGAGAAGTCGAATTCTCGATTTTCGTAGGCATCTTCGATGTTGATGATTTCGCCGGTCAGGGCGGCGTAAGCGGCTATGTTGTGCATATTGGGTTTGCCTTCGCCGTCATATAACTTCACGGGCGGCAGGGTGACTTCGTTTCCGCTCGTACCGCCCATGGCGATTTTCAATGAGTCATTGCGGAGTACGGCAAACTCCAGGGCGCCGTTCCTCTTGAGATAAAGGGTTCCGGCGTCGGCATTGCAAAAATTCTTTGCCTCCACCAGCATGCTTTCCAGTAGTTTCTGAAAATTCTTCTCGGACGCCAGATTAACACCGATGGGAATCACGATATCGAGTAGCCCATCGGCGCGTTTTTTCTGAATGCCCAATTGGATCAGGATCGTCCTTAATTGCCCCGTAATATATAGGCTCATCAAGGTCAGCCCGCCGATGCCGTAGATGACAGGTACGACGACATCCAGCTCACTTTGAACCAGCCAGTTGTAAAGCACGTTGTAGCCTATTGCCGCTCCAAGCCCGCTCAAGAGGATGGCGGCGCGATTTGCGCGATGGCGGAAATAAAATTGGGTCATCACCAGACCCGTAATCGCTGCCGCTGTGGCATATACCAATGTTGTGGAGAATGAATGTGCGAGCAGGTTTTCGATCTCGATCTTCGGCGTAGCGCGAATAAGATAGATTGAATCGAGTACCGCAAACCCAAGCCCCGCCGCCCAGCCGAACACAGCGCCTTCGATCAAGTTATCGGACCTTTCGCGTTGCAGGACAAAAAATACACCCAGCGAAACAATCACTTGGTGGATGATCGGCGTTAAAAAGATGACTAGCGCATCTTTTTCCACGCCTTGTTTAAAAAGGTAGGTATTGAGTTGGTCCGCTAGAAAATTACCAAGTACACCCCAAAGGAGACAAAGCGCCACCCAGCCAATACTTCGGTTCGAGTAAAGCCCGAAGACCAGCATGACGAGCAAAATAAGCAATGGAACGCCAACGCTGATCGTAATTGCCAAGGTCATGATCTATGCTCCTGATTATTAGTTGCGGCGATTATACCTTTTGGGCTGTTCAGGTATAACCAGAATCAGGATCAACATTCCAAGGCTGTTCAATTTTGCGGGCTTGCCAAAAGGAGCATACCGAGGTCACTGAGGAAAACCTTTGAAAACTCTCCGTGAGCTTTGTGGTCTCTGTGGTGAGAAGATTTTTAGCCCCCTTTTTGGGGACACCCCTGATGGGTGCGCTAAAAGTTTGTAGATGACCTGCTCCCTTCGCCGTCCTCGGCGAAGGATTTACTCGCAGAACGCCGCCGTCCACAGGATGCTTCGCAAAGGACGGCGGCTTGAGCCAAACTACTAACAGACTTTGAGTGCTC
>JACPVC010000326.1 GCA_016191955.1 Chloroflexota bacterium
GGCGGGACTCTGATCGAGCAGCTACCGCTTTTCTTTGAACATGACTTAACCCTCACCGCCTCATCCCTAGACTTGCTGTTGGCTGCTGACCAGTTGGCTGAATCTACCCGGAAGCGACTCACTGTGCATCTTAAGGTCGATACAGGCATGGAGCGAGTCGGCATCCATTATTATGAAGCGGAAGAGTTCATCCTCAAAGCGTCTGCGTATAGCCACTTGAATATAGTAGGTGTGTATACCCATCTGGCGAACTCTGAATTGGTGGAGTCTGGCGAATTGCCCTCACATGTTGTTACTGCGCAACAGCAATTGGAACGTTTTCAAGAAGTGTTATCCATTTATGAGAAGCATAGCTTGCCCGTGCCGTCGATTCGACATATCTGCAATTCGGGTGGGATTTTGAATCTGCCTGAAGGTCACTTGGATATGGTGCGCCCGGGCGTGTTGTTTTATGGAGTTTATCCGGGGCGTGATATTCCAAAAGTCATTGACGTGAAACCTGCGCTCACGTGGAAATCGCGAGTGGCATATAGCAAGGTCACACAGCCGGGGCGTGCTGTCAGTTATGGGTCGTTGTGGCAGGTCGAAGGGAGTCCGAAGCGCGTGCTTACCATCCCATGCGGGTATGCCGATGGTTACTTCCGCCGTATGACGAATCATGGGCGAGTCCTCGTCAACGGCAAATCATATCCACAGGTGGGGCGCATTTGCATGGACCAGTTCATGGTGGATGCGGGTGAGGATGAAGTGGCAATGGGGGATGAAGTGATATTGCTTGGTAGCGGCATCGCGCCAGAAGAGTTGGCAGATTGGGCGGGCACGAATGAATATGAAGTGATGACGAATATCAGTGCGCGCGTGCCGAGGGTGTATGTAAGGTAGGGTGCGTCGCACCAGACTCAACAGAGTTAGCCTCACGTTTAGATTCACCTTGTTTATGAGATTCATCCACCCTTTTGGTGCGACGCACTTGGGTTGTGGCATAATAGGCGCACTTTTCGTTTTGAGGTGAGAGTTTGAATTCCAAGGTGAGAGATTTTTTGATGTTGTTCGGCGTGGCGGGCGTTTCCATCGCGCTCGATCAATGGACAAAGTGGTGGGTACGCGAGAATATCGAATATGCCGGGCAATGGCTGCCGGATGGGTTGACCTGGCTCAGCCCCTATGCGCGGATCGTGTATTGGCATAACAGCGGCGCGGCGTTCGGTATGTTCCAAAATGGAAATCTGGTCTTTACCATTCTGGCGTTTGTTGTGATTGCCGCGATTATCTATTATTACCCCGGCGTGGATGCGAACGATTGGACGTTGAAACTGGCAATGGGCTTGCAGTTGGGCGGTGCGGCGGGAAATTTGATCGACCGCTTGTTGGTGGGCAAGGTGACCGATTTTATTTCGATATGGACTTTCCCAGTCTTCAACATTGCGGATGCGTCCATTTCGGTGGGGGTGGCGGTGCTGTTGTTGGGGGTGTGGCTCAAGGAACGGGAAGAAAAATTGAAGGCGGCTCAGGCGTCCGCAGAAACTACGCCTGAATCGGTGAAGGAAGGTTCGTGAATTGATGACTGAAGAAATGGTTTTGCAGGAAAAAACGCAGCCTCGCAGCAGGCGTTTTTTTATCTTTTTTCTGGTTGCGGCGGGAATTATCGCCCTCGACCAATGGACGAAATGGCTGGTGATCCAGTCCATTCCTTTGAATACATCCTGGCTGCCCGAGTCAATGCAATGGCTTTCGCCGTATGCGCGACTACTGCATATTCAAAATCGCGGCGTTTCCTTCGGGTTGTTCCAGAACGGAAACACGTTCTTTATCATCCTGACGACAGTGATCGTTGTTGCGATTGTCTATTACGTCTCCCACATGGACCACCCCAGCGACTGGATGTGGGTGGCGGCGGGCATGTATTTGGGCGGCGCAGTCGGTAATTTGATCGACCGCCTGACCCTTGGCGCGGTGACCGACTTTATTTCGGTGGGAACGTTCTATATCTTCAATGTGGCAGATGCTAGCATCAATGTCAGCGTGGTTTTGTTGCTGTTGCTCTCCTGGTTCCATGAACGGAAATCGTCAGCGCCTAAGCCGTTGACGCCGAATTGAGAATCCATGACCGACCGAATTGAAACCTTTCATTACGACGAACAAAATCCTGACCGACTGGATAAATATCTCGTTTCCTGCCTGCCGGAGTTTTCACGCGCGCGCATTCAGGGTTTGATCCTTGAGGGCTTTGTCTCAGTCAACGGTGTACCTGCCAAAAAAGCAGGACAGGTGATCGAGGACGGCGACGGTATTGAAGTTCGCGTCCCCCCGCCTGTGCCGAGCGGACTCGTGGCAGAAAATATTCCGCTGGATATTATCTTTGAGAACGATGATTTGATCGTAGTCAACAAACCGGCAGGGATGGTCGTCCACCCGGCGGCGGGACATTATTCGGGGACGTTGGTCAATGCGGTGCTGGGCTATGACCCGGATTTGGAAGGCATTGGTGGTGAAGAACGCCCCGGGCTTGTGCATCGTTTGGATAAAGAGACATCGGGGTTGATTATTCTTGCCAAGAATGAACGCGCGCATAACTGGCTGCAAGAACAGTTCCGTTTGCGACAAGTGGAGAAGACGTACCTTGCCCTGGTTGACGGCAAGCCGCCCACCCCTGCGGGGCGTGTGGAAGCACCCATCGGGCGTGACCCGAGCCATAGAAAGAAAATGGCAATTGTCTCACCCGGCAAGGGACGCGAAGCGGTCAGCGAGTATAAGACGCTTGAGTCGTTCAGGCATCACACCTTGTTGGAGTTTCACCCGCACACGGGGCGGACGCACCAAATTCGTTTGCATTGCCAGTTTTTGGGCTGCCCAATTGTGGGAGATTCGGTGTATGGGAAGCGAACTGTCACAGCGACGATTGGCCGTCACTTTTTGCATGCGTTTCGGTTGAAGATCATTCTGCCTGGCGAAAAGCAACCGAAAACTTTTGAAGCAGATTTGCCGGATGAGTTGAAAGTGGTTTTGGAAGAAGTGAAGAGATACGAGTGATGAGTGATAAGTAACAAGTAATGAGAAACAAGTAACAAGCGATAAGTTACGAGAAATAAGCAACGAGTAAATAAGAGGATGATATGAGTGATAAAGGATTTGAAGGGTTGAAGGTTTGGCAAAAGGCTCGCGGGCTGATGTTGGATGTTCACAAGAAACTTGTCCCTTTGATTTTGAAAGCCTCTCCTGATGAACGATTTGACCTTATTTCTCAGATTCGCCGCTCGTCTAAAAGCATTCCCGCTAATATTGCCGAAGGGCATGGGCGTTTTTATTATGGCGATAACGTCCGTTTTTGTTATAACGCGCGCGGCTCATTAGATGAGACAACGAGTCACTTGATAACAGCTCTGGACTTGGAATACTGCCCGAAGGCATTGTACGAGGACTTGCGCGCCCAAGCCGATGAAACTCGCCGGATGTTGAACGGCTATATCGACTGGCTCAAAGAAAAGAAAATTGGCGAAAAAGAACCGGGAGCCAATCTTCACATCCGCGAGGAGCAGGCGGAATACGTTATCAACCTTGAAACCCATGACGTCTAATCTCGTCAACTCGTTACTCATTTCTCGTTACTTGTTTCTTGTCCTAACAGGAGTTAACCATGAACTACATAGATTTACGATCTGATACCGTCACTAAACCCACGCCGGAGATGCGTGAAGCGATGGCGGAGGCGGAGGTGGGGGATGATGTCTATGGCGATGACCCGACGGTGAATCAGTTGCAAGTGAAAGCCGCGCAGATGCTTGGCAAGCAGGCGGCGTTGTTTGTCCCTTCGGGCACGATGGGCAATTTGCTGGCTTTGCTTGTTCACTGTTCACGCGGCGAGGAAGTTATCATTGGCGACAAGTCGCATATTTATGTCAATGAAGCGGGGGGGATGGCGGCGCTGGGCGGGATTTTTCCTCATCCCATACCGAATCAAACGGATGGAACGCTGCGACTCGAAGACATCCGCGCTTCGATTCAACCCGATGATTCGCATCGCACCATCACGAAACTGGTCTGCATCGAGAACACGCAAAACCTATGTGGCGGCGTGGTGTTGAGCGTTGAATATACAAAGCAAGTCAGCCAATTGGCGAAAGAGCATGGACTGAAATTTCACATCGACGGCGCGCGTATTTTCAATGCCGCGGCGGCGTTGGATGTGGATGTAAAGGAGCTTGTCGCACCGGCGGATTCGGTCATGTTCTGTTTGAGCAAGGGGTTGGTTGCGCCGATCGGGTCGATGTTGGTTGGCTCGAACGAATTCATTGCGCGGGCGCACCGTCTGCGCAAGATGTTAGGCGGGGGGATGCGTCAGGTGGGGGTGATGGCGGCGGCAGGGCTTGTGTCGCTGGAGAAGATGACGGGGCGGCTTAAGCAGGACCATGCCCGGGCGAAGAATCTGTATGAAGGCTTGAAGCAGGTCAGAGGCTTAAGACTCGAGGCGCAGCCTTCATCTAATATGGTGTATTTCATGCTGGCAGATCACATCAAGCTGACGGAGAATCAGATCATCGCCGAAATGAAAAAGCACGGCGTGATGGTGGATTGGTCTGCGCCGCGGCAGTTCCGTTTGGTGACGCATTATTGGGTGGATGATGCGGGTGTGGAAAAAACGGTGAAGGCGTTCGGAGATGTGTTGAAGTAGTTATTCGCCGAGCAGCATCAGTTCGGGATTTTCTTTCAACAAGGTCTCAAAGTTGTCGACCATTGACGGGTCGAAATGAATGCCGGACATTTCACGCAGATATTCGAGCGCCTCTTCTTTCGATATTTTCTGGCGATAGGGGCGGTTGCTGGTTAGGGCGTCGAAGGCATCGATGACAGAGAACAGGCGCGCCAGTTCCGGTATGTCGGTGCCTTTTAGATTGCCGGGGTAGCCTGTGCCGTCCCAGCGTTCCTGATGATGCCGTATCAGGGGAATTGTTTCTTCAAGGAACGGAATACCTGCCACAATCCTTGCGCCAATGTCTGGATGTAAACGCATGATCTTCCATTCATCCTCGGTCAGCGGACCGGGTTTGTGCAGAATGGTGTCGCTGATGCCGATCTTGCCAATGTCATGCAAGATCGAGCCGCGTTCGAGGATCTTCAATTGTTCCGATGAATACCCTAATGACTCGCCGAGTTTTACGGCAAGGTGGGTGACGCGCAGGCTATGACCTTCCGTCTCGCGGTCGCGCGCATCCAATGCGGAGGTGAGGGAGGCGAGGGTTTGATCGTACGTGGCTTCGAGGGTGTCGTATGCCGCTTTGATCTCTTTTGCCTGACGGCGCGACTCAACCAATAGCAGCGAGCGTTCCAGTGCGATGGCGGCTTGGTTGACGAGCGCTTGCAGGTCGTTGGGGTTGGTGGAAGGTTTGGAGGGGTCGTCCAACGTGTCCATCCAGATCGCGCCGTAGCCGCGGATGGGGGTTTGAATGGGCAGACAGGTACGAAGAACGGATTCGCCGGGGGAGAAGTAGATCATCTGACCCGATTTCATTGCATCGTGTATCAGGCTCATGGGATGGTCGGTGTTGGCTTGCTTGCCTTCGTCGTTGACCAGGACTTCTGCAATGACATCCCCTTCGGAGTTAAGAAGAACAATTCCGGTCGTCAGGTTCTTCGCGAGTTTATGGGCGGTTTGGGCAATATCGGAAGCGGCGTCTTCAATATTTTCCGATTGGATGATCTGGTTACTCAAGCGATAAAGCAGGGACGTGATGCGCAGCGAAGCACGTAATTCCTGTTGCAGCCAGGTGCTTTCAAATGCGCCGCCCGCCTGAATGGATATCAACTCTGCCAGTGACTCGTCGTTCTCTGTGAAGATGACTTCGTTCTGTTTCCCAAATGCAAAGATCGCCCCGATGTTGACATGATGCCATCGAATGGGGATCACAAGCAGGCTGCGCAGGTTGTTATTATCCAGTACCAGTTTGGCTGTTTTTTCATACCTCCTCACATCGCGGATGCGAAAGGGTTGTGTAGCGTGCAGCGCCATTTTGATAAGTTCGGCGGAGACCAGCGTCTCCCTGAGGGATGCAAATAACTGGGGTGCCTGCCCCGAAGCGGCGTGTTGGATGAAGCTGCGCTCCTGCCCGAGCTGGATATAAATGTAGGTGAACTTTGCTTGGACAATCTCCCTTGAGATCGAAGCGACTTCCTTCGCGGCGGTCTCCGGGTCTGGCACGGAAGAGAGTTGGCTTCCGGTTTGGATCAGTTCCGTCAGGCGTTGGTGATACCCGGACCGTTCCCATGCCCGGGTCAATTCCGCGGCGACCGTTTCTGCAAGACCGATTTCAAGACTTCCAAAGGCATTTACCTTTTCATTATTTAGGGTGATGACACCGTGAACATGTCCGTTGTAGATCAAAGGGATCACTGCCGCAGACAGGCTGACTTCATCTTTGAAAGTGATGTAGTCCGGGTCCATGCGGATGTCGTTGACGATCTGCGTTTTTCTTTGGCGCAGGGCGCGTCCGATCACCCCTTCGGACGCATTCTGCCGATATCCGGTTGGGATGAGATGCGTTTGCCGCCCTGCCGCTGCAAGCAGCATGAACTCCTTTTGTTCGGGTTCGTGCATAAAGAGAATCGCTAATCCGCAATTGAGCGCGCGTTCAAGAGTGTTGACGGCAAGTTGCGCCGAGACGGGCGGGTCGAGTTGATTCTCGAGCTGCTGGCTTAATTCCAATAACAAAGTCAATTGCGCGTTGCGTTTTTTATCGGTCGCGGATTGGCGTGAGAGCGTGTTGATCTTATCTGCCTGGATGCGTCCGCGAATGCCCTCCGGGGTCATGATGTATGGCTTGATATATTTTTCGAGCCTGCTGGTCCATTGATTTGGCTCAGCCTCCAGGATTTCAGATGCCTCTTCGTCCTCGCCGTCGTCTCCCCGGCTCAATTCACGGAGGAGACCGCTGGTTGTCATAATTACGGTGGTCACACCGATGTAGATCATCGTGGAAAACAGAGTGAAAAATGCCAGGGTCAATCCGCGGGTGACCAGGACTGTGGTGTAGTTGTCCTTGAAACCGGGGTCCATGACAAAGAGCAGCGTGCCCAGGAAGAGCAAATGCGAAATTTCTACAACGAAGGCGATCACAATCATACGGCGGCTGAGAACATCCTCCAGTGACATGGTGAGACTGTCCCAGGGAATCAGCCTTACGAATAGGAGAGTTCCGATAATGGCTGCGGGTGTTACAAGGTTGGCTTTCCCGGTGGGCAGGATATAAAAAAAGATGATCGCCACCCAGGGGATCACTTGTATTTTGTTTAAGATAGCGCCGTACTTAAACGAAGGCACAACAACGGATATGGTTCCCATAAAGGCAGCAACCAGAAAAAACGCCGCCAAAAGCGGAAGGTATCCAAGATTGTTTGCCGAAACAGCCAGAATGATCCCGGTTGCGAATGTAATGCTGGCAATTGTCAGGTGGACAAAATCGATTTGCTTGAAACGCTGGTTGATCGGTAAAAGAACATATAGTTGAACCAAGCCGGTAATTAACATTGAAAAAGCGGAAACCAGTTGCCCGTTCTTCAGAAAAAGGCTGCTGATGATAAAAAGGAGAAGCGCGGCGCCCCCCTGAATGACCATTCCGCGCGCGTTGGGCACGTGCCAGACGGAAGTGATCTGAATGATAAGCGCAGTGATAAAACAGGAGAACCCAAGGATGCCGAGTGGGACGATGGAAAGGATTTCACTTGTAATGCCGAGGTGACTGGGGACGATAATCAGCCCTGCCCCAACCCCTTCCAGCAGCAAGGAAACAAAAATGTTGAAGTTGTTTTCGGCAGGATGTTTCATGACCGCTTGAGGATAGCATAAGAAACAAATTTTATCTAGTTCACTTATTTTTCACGCGTTCGGTCAAAAAAACGCACCTGCCATTTCTGTTATAATCGCCCCGCAAACAGGTCTTTACGGGGATGCGCCGTTTGTAATCCAAGTGATAAGGTAATGCAAATGCAAAAATTTATTTCCCTTGCTCAAATCGATGAAGTGGTAAACGTGGTGAAGAAGAAGATTTCCATCCAGCCTGTGATCGGAATGATCCTCGGTTCGGGGCTTAACGGGTTGGCTGATTCTATCCAGAAGCCGGTTCATATATCATACAGTGACCTGCCAAACTTCCCCACCTCAACCGTCCACGGACATGTGGGGCGCTTCGTGATCGGCGAATTGGAAGGGAAACCCGTCATCGTCATGCAGGGACGCATCCATTACTATGAAGGCTATACCATGGGTGAAGTGACCCTGCCCGTGCGTGTGATGCACCGGCTTGGTGTTCAAAGTTTGTTCGTGACCAATGCCGCCGGCGGCGTGAATGCAGATTTTGCGCCCGGCGATGTGATGTTGATTACCGACCAGTTGAATTTGATGGGCATGTCTGGCTTGAACCCGTTGATGGGACCCAACCTCGATGAGATCGGTCCGCGCTTCCCGGATATGAGCCAGCCATATGACCGCGATTATTGCGACATGACGCGCAAAGTGGCAAAGGAAAATAAGCTTACCCTGCGCGCAGGTATCTATGCCGGTTTGAGCGGACCTTCCTTTGAATCTCCCGCCGACTTGCGTTTCCTGCGGCTCGCCGGTGTGGATGCCGTGGGGATGTCCACGGTGCCGGAGGTGATCGTAGCCCGTCATGGCGGCATACGTGTGCTGGGACTTTCCGGCATCAGCAACAAAGCCAATCTGGACGGTTCCACCATCACCACCCATGAAGAGGTCATTGAAGCGGGGCGGGTCATTACGCCCAAGATCGAGACCATTGTGCGGGGCGTCCTTCGCGGAATGTAAGCGCGAAAAGCAAACAAGGTTTGGATGGCTGAAATTCTAAAATTCCTCGATGAATACGAGGCATTGATCTACATTGTGCTGGCGATTGGAGCGATGTTCTCCTTTCGCTGGCTTTTCCGTTCGTGGCGTGAATGGCAGGTGGCGGTTTTTAGTTTGGAACGCGAATTTTCGGCGCGCCGTTTTGGGCGTTCCGCGTTGATCTCTGCCATGATCGTTGTTTTCTTTTGCATCGAGTTTTTCATGGCATCCTTCGTCATACCGGGGCTGCCCGCCGATTTTTTTATTGCCACTTCCACCCTAGACCTGATTTCCACGCCGACGGGTACGCTTTCACCTGAGTTGCTGACCCAGTTCGCCGGTCAACCGCAGGTTGTTCAACCCAATGCGGCGGGCTGTACTCCTGGGCAGATCGAGCTGACCTACCCCGCGCCCGGCGATGAGATCAAAGGGATCATCGACCTGACGGGCACGGTCGATATTCCAAATTTCGGTTTTTATAAATATGAAGTTGCGCCAAACGGCAGCGACACCTGGGCGACCATCGCGGCAGGACGCACCGTGGTGAGAGAAGGCTCGCTTGGGCGCTGGGACACAACCGCCCTGACCCCCGGCGATTATCAATTGCGCCTGGTCGTGATCGACAATCAAGGGACTGCGCTTTCGCCCTGTGTTGTGCCGGTGCAGGTTGTACCAAACCAATAAAAGGTGGTTTTCAATCCATGTCAGAAATACAAATTCGTCCGACTGTTGCCACCGACCTGACCCGTTTGATGGGCATCGACCATTCTGTGACAAGCGAAGCGGTCTGGCAGTTGGAAGTTCGCAGGAATACCGGGCAGGTTGCTTCTACGTTTCGTGAAGTACGCCTGCCGCGCGCCATTCAGGTTCCGTATCCACATAATCACTTTGCGCTTGCCGATGATTGGATCAATCGCTCAATGATGTATACGGCCATGATGGGGGCGGAGCCGGTGGGATACATCAGTCTCTTGGAGCGTGGAATGGCGTCGACGGTGTGGGTGCTCGACTTGGTGATCGATGTGGCGCACCGCCGCCGCGGCGTAGCTGTCGCTTTGTTGGCGGCTGGGCAGGCTTGGGCGGAGTCCCGATCGCACCGTCGTCTGATCCTTGAAGCGCAGTCGAAAAACGTCCCGGCAATCCGTCTCGCGCAGAAATCCGGATTCGAGTTCTGCGGTTATAATGACCAGTATTACCTCAACAAGGATGTGGCGTTGTTCTTTGCAAAGGTATTAAAGTAATGGAAGGCGGCTCACACCGCTGACCGGCGCGATATTTATTGGAAGGGCTGCATGATTAACGGTTGGCCAGAAACTTTACTGGCGGGGCTTCAAACGATCAATCAGATTCTGACGGCGGGGATCGCCATTACGGCATTCTCGCTGTTTCTCTATTCGCTTTCATTTAACTTGCGCGACAGGGTGGCTCGTTCGTTTGCGATCATCTTGCTGTGTGTGGTGATCGTCTTCACTGCTGAATCTCTACAGGACAATACGACTTCCATTCCGGCGCTCGACTTGCTGATGCGCCTGCAATGGTTTGGTTTGGCATTCCTGCCGGCGGCGTATTTGCACCTTTCGGATGCCCTGTTGGTGACAGCCGGGCGACCCTCACGCGGACGCCGACGCTTTGCCGTGCGCGGCATGTATGCGGTCTCTGCGGTTTTTCTTCTCCTGCTTGCGCTTGGGTATTTGCTCGGTCCTATTGTGCCAGATGGCAAGCCCGCTCCTTATCTTCAGCGCACAGCATGGACGGAAGTCTTCACCATCTTTTATGTGATCATTATGGTCTGGGCGGGGATCAACTTTTTACGCGCCTACAACTTGATGTTGACCCGCTCCGGCAGACGCCGCATGCTGTACCTGATGGCTGGTGCGACCGCCCCGGCGCTGGGTTCCTACCCGTATCTTTTGTTCGGGTATGCGCTGGCGTCGCAGCATCAGTTCCTGTTTTGGAGTGGGGCGACGGTCATCAATGTTTTGGTGGGAGCCTTGGTGATTGTGATGGCGTACGCTGTGGCGTTCTTCGGCGTTTCATGGCCCGACCGCGTTATCAAAAGCCGCCTGTTCAAATGGATCATGCGTGGACCCGTAACCGCCTCCGCCACGCTGGCGTTGATGACGGTGGTGCGCCGCGGCGGTGAATTGCTTGGCACGCCGTACACTGCCTTCGTTCCGTTTACCGTGGTTGCTTCAGTCCTTTTAATGGAACATGCCATTACCTTTGCAGCTCCGCTTTGGGAGCGTTGGTTATTCTTCGGGCACGACCGCAATGAATTAGAACTGCTTCAAAATGTAGAAGAACGTCTATTAACCCAGGGCGACCTCCAACAATTTTTGGAAGCGGTCTTGGCGGCGGTGCGCGACCATTTGCAATCTCCGTCCGCTTTTGTGGCGGCGTTGGATGATGAGACATTGTTGCCGGTGGTGGTGGCAGGGAACCGCGCCATGCTCGAACAGGAGAGTCTGACGGAAGCGCTGGACCACGTCAACGGCGATATGCGTCATGAATTCCAGTGGGGAAATTTCTGGGTGCTGCCGCTTTATACCCGCAGACGCCCCGAAATGGACCGGGATGAACTGCCGCCGTTGCTGGGTCTGATGGGCGTGGCGAAAAATGGAAAACGAGACTCAATGGAGTCTGACCAGCGTGAAGCCTTGTGGTTGTTGGCAGACCGTGCCGCGCTTGCCTTGGAAGACCGTCAACTTCAACAAACCGTCTTCCGGTCTTTGGCAGATTTGCAGCCCCAGGTTGAAATGATCCAGCGTATGCGCGCGGCAAGTCGATACGATACCAGCGCCAACCTGCTCAACGCGCCGTTCCCTCAGGAAGCCGACTTGGCAAATTGGGTAAAGGATGCGCTCACTCATTATTGGGGTGGACCGAAATTTACCAACAATCCGCTCACGAAATTACAGGTGGTACGTGACCTGGCAGACCAGGAAGATGGTAACGTCTCGAATGCCCTGCGGGCTTTGCTGCGCCGCGCTGTGGACGAAGTGAAGCCGCGCGGAGACCGCAAGTTCACCTCGGAATGGATTTTGTATAATATTCTTGAAATGAAATTTATCGAAGGACGCAAAGTGCGCGACGTGGCGGCGCGGCTTGCCATGTCTGAAGCGGACTTGTATCGTAAGCAGCGTGTGGCGATTGATGCTGTTGCCAAAGCGATCCTTGAGATGGAAGTTAATCAGATGCAACAATGAACGTCCTTTATCGGAAGAAATTCGTCGAAAGGTCCCGGCAGGTTGCCATATGGAGGGCGCGTCGGGGTTTAGGGTGCGGCGATTTATTAAGGAGCATGTTATGACAGACGGAAAATTGAAATACGATAAGGTTGTACCAACGCTCGACGATGGCTGGTGGGAATCGGTTTTGGCGGAGGAGAGCAGGCATTCGGCGCCGACTCAGCGTCTAACGCCGACAAGGCCCGAGGTCCAGA
>JACPVC010000327.1 GCA_016191955.1 Chloroflexota bacterium
GCCGAGAACAACGCCCGCCTCGATGAACTCAAATCTCGGATTGATGCACAGACTCAGAAGATCGCCCAAACTCAAAGCGCGATTGCCAACGCCGAAGCGCAAACTGAAAAAGCCAAGGCGCAATATGAATATGCCCGCAAGACTCGCGAAGGCATCGCCGAAGTTTTGCAGGGAACTGAAGATAAGGCGCTCGCCAAACGCGCCGAAGTGGATCGCCTCGACGGTGAACGTCGCGCCGCGCTCGAACGCCGCACGAAGGAAGAATCCGAACATTCGCGCTTGAAGGCGCAGCTCGAAGTGCTTGAACAATCCGAGCAATCGCTGGCGGGGTACGCCGAGGGTGCGCGCTTCCTGCTCGACGCCGCGCGTCAGTCGCGCCTCAATGGAGTAAACGGTGCGCTCTCTGCCGCGCTCGATGTGCCCGCCGAACTCGAAACCGCCATTGCCGCCGCGCTCGGCGATACGCTCGATGCGGTGTTGATCGATGCAAGTGAACTTGAGAATGTTCTTCAATTGCTCGAGTCCGATGAAGCCGGTCGTGCTGCGCTGTTGCCTGTCAATCAAACCTCCGAGGTCTTAAAGACCTCGGAGGTTTCGGATGATGTTTTGGGCATTGCCTCCGAACTCATCAACGCGCCCGAAGATTTGCGCAGTGCTGTTCGATTAACTCTCGGTCAGACTCTCATCGTCCGTGACCGTGCCACTGCCCGTAGATTACAAGCGGATCTTCCGACTCACGCTCGCGTGGTGACTTTGCGCGGAGAAGTCTTCCGTGGTGACGGTTTGGTCATCGCTGGCAAAACCGCCTCTTCCTCGACCCTGAGCCGCGGACGCCAAAAACGAGAATTCGACTCCGCCTTGAGCGGACTCGTCGCCCGCTTGGCTGAATCCAATGACTTGGTGGAACGCCTGTCGAACGAATATGCTGAAGCGCAACGTGAACTGTTGCAAGCGGAGTCCGATGCGCGCGAAACCCGCGTCAGATTAGGGGAAACCCAAGAGACCGAGCAACAAGCCGGTCTTGAGTCTGAGGCGATGGCTCGGCAGTTGGAATGGCAGAAGAGTCAGTTAAGTCAACTACAGGGAGAGGCGCAAGAGTCGAAATCCCTTCAAGAAAAAATCAGTCAGTCGTCTGTTGAAGTGGAAGAACAATCTTCGCAGGCTCATGCGGAATTAAAAGTGGTGGCGGCGAAACTTGCAGAACTCGAAGCGGGTGAGTTGCAGGAACAGGTTTCATACTGGACGACGCGCGCGGCGGTGGCAGAGCAAAGCCTGAGCACCGCGCAAAATAAATTGAAGGAACGCAGCGACGATATTTCACGCCTCGACTCGCGCCGCGTGGAATTGGCGAATCGCCTGACCGACTTGGATGGCGGCTTGCACAGTTTGGATGCCGAGAAGGCGTCGCTACGTGAACGTGAGTCGGCGTTGAATGTGCAGATCGAAGACATGCGCATTCAGATCGAACCGGCTGAGAAAGAACTTGCCGCCGCCGAGCAGGAAGAAGCGCGTTTGCAAGAATTGGAAAACAATGCCCAACGCGGTTTTGCGAATGCCGAACGTCTGTTGGGGCAGGTGCAGTTGGAGCAAACTCGCAAGCAGGAAGCACTCGATAATTTACAGCAAAAGATCACCGACGATTTTGGTTTGGTGATGTTCGAATATGCCGCCGATGTTTCGGGTCCTGTGCCGCTGCCCATCGAAGGCATGGTGGAGCAGTTGCCCATCGTCACCGAACTCGCACCGGATTTGGAAGAACAGTTGACTCATAACCGCGCACAGTTGCGCCGCATGGGTGCCATCAACCCCGATGCGAAGGCGGAGTATGAGCAGGAAAAAGAACGCTATGAGTTCATGAAGACTCAGGTGGAAGACTTGCACAAAGCCCAAGCGGATTTGAAGCAGGTAGTGGCGGAACTCGATGAGTTGACCAAGCAGGAATTTGTGAAAACCTTCGACGCCGTGGACAAGCAATTCCGCGAGACCTTCGTGCGTCTGTTCGGCGGCGGCTCAGCGCGTTTGGCATTGACCGACCCTGAAAATTTAGTTGAGACCGGTATCGAGATCGAAGCCCGCCTGCCGGGACGACGTGAGCAAGGCTTGGCACTGCTCTCCGGCGGTGAGCGCAGCCTGACCGCCATTGCGCTGGTCTTTGCGCTGCTCAAAGTGTCGCCGACTCCCGTCTGCGTGATGGACGAAGTGGATGCCATGCTCGACGAAGCCAACGTGGGACGCTTCCGCGACCTGCTGACGGACTTGAGCAAGGACACGCAGTTCATCGTCATTACCCATAACCGCAATACGGTTCAGGCGGCAGACGTGATTTACGGTGTGACAATGGGGCGCGACTCGGCGAGTCAGGTGATCAGTTTGAGGTTGGATCAGGTGACGGATGATATGTTGAAGAGGGGGTAGGTGGGGGACGCGTGTGGGTGTGGGTGCGTCGCACCAAACGGTGTGGACTCATCCTTTCTCGCTGACGAATCTACAGTGTGGATTCGTCCAAATCAAAATGGTGCGACGCACTTGAGCCCTGTCCCAGTTTGTGGGGCGGGACTTTTTTGTTTGAAGATTGGATATAATGAAAAAGGTGTTGAATATAAAGTATTAGCACGCTACGCTTTTTATGCATCCTACAAAGGTTAATATAGAAGGCTGTATCAACCTTTGTAACTGCACAATTAATATCAGAAAGTATAAAGATAGGGATTTTGTATGCAGATAACAGTTGCTGTCCTTTTACTTATAGTTGCACTAATACTCTTCTGGGCATGGCAAACGCACAAAATATCAAATGACATGCTGAATGCGGTCGCCGCAATTCTTACGGTTGTTGCTGGAATCGCTGCAATTTTACTTTTTGTTATACCAGGTGCATCTTCTCCAAACCCCATTAATGAAAAGCCACTTGCCCCACCTGAATCTGCGGCTGTTCAGGATACCTCAGAAGCAGCATCAATATATTACGATGATTTTAACAACTCTCAATATGATGGCAACATTAATATCGATTTATGGGAAAGAATTCAAGATCAAAATTGTGATGTAATTCAAGAAGGTGGAACTGCTTTTTTTAGACTCAATGAATTATCGCCAGAACCTACTTTGTGTTATCTCCACATGCCAACAAGAGCTGAGTACAGTGAGGTTGGCTCTGTTGAGTCGAGGCTACTTACAGAAAGCGAAGCGAATGGAAATTATTCAATTGGAATAATTGAGTTTAAAACCAACGGATTTACGACTGACACTATTTGGGTTGCGCAATGTGGGATTATTCAATCACCAAAAGAAAATAAAATTGAGTTATTCTTTTATGTTAATAATTCGTATCCAAACGGGGATCCAGAAATATATAAGACAATTATAGCAAACCCAGATCAATGGTATAAAATGCGCCTCATGCTCGACGCGTATACGGGTAGTGTTTGGTGTTTTGAAAATGATCGAGTTTTAGGAAGCCATGCGCCTACAGGCATTGATATTCTTGATTCGCAGTTATTTAGCTTACATATTCTTGGCTTTTGGTCTGCCGATTCATCTGCTAGTTTTAAAGCTGATGATGTTATCGTTAAACCCTAGAATCCTATTGTGGCGCGTAATCTGCCACATCCCACACTTCGTATGTGGAATCAACGGCTTGGCGTTGGTAGTTATTTCTTTGAAGTTCTATACATACTTTAAGAAAATTTCAACGTCCTAGTTCTTTTCTCATTAGGCGGGGGATGCCTTGTCCTGCCGCAGCCTAATTTTCATCAACTAGTGGGAAAGAGTCTTTTGTCACTGCGCAGCATATTTGTTTAGGGACCTGTTTCAATAATAAGGAATCTTCAATGACAATAACTCCTCGCCCTTTCCTGCATGAACAAGATAAACAACAGAAGATCGACCTCGCTTGTCGATTCCAAGAGAGTCACCTGCATGTGGTCG
Organism: Chloroflexota bacterium; assembly: GCA_016191955.1. Taxonomy (GTDB): domain Bacteria; phylum Chloroflexota; class Anaerolineae; order Anaerolineales; family Villigracilaceae; genus Villigracilis. The sequence goes on from JACPVC010000327.1 coordinate 3,928, forward strand.
ACCTGTCATATCGGCTGAGTTCGTGTGCGTTTGACGCGAACTTTGGCTAGGAAATTAGTCTGATTGACCCTGGAACAAAAATATAGAAAACTGGGGCGTATGGCAATATATTGGAAAATCAAATTTTTCAGAGGTGCTTAGACATGTCCCGGCGTTCCAAATTATTTTTCTTGCTTTTCATCCTCTTATTCATCCCAGCATGCATCTTTAACTCTGGGTATCAGAAAAAAGGTGACACATATGTGTATGTCCTCTCTTATGAAGGCACAACGAGAGATAACCCGATCGAAGGGATCGACGCTGAAACGTTTGTGATTCTAGACAAGCATGGATACGCCAAAGATAAACTGCGTGTATATTATGCAGGCTTTCCTGTGGAAGGCGCAGACCCGGTCAGTTTTGAAGTTATATCGGATCATTACGGTAAAGATGCTTCTCACGTCTATTATGAGTTGAAGTCCATCCCCGGCGCGGACCCGGCAACATTTAAGGTGTTCGACATCCAGTGGGGCAGGGATGTCAACGATGTCTATCTACAGTACCGACCTCTTGAAGCATGTGCCCCCGATACTTTCGAACTGTTGAATTATTCCTGGCAACGCGACAGTCAATGTGTTTATCACGAAGGCAGGAAGGCTCCAGATGCAGACCCAGCTTCATTTGTTGTCTTGAATTACTGGTATGGGAAGGATAAGAACTACGTTTACAGCAACGATCCTGGCATCATCGAAGGCGCGGACCCGGCGACTTTCAAAGTTCAGGAAGTATGTAAAGTCTGTGGTGAAGACAAGAATGGTTGTTATAAAGATAATAAAAAAGCGAGTTGCCCGCTGCCAAAGTAAGGCGTAGGCATGGCGTAGTAAAAATGATTGATTCGGTACGAGAGGCGGCGGAGGGCGACCCCCTTTATCGTTGCGCGATATGTCTGCTAGGGAGGGTGGGTTTGGCAAGGAAGTGTGAGTTTGGGTTATTCGATGTCCAAGCAGAGTCCGCGGTTGAGGTTGCAAGGGTTCAAAATCTAGCTGCTGTTGGTGTAAAATAAATTCAGGTCGTTCGCATTTAACAATAATGGAGTGAATCGCATGACACTTGACGAGAAAATCCACCGCTACGCGCAAAAGCTTCCGTATTCGTATCAAGAAGAATTGTTCGATTTTGTCCAGTATTTGCTTATGAAGGCAGAGCAAGAGGAAAAGCAGGATTGGGCTTCATTGTCGCTTTCTTCTGCGATGCGTGAGATTGAAAATGAACCCGAGTTGTATAGCCTTTCAGATATACGGGTGGTCTTTGCATGAAAAAAGCGGGACAGGTTGTTGTTTTTCGCTTTCCTCAAACTGACCTCGAAGAGGGGAAATTACGTCCTGCTCTCTTGTTGGGAAAGTTGCCTGGGGAATACGATGATTGGCTGATTTGTATGATCTCGTCACAAACCCGTCAGTTCATTTCTGGATTTGATGAAATTGTCAATGAAAGCGATGATGATTTTGGTGAGAGCGGGTTAAAGGTTACAAGCGTAATTCGAATTGGGCGTTTAGCAGTTGTGTCGGGGGATATTCTTATCGGCGCACTTGGTAAAATTTCAAGTGAGAGACTAAATCGAGTGAAGAAACATTTATCCGATTGGCTTTCTGAAAAATAAAACGATAGATTAGCCTTTTTCTCATCGGGCGACGAGAGGAGGGTACGTCCACATGTGGGGGATTGAGATGTCTTTTCGAACAGTTTGTGCAAAATAGTAGTCTGTTTATCTAGTGTATACTTTAACTTAACGGTACGTTCTTAGAGATAGGAGCCACTATGACAACCCGGGAAGAGGCAGTTATCATCAACTCGCTGGTGCGGCAGGCATTGATCTCGATGCAGGAAGTGATGGGGGAAAACGGTTTGAACGCTGTCTTGAAGTCCTGCGGGCTTGAGAGGTTCGCAGGGAACTTCCCTCCGAATGATCTTGAACCTTCCATCAAGGCTTCGCAATACGCACAGCTGAACCAGGCAATCGAGGACTTTTATGGGCGCGGCGGTAAGGGCATGTTGCAGCGCATTGGCAGGGCATCCTTTCAATATGGCGTGCGCGAACAGGCGGCGTTACTGGGCATTGCAGGGGTTGCGCTCAAGCTGCTGCCGGAAAAACAACGCATCAAGTTCATCCTGAATGGGATGGCAGATGCGCTTAAGAAAAGCAACCCGCAGGTCAACGCATGGGTGGATGAAAGCGGCGAGAGGCTCGCTTATATGGAATCCACCTGCGGCGTTTGTAACTCACGTCATAGTGACCATCCCATTTGTTATCTTTACATCGGTTCTGTTTCCGAGGCTGTCAAATGGGCAACTGGAAAAGAGTATGAAATCACCGAAACTCATTGCATTGCCAAAAGGGATGAATATTGCAGGTTTGAAGTGGGAGATGTGAAGGAGTAGCAGGCTGGTCCACTAGGCGGCGGAGAGTGCATACCCTACGGGCATGATATCGCACCATTTTGATTTGGATGAGTCCACGCCGTCTGGTGCGACGCACTCCGGTATGAAAGCAAAAACCCGCTCCAGATTTCTGGGGCGGGTTTCTTGTTACTCGTTACTCTTAACTTGTTACGGCACTACGGCTTCGGTGTTTCTGTCACATCGTTCGCCGCTTCAAGCGTGGAGAGTTGTTCTGCCTGCTGGGTCTGACCTGCGCTGGCGGCTTCAGTGGCGGCGGTGGTGAAGTTCGGTTCGGTGGGAACGCGCGCCTGCCAGTTGTCGAAGGTTTCGACGGTGTAATCTTCTTCGCGAGCCTTGGTGAGCCATTGCTGGAAGGCGACATCTTTGGCGGTCTGGAAGTCGCTGGCGGCGAGCGGGCGTTCCTGCTTCGCCATCAACTGGATGATGTGATAGCCGAATTGGGATACAACCGGTTCGGTGGTAAAGTCACCGGGGTTTTCGAGCGCAAATGTAGCTTGCTCGAATTCAGCCACCATTTGACCTTTGCCAAACCATCCGAGGTCGCCGCCCTGCTCGGAAGAACCGTCGCTGGAGAATTCACGGGCGAGTTCGGCGAAATCTTCACCGGCTTGCAGGCGGGCGATGATGTCTTTTGCGGTGGCTTCATCGGCAACGAGGATGTGGCGCGCGCGGACCTGTTCTTCAAACGGCTTAACGTCCGCGGTGATGACTTCCATCAACTTTTCGCGAAGGATCTGGTTCTCGAAGAAGATGCGATAGTATTCTGCGTCGAAGCCGTATTTGGCGAGGTTCTCGTTCGTGTCTGAGAGCATGCCTTCAAAGCCTTCACGGGTGAAGGGAGTGGCGGTGGGCAGCGGTGTGGAGGTCGGACCTACCGTGGCGGTTGCGGTGGTAGTCGGTTCGAGGGTGGCGGTGGCTGTAGGTGCAATAGTCGCGGTCGCTTCGCCTTCCACTGTCGGCTGGGGTTCCACTGTGGCTGTAAACTCAGGCGTCGCCGTGAAGAGAGGCGTGGCGGTCACATCCGGGGTGGGGGTGATGAATTGCAGCAATGATTCCGGGTCGGTCGGCATGCTGAAGGCGGTCGGAGTCAGGGAAGGGGTGGGGGTGCCGTCCGGGAAGTAGCCAAAGCCTTCTTCGATCTTGGCGTTGAGTTCCTCTTCGGTGAAGGTGATGCCGCGCTTTTCCGCTTCAAGGCGGATGATCTGTTCGTCGATCATGGCTTCCAAAACAGACTGCCCAACGAGTTCGGGAGCATTGAGTTGGTTTTGGATGCTTTGAAGTTGGGTGCTCATATCCATGCCGAAATACTGTTGGTATTGTTGGTATTGAGCAAAGTTGTCGATCAACTGCTGCCTGCGCAGGCGCACGCGCGGTTCGAAATCCTTGAGCAGAACCTTGGCGTCGTTTACCTTTGCCACGGGACGGTTAAGCTGCAAGTAGTTGATGTCGAGCCAGCCGTAGACGAGCAGTATGACCACCACGCCGAGGATGCCAAAGAAAGTGTAAAGAATGAGACGGGTCTGCTTTAGCTCGCGTTCGAGGCGGGCAACATGTTTCTTATGCAAAACGGGCTTCCTGCCCGATTCGTTGGTCATGGGTAATACTCCCTTTGATGAACAGGGGAAGTTTCGATACGCCCCTGCGGGTTATGTGTGGATATAAATTCGGGGCATGGACGTTGCCCATGCCCCGTGCGTTAATTCGATGTTTAGTCGACGCCGCGATTGGCGAAGGGCAGAAGCGCAACGTGGCGCGCCTGCTTCACCGCCGCCGCAACGAGACGCTGGTGCTTGGCGCAGGCGCCGGTCTGGCGGCGCGGGCGCAGGTTGCCTTCTTCCGTCACATACTTGCGGAGAAGGTCGACTTTTTTGTAGTCGATGGTCAGGGTCTTATCGGCGCAGAACTGGCAGAACTTGGGCTTCGCAAAGAATTTGCGATCACCGCGTTCCCCGCCGCCTTCGCCGCCTGAACTGGATCGTTCGGGTCGTTCGTCGCTCATGGGTTACTCCAAATGTGTCACTCTGAGAGAGTACACGTTGCAACCGAAGAGCCTCTCGTTGACAGGATCTTCTTCGTCGCTCACCTGCACTGCAACGAACGCAGTGAGGTGCATGTGTCGTTCTTCAGAATGCCAATTAAAAACTAAAACGGAAATTCCTCTTCCGCCGAGCCGTTTGTGGGTTCGGCAGGGGAGGGATCTGCCTGGTTGTTCGCTTCACGCCGGTCGCCGAGCATCATCATTTCATTGGCGACAATCTCCACGCTGGTATGCTTTACGCCTTCCTTATCATCCCAGCGCCGGGTTTGCAGGCGTCCTTCCACGTACACCTGCTGACCCTTCACGAGATACTGCTTGCAAATCTCAGCCAGCGTTCCCCACGCCACCACGTTGAACCATTCGGTTTCGTTATGGCGTTCGCCGTCTGCGCTGTTCCATGTGCGGCTGACCGCCACCGTGAAGGTGGTCACGGGTTTGCCGCTGGGGGTATAGCGCATCTCGGGGTCTTTCCCTAAATGTCCAATGATCTGTACTTTGTTAAGTCCTCGGCTCATGGTTCACTCCTAAATAAGAATGCCGGGTAAACGGATTATCCAACCGTAGAAAGCATGTGCCGCATAATGGACTCTTGATAACGCAGGTTGCGTTCAAGGTCCGATGTGGCAGTCGGGCTCATGGTCACGTTCAACAGAACGTATTGACCTTCGCGGTGCTTGTTGATGGTGTACGCCATACGACGGCGACCCCAAACCTCAGCCTTGTCCACGCTTCCGCCGGACTCGGTGACCCAACCCTTCACCTTATCGAGCACGCCATTCATGGCGGTCTCATCCAAGTCGGGCTGAATGATGCACATCAGTTCGTAATTACGCATGTGGGAAAACCTCCTTTCCATGGGTTAGTTCCTGTTCAAACCGTGGGTTTGCCGGGAACGGAAAGGCACGTATAGAAGAAACGTACCAGTTTGTTAGCGGGCGAAAGTTTACCACAGGAATCGGGTTTGAGGGATGAAGAGCCCGCGCTTCTTTTTGGAATTTGAACGGGTCGCTAACCATTGGGCATGATTCTTTCACCTAACAAACATGCAAACCAAAAGGTGCGAGATGTGAAATAAAATACGAAGAAAAAAAATACCGAGGAGCGGGGACATGCGCGACAAACGAACCCCATCATTCAATCTATTTGAACCGACACGAGTCTTTATCGCGATCCTGATCGTTGCCATATTGTGGCTGGCTCCGATAGTCTTCCCGCAATGGGAGACAAAGCCCGGCGAGCCGGAAGTGAAATCCCTGACCGTGCTTTCAGTTGTGAGCGCGAATCCACCCGACGTATGTAGCGACGAATGCAAAGTCTGGTATTGTGCAGAAAAAATCCCCGGCGGCGGATGCCTGGAATGGACCTTCCACTGTGCAGGCTGTGATGGTGGCGGAGGAGGCGGCGGACCGGTCTACCAGCCGCCCACGATCTCGCATGTGCTCAACTGCTCGGTTCCAGGAAATAATAGCTGGTGTATCGGTACCCTTTCCCTTGATCTGACCGCCTCCGACCCACAAGGACAATCGGTCATTATCAGCGGGGATGTGAATGGAACTACCTTCGCATGTCCGAGTGGACAAACGACTTGTTCCATCCCTTTATCCGAAGGAACGGGGACAGCGAATTACAAAGTGAACTCCGCTACCGGCTTATCTGCCACGGGTTCCACCACCTACCAACTGGATGTCACCACCCCGGAGATCAGCTGGAATGTGATTGGAACCTTCGGCTTGAATGGCTGGCACGTTTCTCCACCCCCACCCCTAACCGCAACCCTCGTGACCGCTTCGGCAAGCGACGCCCTATCGAGTTTGTTGTCCTTTGAAGTGAGCGTGGATAACGCTGGCTGGGTCTCGTACAGCAACACCACCTTCATGGATGGTATGCACACTATTCAATTCCGCGCGACAGACAATGCAGGCAATGTCACCGAAACTGCCGTGCAGTCGGTCAACGTCGATACGGTGGCACCGACTCTCAACGTCTCCACCACAGGCACAACGGGTAGCAATGGTTGGTATGTCTCTGCGGTGACACTTACCCCTACCACCAGCGATGCAACCTCCGGTCTCGCCACGCTCGAAGTGACCACGGATGGCGCCACCTGGTCATCGGTCAGTGGACCCATCACCCTCAACGATGGAATCTACACCGTGCAATTCCGCGCCACAGATCAAGCGGGCAACATCTCTGAAACCACAGCCCAACAGATCAAGGTGGATGCCACCACACCCAGCCTGAGCCTGAACATCAACGGCACGCGCGGACAGAACGATTGGTATATCTCGTCGGTCACAGTGACGCCGAATGCCTCGGATGCAGGATCAGGCGTCGCCAAGATCGAGGCGTCCGTGGACAGCGGGTCGTGGGGGATGGTCAGCAGTCCACTGTCTTTTAGCGATGGAACCCATACCTACTCGATCCGAGTGACCGATAACGCAGGCAATGTCACCGAAACGTCGGTCCTGCCCTTGATGGTGGATACCGTCCCGCCTGCGATTGCGACCTCTGACAACACGTTGGACTTGGGCGACATCTTGAATTACGATCTCGAAGATACGATGAGCGGACTATGGATCAATCGCTCGGTCATCGAAGATGAGGACGAGAAATACAAGAAGATCGTCTGGCTCGAAGAGTTGACAGGCAAGAAGTCCAATGACAATGAGATCCGTTGGGATGGGGTCTTTGCGGATGGAACACACGCTGCGCCGGGGCAATACTTCATCACCTTGAAGATCAGCGATCAGGCAGGCAATGAAACCATGCAGACAACCGTTGTTGAGGTCAATGCCTTCAACTCCCTGTTGCCGATCCCTGCCTTCACACCGCCTGCCAACATGGTCACCGAGCCTGCACCAAGTGGATCGTCGACAACGAATGAACCATCCTTCGGTGGCGCGAACAATGGGAACGTGGGCACGGAAACCACCACAACCAATGGCGAGACGGTCTTTGCGAGCGCGAACCTCCAAGCGGGAGGGACGAGTTCGTTCACAGTTGGGAACCAGACTACAAGCACTCCTATTTCCAATCCGAACATCCTGTGGGGAGCGGCAGCCGCTGCTGTGCTGGGAGCGACCCTCGCGGACTGGCAGAAGAAACGCGAGGAGGAAGCAGCTCGTCTTGCCGCCATGCGAAACAGCGGTGGTGGCGGCGGGGATGAGGGTGAAGGTTCAAGCAAGAAGAAGAGTCCCGGTCGCATCGCGTATGAAAAGAAGATGCAACAGAAGCATATCATTGGGGAGTTACAAGCTGCGGCGAAAACCTCACAGGCGAAGCCTGTCAATCAACTCGC
>JACPVC010000365.1 GCA_016191955.1 Chloroflexota bacterium
CAATGAAATCTGACTTCATCACAAGCAGTTTTGATATGCCAAGCAGTTTGTTCAGCAGTTCGTTATTGTTCATCGAAGAAAACCTTTCTACTCCGATGGTAGCACATCCTTTCTGCTTTTCCCGTTAATTACGGGAGAGCCAAAATTTATTTAATGATGACCCAGACGTTAAAGGAACTCCCTTTGTTAGGGGGAGCCTTACCAAAAGATTTGAAAGAAAAAATAAAGATAAAATCAAAACAGCTGGGATTTATCCTGGCTGGCGTTACTTCTTGTGCCCCTCCCGCTCATTTCAACATCTTTCAGGAATGGCTGGATGCCAATCATCACGCCACGATGGACTACCTCGCCTCAGACCGAAGCCGATCACGCCGCGCCGACCCGAAACTGATCCTCCCCGAATGCAAATCCATTCTCGTTTTGGCGTTACCATATGCTCCACTGCCTTCTTCATCCCTCACCCTTCATCCTTCATCCTTCGGTATCGCCTCCTACGCCCTCGGCGACGATTATCACGAGGTCATCCCGCCGCGTTTGCAAGAGATCGTGCAGTTTATCGAAGAGCAAGTGGGTCATTCTGTTCCCAATCGGTATTACACAGACACAGGTCCCATCCTCGAACGCGAACTGGCGCAGCGTGCAGGGCTGGGTTGGATCGGCAAGAACTCCATGCTCATCCACCCGCAAAAAGGCTCGGCATTCCTGCTTGCCGAAATCCTGCTTGGCATCGAACTCGAGCCCGATCAGCCTTTCGCCACCGACCACTGCGGCACATGTACGCGCTGCCTCGACGCCTGCCCCACCCAATGCATCCTCCCCAACCGCACCATCGATGCGCGCCGCTGCATCTCATATCTCACCATCGAAAACAAAGGCGACATTCCAACTGAATTACGAGAACAACTCGGCAGTTGGATATTTGGATGCGACGTCTGCCAGCAAGTCTGCCCGTGGAATCGATTTGCCCCACCAGCGGATCCTGCTCTCGAGCCCAAAATCCCGCTTCCCGTTCGGACCTCTGAACTGACTCTGACATCCTCCGAGTTCAATCAACGCTTCAAGCGTTCACCCATCAAACGTGCCAAACGGCGTGGATATTTGCGCAATCTCGCCGTCGCTGTTGGAAACACAGGCAATGAAAATGACCTTCCCATTTTAGAGAAAGCCGCCAATGATGAAGAGGTTCTGGTAAAAAATCATGCCCAATGGGCGGTTGAAATCATTAAACGCAAGTCAGGCTAATACCTATCCTAAAATTGCTCTCGCCGCAGTCCTCGGCGGCGAGGACACCTTGAGCTAAAAATATTCGGACAGGTTGTAAGTGCTCATTGGGGATGTAGCTTGACGATTCTTGAGATTGGAAAAGTCACGCTGAAAGCGTGACCTACAGGAACTTTATGAATAAACTCCTCATCGCTACCAACAACCAGGGAAAAGTTTTGGAACTTCAGGAACTATTGGCAGGCTCCGGCATCGACTTCGTTACGCCTGCGGAGATCAACCTGCAACTCGAAGTGACGGAGGACGGTTCCAATTACCAGGAGAATGCCGGCAAGAAAGCCGTCGCCTTCGCCCAAGCCAGCGGACTGATCTCCCTCGCCGATGATTCAGGTCTCGAAGTGGATGCGCTCGATGGCGCGCCGGGGTTATATTCCGCAAGGTATTCGCCTAAACTCGGCGCAAAGGATGCAGACAGGCGCGCCTTTCTTTTGGAGAATCTCAAAGACAAACCGCACCCGTGGAAGGCACACTTCCATGCCACGATTGCAATTGCAAATCCAAATGGTGAGGTTGAATTTGCAGAGGGTGATTGCTACGGCGAGATCATCCCCGAAGAGCGTGGAACCGGCGGCTTTGGCTACGACCCGATATTTTTTATGCCGAAGCTTGGAAAGACCATGGCAGAACTTGAAATGGATGAGAAGAATAAGCTCAGTCACCGTGCGAGGGCAGTCATTGCAGCGATGCCAATATTGAAGCGATTGTTTTCAGCGTAAGTAGCGCAAGATAATATCTCGCACTACTTTATTTCGGCAAATGCACCACAAACTTGACGAATTTCTTTTCCTTGTACGCGATGCTCGTATTTGGCGGGGACTCTTTCAAGGTGAGGATATACACCGCGTTAGGGTCGCTCAGGCAAGCGTCTGGTTTGAAACGGAATTGTTTGAGGGCGAGTAAGGTCCGCGCGGGGTCGGCGGGGTCAGAGGGGGCGATCCATTGCAGGTCATCCACATATTCAGACGGATGGGATTTCTGCGTCAGCAAAACATAGATATAAAGTGAATAATGTTCATCTGTAAAGCAGATGAGTGAATCCGGCTCGCTTTTTTCGGCGGCATATTCAATGGCGGGGATGATGCCTTCGTTGAAAACGGCGCTGGTAACTTTTTTGTATTCTTCACCATGATACGCGCGATTGAAAAAGAGGAACGTGATGAAAAAAACGCCCACAGCGGCAGGAATGATTCTGGGCAGGCGTGGTTCGAGGTCCAGGAAAAGAAGCGCGACGCAGAACAGGATGGGGGTGAAGACCAGGTTGAGGCGCGTCAGGTTGACGGGGTGAATCAGTCCAACTACGAAGGCGGCGAACATCCATGCTGCGATGAACCAGCGTTCGACGCGATTCTCTTTGATGAATTTGAACGGCAGAGTGAGAAGGAATCCGACCAGCACAAGCGGGAAAGTGACTTTGTAAAAATAGCCAAACGGTTCGACGAAATTCCACGGGAAGGCATCGGACTGTTTCCAGAGAACATCGGACATGATGCGCGCATTTTCAGCAATCGCCGCGAAGGGACTTTCGCCGAAGACCGCCGCCATCGTTTCATAGCGCGCTTCCACGGGCAGTCGCGGAATGGTCGTCATGCCAAGGTGTATGGTTTCCAGTTTGAATGTATTGACTGCAATAAAAAGAAGGATCGGGAAAGCGAGAAGAAGAAATACAACTGCGCCAATGATGACTTGCCGGAGCGTGATACGTTTGAGCTTTAGTAAAAGCGGAACGGTGAGCAAAAGAAAAATAGGGACACCAGCATACGCCGTCCCATACGCGTAAAGACAGAGTGCAAAGAAAACGGACGAGACGAGGAACCACCAGTTTTTCGTGTTCGCCAATGTGAGCGCGGTGAAGCCGGTTAAAAACAAAAACGGCATGATGTTCGATTCGACCGCCCAGCGCGAGTTGACGATATGCCACGGCGAGATCGCCATGAAGAACATCGTCAGCAGTGCAAATTTTTCGCCAAGCAGGCGTTTCCCTGCAATGAACATCAACGGCATGGAAAGGATGCCAGCCAGCATCATCGGCAAACGAACGGAGAAAGCGTTGATGCCCTTCAACGCCACGAAAGGAATCAGCAAGTACGCATAGAACGCATTCTGCCCGCTGCCCCATGAAATGAGATGGACTGGGTAGGTCATCCCATAACGGTCCATGCCGAATTTGTAGAGATAATACGCCTCGACTCCAATGGAGGCTTCATCCACGTTCAAGCCAGGCGGCATGGACGCATATTCCCAAGTGCGGGCGAAGATGCCGATGATGAAAATGACGGTGAAAAGAATGGGGGTCTTCCAGCGGGCAATGAAGGTTTTGAGCGTGTTCATACGGACAAAAATATACCATCCCTGATGCGATTTGATAACCTTTTCCCTTTTCGTGCCTGTGGTAAACTCCAACCGCTTCACTCTAAAATGGAACGAATTTGATGCGGACATTGAATAAACGACTTTTACTTGCCTGGGTGTTGGGAATTTTCCCCGCTTATATCGCAATGGGGTTTTTGGATGCCTATTACAAGACCGGAGTGGAAACCCTGTTTGCTTCACTGATCGCCCAGTCTTTGATCGTATTGCTCGTCTATTTTCTTTTGGGCAAGCTGGCGGTGAAATTTCAGCATCAACGAGTGGAAGCCATCCTTTCTTCCGTGCTGGGGATTGCGGTCCTTGCGTTTTTTGTTGGTCTCGTGAATATGGCGAGTCGCTTCCCGAATCAATTCGATATTTCGACGTACGTCCTGCCTTCAACGGCATTGCCCTTCTTTATTGTCGGAGTTGCAGTGGCATTTCCAGCGGTGATGGGGTTATTGCCCGCTGCGTGGCGTTATCACTTTCAGCAGACCCGCTTTTATAAATTTGTCGACGCAAACCTGGGTGGAATCGTCATTGCCCTGCTCTTTCTTTTGATTTATTTCCTACTCGCCACCATCTTCAACCAGCCTGTCTTTGAATTTGATGATATTTTCTTCGATACCGACAGCGCGCTCTACCGCTATCGCTTCGGGACCGAGTTCTACAAGGATTACTACGAACGCACCGTCCACCCCTACGTGCTGATTATAGTCCGCCCGTTGGTGTGGATGGTCTCACTCCTCCTGAAAAGAGATATGCTGTATGGCGCATTCGCCGTCACTGCCCTGACCGGCGCGCTGTGCGTGTTCCTCGTCTGGTATTTTGTGAGGGAGACCACCTCCAACTCGCTGTATCCCTTGTTGATCGCAGGTTTGTTCGGCGCTTCGACCTCACAGCTTGCGTTCGGTTCGTTGATCGAGAACTATATCTTCCTCGGCGCGGCGGCGTTGATCTTCATCGTCCTCTTGTTGAAAGACAAGCCGATGTATATGCTGGTCATTGCCGGGTTGGCGTCGTTTGGCATCACTGTATCAAACATCGCGCAAACGGTGATTGCGCACTTCATGGTCAAACGTAATATCCCCCAGTTGATTAAATACGGTTTGATCGTTGGCGCATTCATCATCCCCCTGAACCTGCTCAACAACGTGATCTATCCCGATGCCCATCCGTATTTGTGGGAAGTCTCCACTCTCAAATTTGAGGAGAAGAACGTCTTTGGACCGTCTGTGTTGCGTGCAAATCTCTTGAGCCGGGTGATGCTCCTGCACAGCTTCGTTTCGCCAGATCCGTTGCTCATTAAAGAGGATATTCCCTTTCTGAAGATTTGGATGTTCCGCGCCGCCCTGAAAAACGCGCCCTTGGAGATCGCTCGTTACAAAACGACGCTTGGCAATGTCCTTGTCGCTGTCTGGCTATTGTTCATAGCGGTGGGCGGTGTACTTTTCCTCAAGAATCTTTTCAAGCAAGATAACCGCTTTTCGTTTGCTTTTATTTTGACGATCTTGTTCTTCTTTATTCTTCACATGCGTTATGGACGGGATGTCTTCCTGTATTCCGCCAACTGGACCTACGCCGTCACCCTCTTCCTCGCGCTGGCATGGCGTGAAATTTCCGGCAAACGCTGGTTCCAGATTCCGTTGCTGACCTTTATCATCTTCCAAATGGTCAATAATTCGCGCTTGATCCTCATCATGCTGCTTGCGTCGTACATGCATCTCCGCTGATTCCAAAGGACACCCCAACGTGCAGTCATTCGATAAACGTCTCCCTCTGGCTTGGTTGTTGGGGATTCCATTCTCGTACTTCGCGGTTTCGTATCTGGAGAATTTTTATACAACCGCTTTCCAGGTCGCTTTGTCGACCATCATTGTTCATAGTTTGGTCAACTTGCTTGTGTATTATTTGCTAGGCAGGGCTATATCAGAGTTCCGCTCGAATCGAGTCAACACCGGGATCATGACCATCCTTTTTGCAGGACTGACCGTTTTCATCCCCGCCATGTATAACATGGCAAAACCGTTCTCAAACCTGTTCGATGCGTCTGCATTCCATTTGGATGCAAGCGTGCGCATCTCATTCGTCAACGCATTGATCCCGGCCTTCTTCATCGCAATGGTTATCCTATATGTTGCCAAGCAGAGGAGTTGGAAAGAATCGCTCCTTTTCAAATTTGTAGATGAAAATCTGGAAGGTTTGCTTATTGCGCTTCTGTTCTTTTGCATTTACCTGCTCTTCGCCTCGATCTTCAACCGCCCCTCTTTCAATGAAGACGACATCTTCTTCGACGCCGATAGCCGCCTGTACCGCTGGCGTTTCGCCACAGAAAATTACAGGGACTACTATTGGCGCCCCGCGCATCCGTTCATCCTCATCATCGTTCGCCCGCTGGTTGGGATTATCGCCTTCCTTTTCAGAGGAGATACGCTCTTCGCTGCATTCACCCTCAATGCTTTGACCGCCGCTTTGTGCGTTTTTCTCGTCTGGTATTTTGTGAAACACTCGATTGGGAATCCGCTCTACGCGGCTTTGATTTCCGCCCTCTTCGGCGCCTCAGCGACTCAACTCGTGTTTGGTTCCGTTGTCGAGAGCTATATCTACCTTTCGGCTGTTGCTCTCATCTTCCTTGTGCTCTTGCTAAAGGATAGTCCGTTGTGGGCGCAAGTCCTTACAGGACTCGCCGCTTTTGGCATCACCATCTCCAACGTCGGGCAGACGTTCATCGCGCATTTCTTCGTTAGACGCAACATCAAGCAAGTCATTATCTATGGATTGCTTATCGGCTTGTTTACTGTTCCGTTATCCCTTTTGAATAACTATCTTTATCCCGACTCTCAGCCCTACTTCTGGGACCTGTCCCTGCTCAAAGGAGAGGGACACAACCAATTCCCTGTCACGTTACAGCGCGCGGACTACCTCGCACGAGTGATGGTGTTGCATAGCTTTGTCGCCCCTGAGCCGTTGACCATCGATGATGAGTTCGTTTTCACCAAAGTTTGGATGTTCCGCGCCTCGATCAAGAAAGAGCCCATGCGTCTGGCAAACTATGAGACGCCGCTTGGCGATGGATTGGTCATCGTCTGGGCTGGATTGCTTCTCTTAGGCAGTGTGTTCTTCTTCAAAAATATCGTCAAGCAATACGATGGATACTCCATCGCCTTCATTGTGACCCTGCTCTTCTACTTTATCCTGCACCTGCAATACGGCAAGGACGCCTTCCTCTACGCCGCCAACTGGACCTATGCCATTACCCTCTTCCTTGCCCTCGCATGGCGAGACATGGCAGAGAAGCGTTGGTTCCAAGTGCTGCTTTTGGTCTTTGTCTTGCTCCTATTTATGAACAACGCAGGCTTATTGAAGACAATGCTGGAAGTCGCAGCGCCGACGGTGCAAGTCCCTGTTTGGCGGTAGAGAAAATGAAAAGCCTCACAGATCGTGAGGCTTTTTGTGGGCGCTGAGGGACTCGAACCCCCGACACCTTCGGTGTAAACGAAGTGCTCTAACCAACTGAGCTAAGCACCCAACGAGGCGCATTATAGCATGTGATTTCAAAAATGCAGGAAGCGATTTTTCGCCTGCGTTATTGAATGCCTACGGTCAAAATTGCGCCTTCGCCTTTTCAAATAAACGCAATTTTTGACCGCGCTGGGTATAATGGATTTATCAAAACAGGAGACATCTCATGAGCGACCCGAAACCTCTTAACTGGACGTCCACACCCGGCATTGGCTATTCCGTCATCCGCCGCGGTGACGGAGGCATGACCCTCACCTTCACCGATCTCACCGATGCGACGCTGGCGCACTGGCATGATTTTGCGCTCGAGCACCTGCTCGGCGCAGACCGCCGCACCCGCAACCTCTACGACCTGCGCTCTGTGCCGGAGATCCCCGAAAAAGCCATTCGCATGGCAGTGGACGCGAACAGCGACCCCTCGGCGCGGAACATCCGCGTGGCGGTGGTGGTGGCGAGCCAGTCCGTCGCGGATGGAATCCGCAAGGTGGCGGCGTTGGCAGAAACCGAAACCGCATCGGCGATGAAGATCTTCACCGACATCAACGAAGCCGAAGCCTGGCTGGCGCGTCCGTTGGATCAGATTGTGTAGCTTGCAACCTCGCTCCCGCAGGGGCTTAGCCCCTGCGGGAGCATTTCAAGTATGAACTCACCAACTCTTCAAATCGGGAGTTTCACATTCGACTGGGGTTCCCGCACGTATGTGATGGGAATCCTGAATGTGACTCCCGATTCGTTTTCCGGCGACGGTATCATTGCCAAAGGCGATGTAATCGCTTCTGCCGTGAATCAAGCGCGGGAGTTCCTGCTCTATGGCGCAGACATTCTCGATGTGGGCGGCGAGTCGACCCGCCCCGGTTCTGCGCCGGTCAACACCGAAGAAGAGATGGACCGGGTCGTTCCAGTCGTTGAAGCGTTACGAAAGAATTTCCCCCAAGTCGTCATATCCATTGATACCTACAAAGCCAAAGTGGCGGAAGAAGCGATTCGGGTGGGGGCGAACATCGTCAACGATGTGTGGGGCTTCCGCGCTGATTCAGAGATTGCGTCTGTGGCGGCGAAATATAAAACGCTGGTCATTTTGATGCACAACCGCAGCAACCCTGCCAGTGTGGAAGTGCGCGAAAAATTAGGCGGAACCTATATCGGCGCAGAGTATGCTGACTTGCTTGAAGACGTGAAACGTGAATTACTCGCAAGTGTAGTCATCGCGGTCAAAGCCGGGGTGGAGGAAAGGCTCATTATGCTTGATCCAGGCATCGGCTTTGGAAAGACGCGTGAACACAACCTCGAACTGATCAACCGACTCGGAGAGATCCGCTCGCTGGGGTATCCCATCCTGTTGGGCACATCCAGAAAATCGTTTATCGGATTCACGCTCGACCTGCCGCCCGATCAACGTGTGGAAGGTACGGCGGCGACGGTGGCGGTGGGCATCGCTCGCGGCGCGGATATCATCCGCGTGCATGATGTGAAAGAGATGGTGCGTGTGGCAAAGATGACGGATGCAATCGTGAGGAAGGGTACTGCGTAATGCGTGATTCGTAAATTACGAATCACGCATTACGTATCACGGACTTGATATGAGCAGCGATTACGCAAAAGAACTCCTCCGTTCGGGAATTATCGACGCGAAGACGGGCAGCAAAGATACTGCTCGTCGTTATTTAGACCGCGCCATTTACATGGCAGGCTCGCATGATGTGCTCGCCGAAGCCTGGTTTTGGATGAGCGAAGTGATCGACGACCCCGTTGAAAAACGCAAGGCGTTGGAGAATTGCCTTTCGCATGACCTGCACCATACGCGCGCGCGGCGCGCTCTTGCGATATTGGACGGCAAACTCAAAGCCGAGGATGTGATTGACCCGAATAAACTGCCCGCCGCGCCGGAAGGATTGCGCGAAGCCCAAGCCGACCGGTTCATGTGCCCCAAATGTGGCGGACGCATGGCGTTCTCACCCGATGGCGCGACATTGGTCTGCGATTATTGCACCGGTAAAAATAAGATAGGCACAGGCAGCGGCATGGAGAACGAAAAAGATTTCATCGTGGCGATGGCAACCATGAAGGGGCATGGCAAGCCCTTGCAAGAGCAAGTCTTTCACTGTAATGGCTGCGGCGCGGAATTCATTTTGCCGCCGCAGCAAATTTCAGCCAATTGCGCCTATTGCGATTCACCGCATGTGGTCAACCTTGAAAAATCGAAAGACTTGATCGCTCCCAATTCGATCCTTCCGCATGCCTTCGATCAAAAGCGTGCCATACGTTTGCTGATCGATTGGGTGGGGAGCAACAACATCAAGCCTGAGAAAAAAGTGGACCTGCCACGCGGTATCTACCTGCCCATGTGGACCTTTGATATTGGCGGCGATATTGATTACACGGCTGAGATCGTCGAAGATGAAGATAACCCGTTCACTGAACGACGCGAGAAAAAAGTAACGCGCATCAACGATAAATATCCCGTGATGATGAATGACATTGCGCTTCCCGCTTCCCGAAAACTGTCGGCTGTTTTCATGCGGCTGCTTCCCGCCTTCGACCTTTCCGCGCTCAAGCCGTACGACCCGCGCTACCTTGCCAGTTGGCTCGCCGAAGTCTACGATGTGCCCATGGCAGACGCCTCGCTCGACGCGCGCAGCCAGGCATTCAACCGAATTAAAAAACAAATGCCGCACCTGCTCGGCGGCATCAACATCGTCCATACTTCCTCGGCGGGCATGTTAGTCGAGTCGTTCAAGCTCGCCCTCCTGCCGGTGTGGATGACCGAACTTCCCTTCGGCGGGCGCGAACACCTTGTGCTCATCAACGGTCAGAGCGGTGTGGTGCAAAGCGACTTGCCCAGCCATGAAGAAGAATCTGGCGGGTTGCTCAACTTTTTGGCTGATTTGTTGAATGATTGAGTCCAAGTGACAGTCACCTTGGAGGTGACTGTCACTTTTTTAACGCTAATACTTCGATCGCATTCTTCTCTAAAACCTTCCTCAACCTCTTCACATTCTCCGCCGCGCTCGGGTGATCGCCGTGCAGGCACAGCGTATCCATTCGCCCCGTTTTGACCAACTCGATGGCATGCCTCGCCACCTCTTCCGGTGCTTCGATCAATGCACCTGGAAGAAGGCGGGACATCAATGACCCGTCGGCGTTGTAGCCTCTATCGGGGAATCCCTCCGCCGCGACTCTAACTCCCATCTCCCGCCCCGCCTCAATCGACCTTGAGCCTGCCAGCCCAACCAGAATTAAATCTACGCTGATACTTTTCACTACCCGCGCAATCGTGCTTGCGAGTTGAATATCTTTTGCCGCTTGGTTATACAACGCCCCATGTGGCTTGACGTGAGTCAATGCCACATCTTCTTCTTTGGCAATCGTCGCCAGAAATTGAATCTGTTCTAAAACGATTCTCTCAACTTCATCGAGCGGAACATCCATCTCCTGCCGCCCGAAGTTTTCACGGTCTTTCCAGCTTGGGTGCGCGCCGATGTTCACGCCGAAACGCTTCGCCAAACGAACTGTCTCGCGCATGGTTTTCTCATCGCCCGCATGGAATCCGCACGCGATGTTCGCGGACGTGATGTAGGGCATGATGGCTTCATCATTGTCCATGCCTTCGCCGAGGTCGCAGTTGAGGTCGATTTTCATTATGAGTTCCTTTCAGACGATAGACCATGGACAATGGACGATAGAAGGACATCTATGGTCTATCGTCATTCTCAAAAACCTATGTCACCCCTTCGGGGTTGATTTTCTTTTTTGCCTGTTTCTATAATCATTTCATCCCTTCGGGATTGGTCATTTCAATACCAATCTGAAACCATGTTCGATAACCCCGAAGGGGTAGAACTATTATAGATTTTGCCATGTCCAAATACTAATCCCGAAGGGATGGTATAGTTTTTTATTGCATTGCACCAGTAATGTAGGTCAGGCTTGTTGGCTGACGTTTTTTGCAATCAAGTACTGGCGGGCTACAAGCCCACCCTACAAAGGGATTTATATTTTTCCTGTGCTTCTTCCACAGTGATCTCTCGAAAGCGGATTCGGCTCATACCTGCTTCACATTGTGCTAGCAAAGGCAAACTTGCACGAGTGACATTGGCGATCTTGGGATAACCACCTGTAGTTGGTGCATCTACCATCATAACGATAGGCTGTCCGTTTGACGGGATTTGGATGCTGCCTATCGTCATGCCTTCGGAGATCAGTTCTTTTTTGATTTTCTGCGTAATCGCCTTCGCCGGGGACGGCGAAGGGAGCATTTCTAAGCGATAGCCCATGCGGTCGAAGGAAGGGCTGAGGGTGTATTCGCTTTCGTAAAACGTGCGGATCCCTTCGGGTGCGAACCAGTCCGCTTGGGGGGCGGGGATGACTTCGATGGTTGGGGATTGGCTGTAATGCATATATTTATTTACGGGGAAGTTGCGGGCGGCGAGTTTGAGCAGGTCAGTGGTGGGAGTGAAAGCTTGCAACATATCACCTGTTTTGAGAGCGGAGCCAAGCCCGCCGCGCAAGTAAGTGGAACGGGAGTTCATGATTATGGGCGAGTCGAATCCACCTGCGATGGCGATGTATGCCCAATTGCCGCCATTTGTCTTTTTGATGCGTACTGTCCACCCGGTGCCGACGTAGAAGGTCGTCCAAAGTGGGAATGTCCAGATGTAGTTTTCGACTTCGTAGCCTGCACCGGTGACGGCGAGAACCGTATTGCGTAAGGAGTGAAACGTGATTTCGCCTAAGCCGAGTTCGATGACTGCTGAATTAGGAGGATTGTTTAGCAAAGAGTTGGCGGCTTGATGGGCGAACCAGTCCATCGGACCAGATGTGGGGACACCGAATTTATTCCATCCGCGCCTGCCGGAGTCTTGGAGGGTGGCGATGCCGGTGAGGTCGGTGATTTCAAGCATGGTTATCAGACCGTAGACGGTAGACGATGATTTTACGGTCAACGGTCTACCGTCCATCGCCTGGAACAAATTTCACTGTATCCCCAGGCGCAAATAAAAATGGATTTTCACTCAATGGGTCGAATAGCTTGAGCGGAGTCCAGCCGAGGATGTGCCAGCCGCCGGGAGAGTCGACGGGGTAGATGCCGGTTTGGGAGCCGGTAATTGCGACGGAACCGGCAGGCACGCGAGTCCGCGGTGTGGACATGCGGGGGAGAGTCAGTTTTTCGTTGAGAATTCCCAAGTAAGGGAAGCCTGGCGTGAAGCCCATCATGTAGACGGTGTACTCGCGCTCGCTGTGCAGTCGAATCAGTTCGGAGGGAGATAAGGCTAAGGTGGTTGCGACCGTTTCAAAGTCCAGCCCGGAGGCGCTGCCATAGAGGACGGGAATCTCCAAGCGGCGGGAAGGTCTGTGAGTCGCATCATCCAGAAAGGAGAGCTTCTCCTTGATGTGATTCCCGATTTCGTTGTAGGTTGTGATGAGCGAGTCGTAGTGGACGAGCAAGGTGCAGTAGGCAGGGACGGTTTCAACGATGCCTGGGATGCTTTGCAAAAGCGCATCGAGGGCGTGGACGCGTTGATTCAGGATGGGATTAATTTCATCGCCAAGTTGAATGAGGATGGATGAGTCGCCGAGCGGTTTGAGCATGTCAGCGCTCGAAGAAGGAGATGGACTCGACGTGATAGGTCTGCGAGAAGAGGTCGAAGGGTGTGACCTGCTTGAGGGTGTAGCCGCCTTTGATGAGTCGCGCCGCGTCACGCGCGAGAGTGGACGGGTCGCAGGAGACGTAGGCGATGACTTGCGGTTGGATTTGCAGGATGGCGTCAAGGGCGTGTTTGTCGAGACCGGCGCGGGGTGGGTCGGCAATTAGGTGCGTTGGAGAATTGAGTTGTGGAGCGAGAATTGGGAGAATTGTTTCGGCTGTGCCTTCGTAGAGTTCGACGTTATCGAATTCGTTGAGGTTGATGGCAAAGTCTTCGCAGGCGGACGGCGAGGATTCAATACCGATGACTTTGGCATATTTGGGCGCGAAGAATTTGCTGAATAAGCCGACGCCGCAGTAGAGGTCAAGGAGGGTGGTTGGTGGATTTGTGGATTGGTCAGTTGAGATTAGCGATTGGAAATTGGAGAGTAGGTGTTCGACCATTTTCTCTGCCATTTGAGTATTGACTTGGAAGAAGGATGGCGCAGAGATGTGAAAATCTACCCCGAGGATTTGGATGGTGAGCGCGTCGCTGCCTGCGATGACCACGGGATGGTCTTCGTAAACGTGGACGACGGAGATGTCGGATTCGATTTCGAGTTCGGGCGTCTCTTCGGTTTCAGATTCGAGGATGAGCATTAATTCATCATCGTCACCTGCGCGGAGGGAGGCACGTTCGAGGTTCATGCGCGATTCGAATTGGAGTTCGTGCCAGAATGTATCGATGGTCGCTTCGGGCAGGTGACACTCTTCGATGGGAAGAGTTCTGTTTCCTCTTGCATTGATAAAGCCGACCTTGCCATCTTCAGTGAGATGGAATTGGATATGATTGCGATAGTTCCATTGATCGGGGGAAGCAACGGTTGGCTGGACAGGTGGGTTTTCGATCTTGCCGATGCGCTGAAGTTGATCGCGCAGGATGTCTGCTTTGGCTTGGAGTTGTTTTTCGTAAGGGAGATTCTGATAATGGCACCCGCCACACTGGGTGAAGTGTTTGCATTTTGGCTCAATACGGTCTGGAGATGTTTTGAGGATTTCGAGAATTTCACCGCGGGCAAAGTTCTGTTTTTCCTGAGTAAGTTGAACGCGGACCGATTCGCCAGGTAAGCCGAAGGGGACGAAGATGGCACGCCCATCGGGGAGGCGTCCCATCGCTTCGCCGCCGTAGGTTAATTTTTCAAGGGTAATTTCATATTCAGAATTTGACATTTACATTGCTTTCCCAAAAAAGTGTTTGTTCGCAAGTCGATATGAGATTATGCACCCCTGACACCTGCATTATATCCTTAATAAAAAGGACGCCTTGCGTATTGTCAAACTCGCAAATTTCAATGAAAATGAACCTTATGAATAAAAATCTTCATTTGTCATCAGATGAGTTCGCAAAATCGATCGAAGACAATCTAAATGCAAAGTCTCATGACTTTGCGAAATTACCTGGCGGGACGCTGCATATGGAAAACCCGACCTGGTTTACATCGGGGGTAAACCGTGCCGGGTATAACGGCATTACCTGTGCCCAGTTTGACAGTGAAAAACTTGAGCAGCAGGTCGACCATGCTCTGGAACCTTTTCGCCAGACAAACACTCCATTAACCTGGTGGATAGGTCCGTCTTCGCAGCCGGGGACGATTGGGAGGGTTTTGCAGGCACATGGCTTTGTTCACAACCGGGATATGATCGGCATGGCGGCAGACCTGAGGCAATTGATTCCGTTTAGCCCTCCCAAGGCGGAATATACCTTCGTGCCCATTACAAACCCTGCCGAGTTGGGATTATGGATGCCGCTGTTTATGGACACCTTTGGCGTTCCCGCTAGTGACGCCTCGCTTGTTTTGGATATTTTCAGTCAACTTGCCTTTTCGCCTGATTCCAAATGGAGGCATTACATGCTCTGTGCTGGAGAACAGGTTATCGCCACCAGCTCCCTTCATTTCGGGGGAGACATAGCCGGGCTTTACAACATAGCGACCCGTCCTGAACAGCGTAAAAGTGGATTGGGAACGTCGATTACTTTGTTAACCTATCAAGAAGCCCTGAAACTGGGATATCAAATTGGCACCTTACAGACCACGTATCCCAACGCTTTGCGTATGTATCACCGTATGGGGTTTGAGGTTTATTGTAAATTTGGGATGTATCAACGTGTCTGGAAATAAGGCAGGAGATGCGCTGCTCGCATCTCCTGCCTTATTATTGTCTTTAGTGTTTATTCGAAAATTGTCTCGTAATAAGCGACTGAAGTCGCTACTACGATGCGATCTGTATCATTTCAAGATGAAAGATAACGCCACCAGCACTGCAATGAAGAACCCGGCGAGGACGCCAATGCGTGCCAGGTCTTTCTTAATCATGCTGTAATCGGGGTTGAACTCAAACCTTTGGGGAGGGGTGTTCGTCACCGAGACAGCCGGGGTGGGGCGTTTGTTTTTCTTTGCCATGTGTATTTCTCCTTTTGTCATCATGCGCGGGGATTGCTTCGTCACAAAATCGCTCCTCGCAATGACGTAAATTAATTCTGTAATCGCGCAAAGACGACAATGCGCTGATCGTTGACAAGATATGGATAGCACGAGATGAGCGTCACTGTGGGTGCATTGGTGGGCGCCATGACTTCCACGGCGGTGGGTTCGACAAGCACAGTGCGGTCTACAACGTAGGTGAATTGCCGCTGCTGGGTGTAGACGATGACCTGGTCGCCGGGAACAAGTCGATCCAGATAGCGGAAGATCTCGCCGTAGACGTCATTATGCCCTGAAAGAACGAGGTTGCCGTCTCGCCCGGGAGCCGATGAGCCGATGTACTGACCGACGCCTTTTTTCAATTGTTCCCAACCGTCGCCTTGTACCACGGGCGCATCCACATTGATGGAGGGAATTTGAATGCGAACGGCTTGGTCTGGCGCGGAAGTAGGTATGGGGATATTCGCCAGCGACTGCACCATTGGAAGCAAGTGAGATGGAATCTCCGCTTCGTTGGGACGGGTGTTGCCTTGCGCATCAGGCGGAGTGTGACCAGAGGGCAGCACCACTGCCATGACCAGAGGCGTCGGGACGGCGGTTTCAGGGTTCAAGGCTGCGACGACTTCCGTGTTCAGTGTGCGGAGCAGTCCGACACCGTTGAGGATCACAGCCACCAATCCAAGCACGGCGAGCACTTCCACACCGAGGAGGATGCGGTCTAACAATTTGCGGCGCGGGTTGACGGGTGACGGCTCAGGCTTGGACTCGGTCCGTTCGGTCGTGTCAATGACCGGCGCGGAAGGAGGCGAGTCCAAGTCGAGGTCGGGTGCGATGGAGACAACACGTCCCGTGCGGCGATAATGTTCCAGCCGGTCTTTGCGCGCGCCGCGGCGTTTCTCCACCAATAAACGGCGGAGTTCCTCCACAGATAGGTCTTCGGGCGCTTTTTTTCGTGCCATAGCGGAGGGATTATACCGCATGGAGCCGAGGCAAAGATTACAAAGTGCAAGAGGGGGTATAGGGTGTTTATAAAGCCCCAAGGCTTTAAGAATGACCGATGGTAGTAACGACCTGAGCCGTTCTATTTTGGGCAACAAGCGACTGATGGCTTTTGATTTATTAAACGGATAATCATTTGCTCCCGCCGCCGAGGACGGCGGCACAAGCCAGGTTGTTATAGAAATCCACAGAGATGCCTCTGTGGATTTCTATCTGTATACCAGAGTTTACCTAGGGAGTAGCCGTGCTGGTGGGCGTATCAGTGGATGTGGGTGGAATTGGGGTGGAGGTCGGTGTGAACGTTGTAGTGGGGGTGAAGGTGGCAGTTGAAGTGGGTGTGTTCGTAGCCGTAGGCGCAACACCCTGACGGACAATATGTGGGTTCAGCCAGATGGCGAGATCTTGATTATTGCCGCCATTGGCGCTGACGACCAGAATGAACTTGAGCGTCTGCCCTGCGAGGCTGTTGAGGTCAAGGTCCACGGGATAGTATTTGCCCTCGTACACTTCCGCCCAACTGGCGTATGTTTTCACCACGCCATTATTCAGATAATCGAGGCGAAATACCACGTTGCAGTTGTTGGCATTGTGCTGACAATTAACGATGGTGCGGAAGCGGTCACCTGACTGTACGGTGAACGCCGGGAACTGTCCGCTGATGAAGCCGTTGTTCTTATCTTGCGGCACCGTCAGTAGACCGGGCTCGTCTTCTGTGAATCCGTTTTCCATCACCGGCGCATTCAAGCGGATGACATACCCGTTCGCGTCTCCATTTGAGCCGGGGCAGGGCAAGGGATTCCCATTGGACCAATCTGCCTGGCAGTAATTATCCGCAAAGTTGTAGGCGACGAAGGAAGGACCTGTCACGCGAATGTCCACCCAGAAGGCGGTATCGGCTTGCGCGCCAATCCCAAACAACGAGCCGGAGGCGTTGCGTAATTTCCAATACCCGCGATACCCTCCGTCCTTGTTGGGCGAGACCATCGTCACAGGGATTTCAATGTATTGTCCAGGCGCGACACTGCCCGGCATGGGAACAGATGTGGGCGCGCTCATGCCGTCGCCGCTAACAAAGACAACCGCATACGAAGTGGACCATGTGCATGTGCCCACATTTCGGATGCGCCATATTTTGACGAAGGTCATGTTGCGCGGGACGATGCTTCCGTCCGGGTAGGTGACATCGGCGAGGAATAGCGCCGCATCACACTTCGACGTTGGAGCTGGTTGCAGAGTCACAGGCGGATTCGTCGCTGTGGGCGAGCCTGCCAGAGTCACTGTCGGTTGGGGCAAGCCTGGGGTAGTGGTGCCCAGCGCCGCCTGAGTGAGAGCCGAGGCGGTGTAGAGTCCGTTCAGGGTGGCGAAGGGGTCTGGGGTGGCGGAGCCGGATGGCAGGTTGCAGGCAAGTTGAACGACCAGCAAGGTAACGATCAGAATGATTAATGGTGAGAATTTTCGAGACATGCCTTCTCCGTTTCTTTTCAACCGTTAAAGACGATTCACATGTCGATTGAGTTCCCAATAAAAAGAAGCCGGTACACACCGGCTTCTTTCGTGACCTTTATGGGCAGTAGAAGTCGAACGGCACTTGCGGGTACTCTCTGTAGAATGGTTCGGTGATTACAAGTTGCATCCAGCGGTTACTATTCTGTGAAGCGGCGCGTCCCAGTTTCCATACATGTTCGGAATCTGTGTATTCTCCAGCTTCCTTCATCTCGACATACTTTTTGTAGGCGCTGTTGCCATCTTGCTGCACTATCTGGTACCTGAATTCGAACGGACCGTTGGTTGTAATCGTAACGTTCGCCCTGTAGATCATGTTTGCGGGCTGGCAGCCATACTTGGGCTCACGGGTAATCACCAGGCTGGCATCGACGATGTCATATGCAATGGCGGTGGTGGTGGTGAGATTGGCAACTTCGATCTCGGTATAGAAAGCCGCTTGATAAACCCCCACGCCAAAATTGATGTTATCGGGAGTTTGCAGTTTCCACTCGGAACGATATTTGCCCGGGTCGGTCGGAGCGGTCAGCACGAGGGAGATGGGCACAGTTTGTCCGGGACCGGTGACTTGCGGCAGTTGATACACATATCCGCCGCCAAGAATATCGCCAGACCAGAAAACGATTTTGTAGGTGGTATCCCAAACGCAGGTGCTGGTGTTGGTGATGTACCAGGTTTTTGTGAATTCAGCGCCAGGTTTGAATATTTTGCCGTCCACAACGGTTTCATCTTCCAAGCTGGCTTTGGCGCATTCGACTTTCCCGGTGGAGGGACCGGTGGTGGGAGACACGAGCGGAATGGGAGTGCCCAGTGTGGGCGATGCAAAAGGCGTTCGAGAGGGGACTAAGGTTATGGCTGGGGTGTCGGTGACAGGCGGTTCGGTGGATGCCTGTGCGGCGACCGTTTCAGCCACGGAAGTTTGGATGATTGCTTCATTGTCTGCGTTCCCGCCGCAGGCGGTGACGAGCAGGGCAGCGGTAAAGATCAAGGTGAAGAGGGTATAGATTTTGTTCTTGAGCATTTTTTTCCTTTCAATTACAGGAAAAGATTATACTGTTAAATGACAACGCCCGTGTTCACGGGCGTTGCTGGATTAATGAATTATTATTTTTACGGACAGGTGAATGAGGCACTACCGAATTGCTGATGGTTGGGCGAGTCAATGTATACATCGAAGGAATGGGAGCCCGAGGCAGTTGTCGCCCAGGATATGCTGGACGATTGGGTACCAGCCGCGGCAAATACCATGGGCGAGGGAACTGGGGGAACTCCGCCATCGTTTCGAATCCAATGCCAGTTTACCGTTCCTGGTCCATTGACTGTGATGTTCGCTGTAGCTGTGAAACTTCCACAACCGCCGGTGGTAGAAAATGTCACACTGGTTACAGCAAAGGCTGCCGGCGCAGATGTATTGGTGGCGGTTGGCACATTTGGTGCCTGGACCTTGATATCCACGTAGAAGGCTCTGCCCTGATATCCGTTCAGAATGGGGACAAGCACATTACTATTTGAGACGATGCGCCAGTAGCCGCGATAGTTCCCGGCTGAATTAGGCGCGGTCAGGCTTACTTCAAGGTCAATTTCCTGCCCGGGGCTGACCACACCAATGGCTTGGGAGGCGGGTCCACTCATGGCGTCGCCGCTATCGAAAACGAGGTTATAACCGTTCCAGGCGCATTGTCCCGTATTGCGGATGCGCCACTTCTTTGTGAAGGATTGTCCCGGGGTCATAACGGTGCCATCGGGAATGGTGACATCTGTGACGAATTGAGCCTGTGGACAAGTGGGGGTCGCCGTAGCCGCTGGGGTAGTTGTGTTGGTGGGGAATGGGGTGAAGGTCAAGGTTGGAGGCACACTGTTAGCGGTTGTCGCGGTCGGGCTGGCATTCAGCAGTGCCTCCACAGTTTGGGCGGCGAAGGTGGCGGCGGCTCCTGCTCCTTCAGGGTCATTGGAAGGCAGGTTACAGGCGCTCAGGAACAAGGCGCAAACGATGAATAAATGGAACAGGCGTATTATTTTTCTCATTGCTTCTCCTCTTTTGTAAAAATATTTTACCGCAAGATATCGGCAGGGTTATCCACCGTATTTCCCAGGGGTGTGCTAAAAGTTTGTAGATGAGTTTGCTCCCTTCGCCGTCCCTTCGATGAACTCAGGACAAGCCCCGGCGAAGGATTCACTCACACAACGCCGCCGTCCACAGGATGCTTCGCAAAGGACGGCGGCTTGAGCCTGTTGACTAACAAACTTTGAGTGCTCCCTTTCCCAGAGAGTGGCTAAAAAGATGGACTAAAAAACCTCTAACTATGGAGATCACGGAGTCCACAGAGTATTCATGAAAGGGTTTCGCCCCGAAGGATGAAAACGTAGGTCGCGTTTGTAACGTGACTGTCCGCTGGGATCGTCATGCTACAAGCATGACCTACGAAGCCTATTTTCATATCAGAAAAGCAGAAAGAATCTCTATGCTCTCAGTGTGTTCCGTGGTGAAATCTTTTGAAAAGTAATTTGACACTCCCATCTCCCAAAACAAAAACAGGAGTTGAAAAAGCTCCTGTTTTTGTATCAATTCAAAAGGTGGAAAGAAGCGCTTACTTCTCGTAGGCTTCACCATCCGCTGCGGGAGGAGTAGCGCGCCCGACGACGCCGGTCAGGATAATCATGGTCACAATATAGGGAGCCATGAGCAGGAATTCGGAGGGGATCGGTACGCGCAGGATTTGCAGTTTGACTTGCAGCGAATCCGCGAAGCCGAAGATCAGCGACGATGTATACGCGCCAATGGGATTCCAGTTCCCGAAGATCATCGCGGCGAGACCGATGAAGCCTTTGCCTGAGGTCATGATCTCATCAAAGCGACCGACCGAACCGATGGTGAAGTATGCGCCGCCCAAACCTGCGATCACGCCGCCAAGGATGACGTTGACGTAACGAGTGAGGTAGACGTTCACGCCAAGCGTATCTGCCGCTTTGGGATGTTCACCCACGGCGCGGGTGCGCAAGCCCCAGGGAGTATAGAACAACATAATATGCATAACGATCACGAGCAGGATCGTTAGGTAAATCACCAAATTGTTCTCGAACAGCACAGGACCCAACACGGGAATTTTGGAAAGCACGGGGATGGAGATGATCGGGAACGTGCCGGAATTGTTCAGGTTAGCTCCGGCGCTTTGCAGGAAACGTGAACTGATAAAGGACGTGACGCCCGTACCAAAGATATTGATGGCAACACCGCTGACGACCTGGTCCACTTTGAAGCGAATGACGAGATAGGCGTGCAATGCTGCGACCAATCCTCCGATAAAGAGGGCGGCAAACAAGCCAATATATAGATTTCCGGTGAGAGATGCCGCAATGACAGCCGCTTGCGCCGACATGAGCATGATGCCTTCGATACCGATGTTGATGACCGCCGAACGTTCACTGATCACGCCGCACAACGCTGCAAGGGCAATCGGTGTGGCGCGCACAAGGGAACTGCTCAACATGCCCGTCAGGTTGAAGGATTTATCCTGCGCCGCCCACATTAGGAAGGAGACTACAAAGGTAAAAGCGAGGATGCCGATCAGCCAACTCGTATTGCGGACGCCGCGCGCCAATTGGTAGGCTCCGGCAAATACGACGATCAACGCCATGGCATAGACGACTGGCAGGGCGGGGACAACCAGGTCTGAAACTTTCAACGCCTGCGAACCGGCAAGGTTCAAGCCAAAGGTGGTCGATACGCCTGCCTGTGTGTTGAGACCAAACAACAGGTAAATGAACAGACCCACAGCAAGCAGCACAAATCCATATGAGATGCGTTTACGTCTTTCAATAGCGGAACTGATTAAGGTATTGGGGTTTTGCATGCAAGCCTCGTTATTTGCCCCAGCCGCGAGTGAGGACGGTCTCTTCTTTTTTGACGGCGCGGACGCGGTACAGCCAGCGGATGATATCCGGCGCGGCGATGAAAATAATCACCATGCCTTGAATGATAGAAATGATGTCAATCGGGATGCGAGCCATGGACTGCATGTCCGTTGCGCCGCTGCGGAGGAAACCGAATAGCAGCGCCGAGAGGACGACACCCAGCGGGTGGCTTTTACCGAGCAGGGCGAGCGCAATCGCATCAAACCCGTACCCGGCTGAGAACCCCTGACCCACCCAATGGTCCACGCCGAGAACTTGTGAAGCCCCCGCCAAGCCTGCCAGCCCGCCCGCAAGGAACATGACCAGCACAAAGTTGCGGACGATGTTCATGCCCGCATATTTGGCGGCATCGGGGTTGGCGCCCACCGAACGGATCTCGAACCCAAGCGTGGTCTTGAATAGGAACCAATAGACCAGGTACGCCACCAAAAGGGCGATGAAGAATCCGAGGTTGAAGCGCAGCGGGTCCGCAAAGAAGCGCGGGAGTTCGGCAGAAGGCTCGATGTTGGGCGTCACCGGGCGGAAGCCGGAGGCTTTCATCGGTCCGTTCAACAGCCAGTCGCTCAACTTGAAGGCGATCCAGTTCATCATGATGGTGTTGACCACTTCATGCGCGCCGAAGCGAGCTTTGAGGTAACCGGGAATCGTGCCCCAAAGCGCTCCGCCCAATGCGCCGCCTAAAATGGCAAGCGGCAGATGAACGATCATGGGCAGTCCCTTGAGGCTGTACCCGACGAATGCCGAAGTCAATGCGCCAATGAAGAATTGTCCTTCCGCGCCGATGTTGAAGAGACCGCAGCGGAAACCCAGCGCCACCGACAACCCCGCAAAAATATACGGCGTGGCAGTGACCAGACTTTCAGTAAAGGGATAAATGGCTTTGACCAATTCCCTCGTCTCGCCAGTGGAGAAATATATCTGAAACCCTTCGATGAAATCGGCGGGTGTGCCAAAGGAGCCGGCAAAGAGCGCGCCATAGGCGACGAAGGGATTCTCACCGCTGACGGCGATGACAATCGCGCCGACGATCAACCCGGTGACGACGGCAAGCACAGGAACCAATAATTCCTGTGCGAGCGCGCTACGTTTCTTTTCTTTTTTCCCGGCGTCTGGGGCGGGAGCGGTTGTATTACTCACAGATACAACTCCTAATTCTTATTCGAAGTGTCGGAGGGGTGAACGCCCGCCATGAGCAAACCAAGCTGTTCCTTGGTTGCCTTTTTTGCATCGACGATTGCCATGATCTGTCCCTTATACATCACAGCGATGCGGTCGGACAAGGCGAGGATCTCATCCAATTCGGAGGAGACCAGCAGAACGCCGGTGCCCTCGTCGCGTTTTTTGATGATCTGGGAATGGATGTATTCGATGGAACCGACATCCAAGCCGCGGGTCGGTTGAGAGGCGATCAGCACCTCAATAGGGCGGGAAAACTCGCGCGCCACGATCACCTTCTGTTGGTTGCCGCCGGAGAGATTCCCGGCATTGACGTAGATGCTTGGCGTGCGCACATCATATTGGCTTACCAATTCTTCGGCGTTGCTGAAGATGGGTTTTTCCTGCATGGAAATGCCCTTGGCAAAGGGCGGCTTGTAATAGGTGCATAGCACCATGTTGTCGTGGATGGGGAAGGAGAGGATCAGTCCGTGGCGCTGGCGGTCTTCAGGGATGTGCGCCACGCCGCGTTCGAGAATGTTGCGCGGTGTTGTATGTCGAATGGGTTCATTAAGCAGACGAATAGTCCCCGTTTCCAAAGGCAGCAGCCCGGTAAGAGCGTAGACCAGTTCGGTCTGACCGTTTCCCTGCACCCCGGCGACGCCAAGCACTTCACCTTTGCGCACATCGAATGAAACGCCTTGAACGGTCATGTGCTGGCGTTCGTCGCGGACGTAGAGATTCTCCACGACCAGCACAGGCGCGCCCGGTTTGGCGGGCTGCTTTTGCACCACCAGGTTTACGTCGCGCCCCACCATCATGGTGGCGAGGATTTCAGAGGTGGCTTTCTTGGGGTCGATGGAGCCGACCACCTGCCCGAGGCGCAGGACGGTGATGTCGTCTGCCACTGCCAAAACTTCTTTTAACTTGTGAGTAATGAAGATGATGGATTTGCCCGCTTTGATAAGCGTGGCGATGATCTTGAACAAGCCTTCCACTTCCTGCGGGGTGAGCACGGCGGTCGGCTCGTCGAGGATGAGGATGTCTGCATGGCGGTAAAGGACCTTGATGATCTCCACACGCTGTTGAATGCCCACCGGCAGGTCCTTGATGTAGGCATGCGGGTCGACTTCCAGACCGTATTGGTCTGAGATCTCGCGGATGCTCTTTGCAACTTTTTCCTTATCGAGAAAGATTCCGTTTTTGGTTGGTTCGATGCCGAGCATCACGTTCTCGGTCACAGTCATCACCGGCACAAGCATGAAGTGCTGGTGTACCATGCCGATGCCCTGTGCGATGGCGTCGTTCGGTCCGTGAATATCCACCTCTTTGCCGCGGATGAAGATATTGCCTTCGTCGGGCTTGTATAACCCGTAAAGGATGTTCATCAACGTGCTTTTGCCTGCGCCGTTTTCCCCAAGCAGGGCGAGGATCTTCCCCTCCCGCAGGGTGATGTCTATCTTGTCGTTTGCAAGAACACCGGGAAAACGTTTGGTGATACCGCGCAGTTCCAAAACATTGGTCATGCCATGCCCTCCACGATCATGAAATCGATAAATCCTAAAGGTCTTTTTTGCACCGCCCCATTATAAAGGAGGTGCATGCGGATTGGGGATTTCGACGAAAACACCTTTGGGATTTACAGAGTATCGCGTAATTTGGTGAACAAAAATTAAAAATGTTCTCTCGCGATCTTCCATGAAAGTTTATTTAATTATGAAGCAAGCGATAGGGAAGAAAAAAGCCGGAGGAGAAACCTCCCCCGGCTTTTTTAGTGCCTGTCGCGCGAATTACTTGGTCGCGATGGAGCCGTCGATGATGCCCTGCTTGACAGCATCCAGTTCAGCCTTGAGTTCGTCCGAAGCGCCGGCAACATCGGCGAGACCCACACCACCGTTGGCAAGCGTACCGGAGTACACGCCGCCCTTGAAGGTGCCGTCTACCTGAGCCTTGATGGCATCATACACGGCAACGTTCATGTTCTTCATGACGCTGGTGAGGATGACGTCGGTGTACTCAGCGGAGGAAACGGTCCAGTCGGTGTCCACACCGATGATCTTGCAGGAGCCGCTTTCCTGGCAGTAGGCAGCGGAGCCGAGTCCCACAGGTCCTGCCACCGGCATGATGACGTCGGCGCCTTCCTGAACGAAGGATTCGGCGAAGGAGCGGCCGTCATCGAGGGAGTCGAAGTTACCGGTGAAGGAACCATCGTTCGCTTCGGTGCTCCAGCCGAGCACTTCCACTTCGGCGCCCTTCTGTTCATTGTAGTACTGTACACCCTTTTCGTAACCAACCATGAAGGCGGTAACGGGCGGAATGTTAATACCACCGAAGGTCGCAACCTTGCCGGTCTGGGTGGAGGCGGCAGCGGCGTAACCAGCGAGGAAGCCAGCTTGGTCGATCTGGAAGGTCAAGCCGAGCACGTTGGACAGCTCAGTGGTGGAACCACAGGTCTTGCCTTCTTCGGAGGGATCGCCGAAGCAGTCGGGATAGGCGTAGTCCACGATGGCGAAGTTGGTCTCGGGGTTGGCTTTCGCCGCAGTGGCGGTATCAACACCGAGGAGGAAGCCGACGGTCACGATCAGGTCGGTGTCCTCATCGAGGAACTGTTGGATGTTCTTGGCATAATCAGCCTGTTGAGTGGATTCGAGATATTTGCCTTCCACACCGAGTTCAGCCACAGCCTTTTCAACACCAGCATAAGCAGTCGCATTAAAGGACTTGTCATCGATACCGCCGAGGTCGGTCACCTGACCAACTTTGACAGCATCGCCGCCAGCCGCTCCGCCGCCACAGGCAGACAGGATCAGAGAGGCAACGATCAACGCAGCCATAACAAAATAGAGCTTCTTCATGGTATTTCTTCTCCTCTAGAAGATAGGGATTGGAAAGGCTTGCTTTCTAGCATAGCCTTACGACTTTGCAAGTATAAATCTACTCCAATCTTTGTGCAAGACTGCGCAATGTTAACGCGAATTTGTAACATTTATATCGATTTCCCCACGCGCCAAAGCGTCTAATAAGGCATCCAACTGAGCGCTTATTTCAGGCGGATATGCCGGACTCAGCGGCACATACTGCACCCGACCCTCTCTTTCTTCCGGGATATGCCCCTCCTGAATCAACCGCATCACTTCCTGGACCTCGAAGCTGGTCTGCCCATAAAAAGAGGTCACCACGCTGATGCCTGCTCCTCCCAACACCGCCGCCTGGTCACGTTCTGCCCCAATCGCAGAGACACCGAACTCCGAAGCTGCTTTCAACGCCCCCTGCCCGGTGACTCCACCTGCCGCGAAAAGCACATCCGCGCCGCGTTCGATCAGGCTCAAGGCAGTTGCAAATCCCCATTCTTCATCGATGAACAATTTCTCGCTGTCGCCATCTTCGCGGTAGACGACCAGCACATTCAACTGGTCATTCACATACTGTGCTCCTTCACGGAAGCCCTCGCAATACCGCCACATCGCGTCGATGCCGGAAGTCTCGCACACGGCGGCGACTGTGCCTGTTTGGGTGAGAGTCGCTGCGCTGGCTCCGGCAGCGAACCCCATTTGGTCTTCAGGGAATGTGATTGAGATCAAGTTCGGGCGGGTCTCTTCAAAGGCTTGGTTCAAGCCCACAAAAACGGAATCAGGCGCGAGGTCCGCGCTTTGAAGCGTTTCGTCATCCAATGAAATGCCGGAGGTGACGATCACGTCGTAGCCGAGGTCGGCAAAATAAGCGATGTTCTTCAAATAATCGCGCGAGTCCACAGATGCTATATAGTCCACCTTGTTAGCCAGTCCATTATTTTGCGCTTCTTGTAATCCTGCCCATGCATCCTGATTGATGCCGTGGTCTTCGACCCCCAGCGTATCCGTCACCAACGCCGCGCAGAAGACATCCTCCCGAAAACAATCTGACGATGACAGGCAGGCGGTGAGCGCCCAACATGTCATCGTCAGAAAAACGTAACGCGTAATTTGTAACACGTAACTTGAAACTCGCAACTTGTTACTCGGCACTTACAACTGCCTCGCCCTTCTTTACTCCCATCATCAAACTAAAGGCGGTTAGCATAAAGAATGGAGCGATTAACATAATGATGTTGTAATTGCCGCCTGTCAGTTGCACTGCCCAACCGTTGAGGTTCGGACCGACAATGGCAGACAAAGTAGAGAAAAGATAATACAACCCGGTAAAGGTGCCAATGCGTGCCGCGCTGGTCAAATCCACGATCATGGGTAGGGAGTTGATGTTGATGAACGCCCAGCCAATACCGCCGAGGATAAGAAAAACACCCGCGAGAGTCAACATGCGCGCGCCGCCTTCCACCAGCGGAATGCCCACCAGTGGCAGCGGAGCGATGCCCGTCAACAACGCTTCGGCGGGAGTGATGTAGAGCAGGACGAGCATGATGGTCAGGATAATCAGACCCGTAGCAATCGTGGTGCGGCGACCGAGCTTGCCTGCCAAGAATCCAGATGGGATGGCGGAGAGCACAAAGAATAAAGGCAGGACGGAGAGCAAGGTCGCGCCGTCGCCTTCGTTCAAGCCAAGGTGATTCTTGGCATAAAGCGTAAAGAAGGTTTCCACGGCAGAAAAGCCAAGGAACCAGAAGAAGATGGCAAGCAAAATGCGAGGACCGCTTTTATCGGCATCGCTGAAAACTTCCTTGAGGCTGGCGAACATGCCTGGCTGCTCTTGAGCGGCTTCGTATTCTTTCGGCTCTTCAATGAAGAGATAGACGATCAGCACAGCGACCAGGACCAAACCCGAGCCAAGCCAGAACGGGAAGTTGGGACTCATCTTATAAAGTATGCCGCCCGTCTGCAAAGCGACGATGGTGCCGATGCCGCCCATAAAGTTGATGATGCCGTTTGCCTGCGAGCGAAATGCGGACGGGGTGATATCGGGCATAAGCGCCACAACAGGCGTGCGCCACAAAGCCGCGCTGAGCAGGAGCGTGCTGGTGCATGCCACGAAAAGCGGCAGGACTGCTGCAATGGGGATGAGTCCAAATGCCACCGCCGTGATCGGCGCGCCGACCAGCAGGAAGGGAATGCGCCGTCCCAACGGGGTGCGGAGTTTGTCCGACCATGCGCCCACCGGTGGTTGAATGAACAACGCCGCGATGTTATCGAGTGTCATGAAGAAACCGATCAGGGCGGGGGAGAGGTCGAATTTTCCGGCGAGGAAGATGGGGACGAAGGCGTTATACACGCCCCAGATCACACTGACGCCAAAAAATCCGAAACCGAGCAGGAAGGTCTTGCCGTAGTTCAAGCGTGATGATGACATCATAGCCTCCGATTTCCGATTTGCGATTGTCGATTTGTGATTTCTATTGTTCACTGTCTACTGCTTACTTTCAAGTTACTTATCCCTTGTGACTTGTAACTTATTTCTCGTTGCTCGTTTCTTTCTTCTTCAACCCATCTAAAAACTTCAAATCTTCCTTCGTCAACTCCGCCCTTTCCAGCATATCCGGTCGTTTTTTGAATGTGCGTTCCAGGGCTTGTTCCCTGCGCCACTTGTCTATTTTTTTATGGTCGCCGGAGAGCAGAACATCGGGCACTTTGCTCCCGCGAAACTCGGGCGGACGGGTGTAGTGCGGATATTCCAGCAAGCCCATCGCATGTGAGTCGTCTTCCGCGCCGGTGGGGTCGCCAAGCACATCGGGCAGGAGGCGTGAGACCGCGTCGATGAGGATCAGCGCGGGCAATTCTCCACCTGTCAGCACATAATCGCCAATTGAGATTTCATCGGTGACGAGATTTTCTCGAATACGTTCGTCGATGCCTTCATAACGTCCACATAGGACGGCGATTTTTGAGTATTGCGAAAGCTCTTTGGCAATGCTTTGGTTGAAGACACGTCCCTGCGGGGTGAGCAAAATGATTGGGATGTTCGATTCAGTTTCCGGCGTGGAAGGAGGCGAAGAAAATCCCAAGATAGTTTCAATGGCATCAAAGACCGGCTCGGGTTTCATCACCATGCCGCCGCCGCCGCCGTAGGGTGTGTCATCGGTGGTGTGGTGTTTATCGCGTGTGTAATCGCGGATGTTGTGAACGTTGACCTGGATCAGTCCTCGTTCACGTGCGCGTTTGAGTATGCTGGTATCAAGATAGGGGGGGAAAACTGCGGGTAGGAGGGTAAAAACCTCGA
>JACPVC010000320.1 GCA_016191955.1 Chloroflexota bacterium
CGCCTACGGTGACCCAGCGCTTTGCCATATCGGACGAGACGTAAGCGGACTCTGTCACGGATTCACGGACGGGAACGGACTCGGTCAAGTCGGTGATGCGCAGGTCCATGCGGTTGCTGCTGCTGTTCACGCGCACGATCTCGACAAGATATTTCCTGTCGTTGAGTACGGCAACGTAGTTTTCGCCGGAGGGGTTGAGTTCGATGGTTTGTGTGTCGAAGGTTGTTTTCATGGTCACATCTGCTCCAAGTCGGGGCTTAGCCCCGACTGAGCTTAGTTCCTATAATTCCCCGTCTGCTTCCAGGGATTGAACGGATCGGTCTCATTCGAAACTGCGGGTCGAGCCTTGCCGCTGACGAAGACAACATCTGCCAGCGCGGCGGCGATGAGGGCGTGAAGTTCGGGTTGAGCGGAAGACCACTCGCCAAATTGACTCTCGACCCAGCGAGTAGAGACTTTGCCTTGCTTAAAATCATCTGTCTCCAGCACGGCGCGCATGTAATCGATATTCGTCACCACGCCATGGACGATGAAATCATTCAGCGCCGTCTTCATGCGTTTGATGGCATCTTCACGATTGCCTGCATGGACGATCAACTTCGCCAGCAGGGGGTCGTAGAAGTGGGTGACATCATCGCCTGTGGCAAAACCCGAATCGACGCGGACGCCCGGTCCTTCCGGCTGAATGAATTGCAGGAGTTTGCCGGTGCTGGGTAAAAATCCTGTTGCGGGGTCTTCGGCGTAAATACGACATTCGATGGCGTGACCATGTTGATGCAGGTCGCTTTGGGTGAAGGGGAATTTCTCTCCCGCTGCGATGCGAATCTGCCAGTGGACGAGGTCGAGACCGGTGACGAGTTCGGTCACGGGATGCTCCACTTGCAGGCGTGTGTTCATTTCTAGGAAGTAAAAAGGTTGAAGGTTTAAGGTTGCAAGTTTGGGGTCGAGGATGAATTCGACGGTTCCGGCGTTGTAATAGCCGACAGCTTTGGCGGCGTTGACGGCGGCTTTGCCCATCTGTTCTCGTAACTCTGGTGTGAGCAATGGAGAAGGGGATTCTTCGATGATCTTTTGATGGCGGCGTTGCACGGAACATTCGCGTTCAAAGAGATGAACGAGATTGCCATGCTTGTCGCCGAAGACTTGAATTTCGATGTGATGCGCTTCGGCGAGATATTTTTCGATCAGCAAACGCGAGTCGCCGAAAGCGTTCAGGGCTTCGCGGCGAGCCAGTTCGATGGCTTCTTTCAATTCGTTTTCTTCGTTGACCACGCGCATCCCTTTGCCGCCGCCGCCCGCCGCCGCTTTGACCAGCACCGGATAGCCAACTTCCTTTGCGGCTTTTTTGAAATCATCATCTGATTCCAAGCCTTCGAAGCCGGGCACGGTGGGTACGCCCGCTTTCTTCATCAGGATTTTTGATTCGGCTTTATCGCCCATCGCGCGGATCGAGTCGGCTGAGGGACCGATAAAAGCCAGGTGCGCTGATTCAACTGCGGCGGCGAAAGAGGCGTTCTCTGAGAGGAAGCCATAGCCCGGGTGGATGGCATCGGCTTTTGAGTCGAGCGCGGCGCGGATCAAGACATCCATATTCAAATAGGATTCTTTGGGCGCGGCATCGCCGATAAAGACGGCTTCATCGGCAAGTTGAAAGTGCTGCGCGTTCCTGTCTGCTTCTGAATAAACGGCGACCGTTTTGATGCCAAGTTCGCGGCAGGCACGCATGATTCGAATGGCGATCTCGCCGCGGTTGGCGATGAGGATTTTATTGAACATGGTTCAACAACTCCAGAAGTTCTTTTTCGCGTTCGGGTTTCAGACCGGCTTTGAGTTCGCGCCCTTCAGGGTGTTCAAACTCCCAGTCGTAAATGACTTTGATCGTGTCGGTGAGCGGCGTGAAGTTAAGCCCGGCGTGAATGGCTTTGGAAACATCCACATGAGAAGCGCCGAAGTTCTCACCAACTTCGGGAAGCCATGCAGGCATGTCGCTCCAGGGTGTGACGTTGTTCTTTTCAAGGAATTCCACCGGCGCCCATTTAAAATTGGCTTTGCTTTTGCTCACTCGTTTACAGGTCTCGAAAACGGTGTTCAACGTGATGGGGTTGCCCGTGGCGTTGAATACGCCCGATACATTTTGTTCGATAAGCAGGATGATGAAATCTGACAGGTCGCGCGCGTCGATGAATTGGGTCATGGCATCGGGGCGGTCGGGGGCAAGCACGTCGCCGCCGCGGGCAATGCGCAGGGGCCAGTAGGTGAAACGGTCGGTGGGGTCGTGCGGTCCCACGATCAAGCCGGGGCGGATAATGAGCGATTGCGGACCGCACACATCCTGCACGGCTTTTTCGCACAGCGCTTTCAACGGTCCGTAAGTTTCGCCGGTGATTTCTTCCACGCTTTCATCTTGTAATTTGCCAACCGGGTCGCTTTCCTGGATGCCAATTTTACTGAAGTCGGCATACACCGAAATGCTGGAGATGAAAACATAGCGCCCAACTTTATCTTTTAGCGCTTCAGCGGATTTGCGGACGATGCGCGGAAGATAGCCGCAGGTATCGATGACCGCATCCCACTGTCCCGACAACTGATCCAGGTCTGTTTCTCTATCTCCCCTGATGGTTTTGACTCTTCGAAAAAGACCGGGGTTGGTTACCCCGCGGTTGAAGAGCGTGACTTCATGTCCGCGGGCGCGGGCGGAGGTGACGAGATGACGCCCAATGAAACGTGTGCCCCCAATGATGAGGATTTTCATGCATTCACCTTTTTGAGAATGACTTCGGTGGCTTTCGCTTCAAGCCCGTCTGGCATGATGTTGTAGGCGGTGATGACAAGTTCATCGCCGCGGAATTCCACTTCGGTGCGCCAGCCCCAGTCCGGTCCGCC
>JACPVC010000001.1 GCA_016191955.1 Chloroflexota bacterium
CCCTTTTTTGCCGCGAATTTCGCGAATTCGCACTGATTTTAAAACCAATTCGCGAAAATTCGCGTAATCCGCGGCTGAAGCTCTTGTTTCTTTGGCTTGGAATGGCGATCCCTTTCCGCCGTGGCTTTACTCAGCATGACAATCAATCAACTGGAGACTCTCTCATGAAATCAGACCTTGATGCCATCATGCAATCCCGCAATCTGGATGCGTTCGTCGTGTTCGGTAACGCCGAGAACAACCCGCCCATGTATTACCTGACCGGTGGCGGACATGTCAGTCATGCCACCGTTATCAAAAAATATGGCAGTGACGCGGTTTATTTCTACAACGACATGGAACGTGACGAAGCCGCCAAAAGCGGACTGAAGTTGATCCCGTACAGCAAATACGATTACACCGAATTACTGAAACAAGCGGACGGCAACCTGCTGCTGGCGAGCGCCTTGCGTTACCAGCAAATGTTCGAAGAAGTCGGCGTCACCAAAGGACGCGTGGGTGTCTACGGTCATTACGATGTCAGTGCTGTGTTTGGGGTACTGACCCATCTCCAGAAATTGATGCCGGGCATCGAGTTCGTCGGCGAAGCGCGGGATGAGTCCATCTTTTTGCGCGCGATGGAAACGAAGGATGAAACTGAAGTGGCGCGCATTCGCAAGATGGGCATGGTCACAACCACGGTGGTCGCGAAGGTCCGTGAGTATCTCACTTCGTGTGATGTTCGTGAGGACGAAGTGCTTCTCAAAGAAGATGGCTCTCCGCTTTCCGTGGGGGACGTCCATTCCAGAATCCGCTTATGGGTTGCCGAACACGGTGCAGAACTTCCCTCCGGCTTTATCTTCGCCACTGGGCGCGACGCGGGTGTGCCGCATTCTGCAGGGACTCCCACAGACCTGATGCGTCTCGGTCAGACCATCGTCTTCGATATTTATCCAGCCGAAGCAGGCGGCGGATATTACTATGACTTCACCCGCACATGGAGTCTCGGCTACACCACGCCCGAAGCACAGGCGTTATATGACCAGGTCAAAGAGATTTACGATACCCTGAGCGATAACTTTGACTTGAACGTCCCTTTCAAAGATTACAACAAGATGACCTGCGAATATTTTGAATCCAAGGGGCATCAAACGCCGATGAATACCAAAGCACCGATCGAGGGCTATGTCCATAGTTTGGGACACGGCGTGGGCTTGAACATCCATGAACGTCCGTTTAGCGGCTTGACCGCAGGCGACGACCAGCGCCTCGCGCCCGGCGTCATCATCACCTCCGAACCAGGCTTGTACTACCCCGAAAAAGGCATGGGCTTCCGCATCGAAGACACGCTCTGGGTGCGCCCCGATGGTGTGATGGAAAAGCTGGTGGACTATCCGTATGATTTTGTCCTGCCAATGAAGAAATGGAAGAAGAAATGATAAGACGGTGGACCATAGAAAACGATCCACCGTCCACGGTCTATGGTCGGTCGTCCCAAAGTGATTTATAGAAGGGATCTGCTTAATGCTAAAATCGCGAACTTTCCTTTATTTGGTTATTGGTTTTTCGATTTTGCTTGCGTCGGGCTTTGGGGGATTTTATCTGTACGATAAATATCGTACACGCACCGTATTGATCGCTACAAATCAAGATGGATGCGGTGCGCCGCCGCTATGAACTATTGAAAAAGAAACCTGTAAGAAAAAAGAAAAAGATAATTAAATGACCGGATTAAAACCAGCCCGTATCTTAGCCATTGAAACCTCCTGCGATGAAACCGCATGCGC
>JACPVC010000060.1 GCA_016191955.1 Chloroflexota bacterium
GAAATACTTCATCTCTGAAATTTCATGCGACGGTTTGAATTCACCGCCCGTTATTTTACACAGATATGTGACGCCAAGATGAGGAAATTCTCGTGCGCTGGCGATCCTTAGCAGCCGGATCACTTCGATCTGCATTCCCGTCTCTTCGTGGAA
Organism: Chloroflexota bacterium; assembly: GCA_016191955.1. GTDB lineage: Bacteria > Chloroflexota > Anaerolineae > Anaerolineales > Villigracilaceae > Villigracilis. The sequence continues at coordinate 154 of JACPVC010000060.1, forward strand.
CTCACGCACCACTGCCTCGATGGGTTGCTCCTTGTATTCAAGCGCCCCGCCGGGAATGCCCCACTCGAATTTGCGGTAGGTATGTTTGAAAAGAAGAACCCTGCCTCTCTCATCGAAGATCAACGAAGACACGCCCGCATTGAATTTCGGCTGGGTCAGCCGCGTGACAAAAACATGCACCCACATCGGTAACAAACGCCAGAGGCGCATCAAAGGTTTTAACATGGTTGAAACATTATACAGGACGATGGAAAATCGACCGTCCATCGTCTGCGGTCTGTCGTCCAACAAAAAAACGAGCGGACTCTCATCCACTCGTTTCTCATTACCCGTCACTTTCCACTTACCACTTTTCACTACCCGCCAAGCGTCTCATTCAACCAATCCAGGAAGCCCTTCTCCTGCGGCTTGACCGTCGTACCCAAACTCTCTGCCAGTTTCTCAAAGAGTTCCTTCTGTTCCTTCGTCAACTTGGTGGGGACCGCTACATTAACGATCACGATCTCATCGCCGCGTTGATTCTTATTGCGGACGTGCGGCACGCCTTTGCCTCGAACGTGAAATACCTTTCCAGGTTGAGTGCCGGCAGGGATTTTCAACTTGTCTTCGCCGTCCAACGTCGGAATGGTCACTTCTGCGCCTAGAACCGCTTGAGCAATATTAATATCAAGGTTCAAAATGACATCCTGATCGCGGCGTTTGAAGAACTTGTGCGGTTGAACGTCCAACACGAGGAACAAACTTCCCTGCGGACCGCCGTTCTCGCCCGGAGCCCCTTCCCCATTCAAACGGATCTGCGTGCCAACATCCACGCCGCCGGGGATGGATACTTTCTTCTTGACCTTCTTGCGTTCCAAGCCGTTGCCGCGACAAGTGGTACACGGCGAGGCAATCGTCTCACCGCGACCATTACAAGTCGGGCATGGGGCCGTCTGCACCATCTGACCCAAAAACGTCTGACGCACCTGACGCACTTCACCCTGCCCGCCACAGGTCGCGCATTTTACAGGTGATGTGCCAGGCTCAGCTCCATTGCCATTACAGCGTGAACAAGTCTCATCACGCGTGAACTCGATCTCTTTCTCAATGCCGAAGACCGCTTCCTCAAAGGTAAGCGAAACCTGCATTTGTAGATCCCGCCCACGGCGCGGAGAGCGGCGCGAACGTCGTCCCGCGGAGAATCCAAATCCGCTGAACAAGTCCTCGAAGATGTCGTTGAAGTCGACGGTGTAATCCTGATATCCGCCACCTCCCATGCCGCCCAACCCCGCCTTGCCGAAGCGGTCGTAGCGCGCGCGCTTCTCGGCATCCGACAACACACCGTAGGCTTCGTTCACTTCCTTGAACTTTTCCTCGGCGTGTTCTTCCTTGCTCACATCGGGATGATACTGACGCGCAAGTTTACGGAACGCGGCTTTGATCTCGTCATCGCTCGCATTCTTGCCCACGCCCAGTATTTCGTAATAGTCTCGGTTGCTCATGTTTGGTTACAGGTTGAAGGTTCAAGGTTGAAAGTTAAAACCTTCAACCTTGAACCTGTAACATTCAACCCAATTATTCCTTTACTTCTCCATCCACCACATCAGGTCCAGCGGATGAAGAGCCCGCTTCGCCCTCCGCCGCAGACTGCGAAGTCCCCGTAGGGGGTTCCTGACCATAGACGCTGGCACCAATCTTTTGAATGGTCTGACCCAACGCATCGACCGCGGCTTTGATCTTCTCAACATCTTCACCCTTCGCCGCTTCCTTGACCTCAGCGCTCTTCGCCTCGACCTCAGCCTTAATCTCCGCTGGGACTTTGTCGCCCAAATCGCGCAGCGCCTTCTCACCAGCATAGACGGTGTTATCGGCATTGTTACGCGCTTCGATGAGTTCCTTGCGCTTGCGGTCTTCTTCGGCGTGAGCCTCGGCATCCTTGCGCATCTTTTCGATTTCGGCATCGTTCAAACCGGAAGACGCTGTAATCGTAATGTGCTGGCTCTTGCCCGTCGCCTTATCCTGCGCGCTGACCTTGAGAATACCGTTCGCATCCACATCAAAGGTCACTTCGATCTGCGGAACACCACGCGGAGAAGGGGGAATGCCATCAAGGATGAACTTACCCAATGATTTATTATCCGCCGCCATCGGGCGCTCGCCCTGCAAAACGTGGATTTCAACCTGAGTCTGGTTATCTGCCGCAGTAGAAAACACCTGCGAACGGCGGGTCGGAATGGTGGTATTGCGTTCGATCTGAGCCGTGGCAACTCCGCCGAGAGTTTCAATCGCAAGAGTCAACGGGGTCACATCGAGAAGGAGGATGTCCTTCACTTCGCCGCCGAGCACGCCGCCTTGAATCGCCGCGCCAATCGCAACGACTTCATCGGGATTCACACCCTTATGCGGGTCCTTACCGAAGAACGCACGCACGCGGTCCTGAATGGCAGGCATACGGGTCATGCCGCCAACGAGCACCACTTCGTTGATATCGCCTGCGTTCAAACCAGCATCAGCAAGCGCCTGCTTGACCGGCGCAATCGTGCGGTCAACCAAATCTGCCACCAACTGCTCGAACTTGGCGCGGGTCACGGTCATCACTAAATGTTTGGGACCCGTCGCATCCGCCGTCAGATACGGCAGGTTGATTTCAGTCTGCATGACCGTGGAAAGTTCGATCTTCGCCTTTTCGGAAGCTTCCTTCAAACGCTGAAGCGCCTGACGGTCGTTGTGCAAGTCAATACCGTTGTCTTTTTTGAACTCGGCGATCAAATAATCCATCACACGCAGGTCAAAATCATCACCGCCGAGGAAAGTATCGCCGCTCGTGGAACGAACTTGGAACACGCCGTCACCCACATCCAAAATGGACACGTCAAAGGTACCGCCGCCCAAGTCGTATACGATGATGACTTCGTTCTTCTTCTTGTCCAAACCGTACGCCAGCGAAGAGGCTGTCGGTTCGTTGATGATACGCAGCACTTCCAAGCCCGCGATCTTGCCTGCATCCTTGGTCGCATTGCGCTGGGCATCGTTGAAGTAAGCAGGCACAGTAATAACAGCCTGCGTGATCGTCTCACCCAAATACGCTTCGGCATCTGCCTTGATCTTCGCAAGGATCATCGCCGAAATTTCCGGCGCGGAATAATCCTTGCCGGCCAGCTCCACGCGGACATCGCCATTTGGCGCTTCTTTCACTGCATAGGGCACACGCTTCTTGGTGCGCTCCACTTCAGGATCATCCGCCTTACGTCCCATAAAACGCTTCACCGAGAAAATTGTATTCTGAGGGTTGGTGATCGCCTGATTGCGCGCCACACGCCCCACCAAACGCTCGCTGTTCTTATTCACCGCTACTACAGAAGGAACCAAACGCTCCCCTTCTGCCGAAGGGATCACAATCGGTTCGCCGCCCTGCATCACCGCCGCCACCGAATTCGTCGTGCCCAAATCAATGCCGATAATTTTTGCCATAATGTCTCCTAAGTTTCAAGTTGAAGGTTGAAAGTTGAAGGTTTAAAAACTTGCAACCTGTAACCTTCAACCTTGAACCGGATTTACTGCGCCACCCTCACCAGCGCCGGACGAATCACACGTTCACCGATCACATAACCGTTTTGGACCACGTCGATCACATGTCCGCTTTCGACTTCTTCAGACGGCTCATGCGAAATGGCTTCATGGAAGTTCGGGTCGAACGCCGCACCCTTCGCTTCGATCTTCTTCACGCCCTCCATATCCAAAATATTTTGGAATTTACGCACCACCAGCTCAATGCCGTCTGCCCACCCATTATCGGCGGGGCGGTTTTGCATGGCGCGTTCCAAGTCGTCGAGCACGGGCAGCACCTTCTTGATGATATCGCCCCGGGTCGAAGCCTTGAACAACTCATTATCGCGCTCCACGCGCTTGCGGAAATTCTGGAACTCCGCCTGCGACCGTGCCCACCCGTCTTTATATTCGACGACTCTGGATTCGGCGTCTTTCAACTGCTGGATCAACGCCTCACGCTCCGCGTCGACGGGAGCTTGTTCGGTCGTCTCAGCCTTTGCTTCCGCCTCGGCTTGAGTCTCTTCGTTTTCTTCCTGCTTGTTTACTTCTTCTGCCATGTGTCTCACTCTCAAAAATAAGTTCTCGGAGCGCAGGCTTTAGTCTGCGTGTGCATCAAGCGGACTAAAGTCCGCGCTCCGTTTTTTTATTCACCAGAAATATTATCGCTCACCAAGTCGGACAACAGCCCTGCCACAAACCGCACGGTTGGAATTGTCCGTGAATACGACATGCGCATGGGACCTAGCACCCCGAGCGCACCCGTCGCCATGCCGGGAACGCCGTAGCGGGCGATCACTAAACTGCACTGACGCAGGTCGTCATATTCGCCTTCACCACCGATGAGCACTTGTAAAGCACCAACATTGCTGTTACTAGTGGTTTTTGTAAGTAAATCCTGCAAGGAGGCAGGTTCTTCGAAAATCTTCAACGCACGCCGCGCTTCGTCTGATTCGGAGAATTCTGGTTCCGAGAGGACATTTGTTAAACCGTCGGTGTAAATTTCGCCCGAAGCCTTTTCGACCAGCCGGCGCATGTCCTGCAAGACGAGCAGGAGGATATCCTGATCGAGCGGGTCGGGGCGAGCTGTCAGCGTGGAAATGGCTTGGGCGGTCTGACCCGTCAAAAGTCCGTTAAGACGCGTGGCGGTTCCGCTGAGTCGCTCCTGGGCAACAGGCTCCGCCAAGGTCAAAATCTGCTGCGACACTTCCCCACCGAGCATCACTAGCACCATCAGAACTTGCCGTCCCTGCGTGGAGATGAGTTCAACGTGCTTGAATTTGGTCGTCTCCACATGCGGCGCGGCAACCACGGAAACACCCTGCGATTGATTCGCGAGGACAGATGCCGCAAGGGTCATCCACTGATCGAGTTCGGGGCGCGATTGGTAGAACTGGTGCGAGATGGTGTGCTGAACGGTTTCGGGCAGTTCGGCGCTGTGCATCATCTCGCTGACGAAATAGCGGTAACCCTCTTCGGTCGGGACGCGCCCGGCGGATGTGTGCGGCTGGCGCAGGTAGCCCATCTCGGTCAGCGCCGCCATTTCGTTGCGGATGGTGGCAGACGACAGATTAATATGGTAATGCTCCGCCAGCCGCTTCGAGCCAACGGGCTGAGCGGAGTCGATGTAATCACGGATGATTAACATCAAGAGGGTTTTCTGTCGTTCGGTGAGAGTAGGCATATTCAAAATTTAGCACTCCCTTTGCGAGAGTGCCAGTTAGTGACGAGATAATAATAACAGCCCGAAAAATTAACGTCAATAAGAAGAGTGTAAGAAAAACTCCCGCTTGCGCGGGAGCTTCTGAATTATGGGGTTTGGATGGCGGGTCGCCACACCGGTTGGAAATCCAGCCCGGGGTCGGTAGTGAGGCGTACCCGGTCGCCGCCGGAGAGACTCATATAAAAAATATCAAAGTTATTTGCTGCTCCCACGCCTTCATAGGCAAGATAGAAACCATCGGGTGAGAAATCAACATCTTCGATATATACAACATTGAACGGAAGTTTCAAGCCCTGTTCGCTGGAGCGATCTGTAGGCGATGTGCTCAACAGGTAGGGGTTACAGAAGCTCTTTGAACAACGTTGGTTGAAAATGATGCTATCGTCTTTGGGCGACCAAATGGGAAGGTAATCGTTATAAGCCTGCCCGCTGCGGATGATCTGGGTCTGTTCTGTGCCGTCCGCGTTCATCATCCATATTTGATAAACACCGACACGTTTGACGACATATACCAACTTCGAGCCGTCTGGTGACCAAGCCGGCATACGGGATTCGACCTTTGCCGCGCCTTTCGTCACCTGGACGATGGAAGCGGGGTCGTCCACAGGGATCATGAAAATTTCCATCTGCCCACTACGGACAGAAGTGAAAGCAATCGTCGTTCCATCCGGCGACCAGGCAGGGTCGAAGTTACCGCCAGGGGAAGCATCCAGTGTGGTCAAACCGGTGCCATCTGCATTGATGAGGTATAGGCTTGTATCAGTGTATACATCCTCATTGCCTTTGCACGGCGAAATGAACGTCATGCGTTGTCCATCTGGCGACCAGGCAGGCTGGCAGGCACCGCCCGGCAAGTTTGTAACCTGGAACGCGTTCTCGCCTTTCAAATCCGCCAAAAAGATTTGCGGATCACCCGTCCGCGCGGAGGCAAACGCAATCTGCCCGGCTCCGCCGCCTGCAAACACGGTGGCAGCTTCTGAAGCAGTTGCCGGAGTAACCGTTTCACCCGGAAGAGGAGTGGGTGTAAACGTGGCGGTGCTCGTCGGTTTCGGCTTGGGCGTGAATGTGAAAGTAGGTTCCACGGTGGAGGTAAAAGTGGGTGGGAGCGTTTGCGTTGGAACAGGGGTCGGAGTAAAAGTTTGAGTAGCGGTTGGTCCGATAAAAGGCACCATCGCCCGCACATCGGCTGGTATAACACCCGGAGCAAAATAGACAACGCCGCCCAAGACTAACAACAGTAACCCGGTAACGAAGGCAAAACGCCACAACGATGCGCGGCGTTTGCGTTCACGTTCTTTTTGTCGTTTTAATGGGGAAACAAATGGCTGATCTTCGTGCGCATTTGAAGAAGCCGCCGGGACGGGTCCTACTAATGCCTTTCGATCTCTTTTGCCATTCACCGGCATGTCGCCATCAACAACGGTAGCCTGGTGAAGTTCATGCGACGAAGCCTCCGCCGCATCTGGCGGGGGCGGCACAACTTTATAAGAGCCGGGGGCTTGCTGGGTAAGCGACTTGGAAGTAAGCAAGCCGCTCTTAAATTCTTCCGCAGTTTGGAAGCGGTCACTGGGGTCGACCGCCATGGCTTTCTCGATGGAGGCAGCCAGTTTGCGCGAAACTTTCGGATTCCGCTTGCGCAAAGGAGTTAATTGAGCATTATCCATCGCCCGCGCCAGCCCATCTTCGGGAATGACGCCGGTCAATGCGGCGTACAAGGTTGCGCCAAGCGAGTAGATGTCTGTGCGCGGATCGGTACGTGCCGTTCCATATTGTTCCGGCGGGGAATAACCCGGTGTCATGGCGCGCGCGCCGGTAGTCGTTGCCTGGCTGGCGCTCTGATACACCTTCGCCAGACCGAAGTCCACTAAATAAATATGACCATCTGGCGATATTTTTACATTGCCTGGTTTGAGATCGCGGTGAAGAATGGGAGGTTTTCGGCTATGAAGATAAGTCAGCGCATCGCACATTGCCGCGCCAACGTGTACGGCATCGTCTTCGTCGAGCATGCCAAGGCGTTCCATGCGATAACGCAGGTCTTCGCCTTCGATGAAGTCCATCACCAGATACTGCCCCATATCCCCCAGCACAAAATGGTCGGACACGCGCGGCAGGTTCGGGTGGCGCAAATTCGCAAGGATGACCGCCTCGAGCCTGAACTGGCGGGCGTATTCATCGGTGGTGAATAAATTTTCCTTGAGCGCCACAGCCACGCCAAGATTTTCATCAATGGCACGATAGACCGACCCCATGCCGCCCTGCCCAAGGATGTCTACAATCCTATAGCGATTATGTATGAGAATGCCTTTATCCAGCGTCATTGAGTTCCATTCACCTGCAATGCATAAAATTTTTTCAGCAAAAGCTGTATATTAAGAGCGATTTTCTGTTTCCACTTTCATTGGACAGGCGCATTATATCAGATGGAGGATGAGCGGGAAGCAGATGTAGTTAAATTGAAATGTTGGAAGATCCAGGGCGCTCCACCCGAAACCCACCACCCCACCAGGGTATAACGCAGGAAGCGCAGGGAATACACCAACAAGCCGTCGCCACGGGGAAAAACCGCCCCCAACCCCTGCCAGAGGATGAGGACTCCGATCAGACCGACAACATATCGAAGGACGCGCTTCCAAGCCGGACCGTCTGCTTGATAGCCACCTCGGAGCTGAGTCCACGCTGCGCCCACTGCCAACCCGAAGAAGGTCCCGGCAGAGGTGAAGACACTGTTTGCGTCCAAGGGATCAGGCTCGGTACCGGAGCGAAGCGCGTTCGTCATCCACGATTCGGGGATTTGAAAATCACTCCGCCAACCGCTGACAGCCAATCCCAAAGCCACCAATACCATCGAGGTCAAAAACGCAATGCCCGCCTGCTGTATGAACGTCCGGCCAACAAGCCACGCGACTACCGCATCCCAATATCGGATGTATGCCCACAAAAGAATGGCGCCTAACAACCAGCCGACAATAACATCATGGGGGAAGTGCGAACCCAACACAAGCCGCGAAAAACCAATCATAAAAATAAGGATGGCGCATGTAATGGTTAGCCACTTCTGTTTTTTATACACAGCGATAATGCCCCATACACTCATGGCATGCTGGGCGTGACCGGAGGGAATCCCGAACGTTGTCTCGGGCCACCACGGTTGGACGTGCGAACTCACCCAATACGGACGCGGACCTGCAAAGCCCACTTTAAAAATAAAATTGAAAAAATTGCTGACGATCAGAATAAAACCGATGCGGATGCCAAGCGCCGAGTCGACGCTCCAAAAGATGAGGGGCAGGACGAGAAAGAAGAAATCTTCTGTGCCAAGTTGGCTGAAGAAATTCATGATGGGAATTACCCAATTGCCCATCTGCTGAAGCGCGATAGTAAGGGAAACGCCAAAGTCGATCAGGGTTTGCATACAGTCCTCCAGTAGGGTTTTTCGATCAATTCAATTGACGTAACAACGACACCCATTGTACACTCAAAGATATGGAAAAAACATCCATGCGCACCTGGGACTGGACCGCCAGCCTGATTATGTTGGCTGCCGTCCTGTTCTCTGCCTGGAGGCTGCAAACTGCGAACTGGGCTGAGGGGCTGGAGCAGATTCGCAATATAGCGGTCTTTGGATTCGGCGTTGGGCTTGCATTGGGATACAGTCATTATAAAAAACGCAGTGTGGTATTTATAGTTATCGGCTATACGGCAGTCATTCTTACCTGGCAGTTGCTGGGGACGATCCTTTTTAAAAACGATCAATCGTATTTATTGGATAAATTTGCGATCCTGTTCGGAAGGTTGTTCACCGACCTTAGTGAACTCTTTGCAGGCCGGGCGGTGGAAGACCAGTTCTTTGTCGTTGTTTTGTTGAGCATTCCATACTGGTTTGCCAGCTTGTACAGCGGCTATCAACTCACGCGCCATTCCAACTATTTAGGAACAGTTCTGCCGAACGGCATCTTGATGTTCATCATCCACATCTATCATTACACCAGCCAGGATTACACCTGGATGTTCGGCGTTTACTTTTTCCTTGCGTTGCTGCTGCTCAGCCGGATGAAATATCTTGCAGACCGCAAAAAGTGGTCGCAAGCGCGGGTGCAAGTCTCCATCGACAGCGGCTTGGATATTACAAACACGACTGTGGCTGTGGCGACAGTTTTGATCCTGCTGGCATGGGGTACTCCTTATGTCCTACCAGCTACAACAGAAGGTAAGGAAATCTGGCGCGAGGTATATGGGGAATTATTCCCAAAAAACCGTTTCAAGAATGTCTTTGCCTCGGTGGAGAAAGAGAACCAGCCCAAGGCGCGCAATTTCCGAACCGAACTGGCGCTTGGCACACGCGCGCCACAAAGCGACCTGGTGGTCTTTCAAGTCTACGTGCCTGGGGAAGCGAAAGACCTGCCTCGTTTATATTGGCGCGGACAAATCTATGACCGATATGAAGGCGGTCGCTGGCTAACCAGTAGTGACAGCGAAATCCATCGTGAGCCGGTTAATGGAGATATCAAGATTCCAGATACCGGCAACCGCCTCCGGCTTGCGTTCACGTTCGATGTGATGGTATCTGGGCAGACCATCATCTACACTCCCCCGCAACCGATTTGGGTCAACCACGATACGATTCTATTATCTTCTGACATTTCAGCCGAGACGGGCGAGGAACCCATCCTCGATATTATGGCGATTCGTCCCTCTCCTTCGTTACAGTCCGGGGACTTATACCGTACCAGCGCCATGCTTACCAACCCAGCCGTCGAAGAACTGCGCAGAGCGGGAGAGGCTTACCCCGATTGGGTGAAGGAAAGATACCTGCAATTGCCCGATGGTTTTTCTCCGCGCATTCAGGCGCTTGCCAAACAAATTACAGGACCATACGACACTCCATACGATAAGGTGCTGGCAATCACAAGCTACCTGCGCAGGGAGATCGAATACACCAGCGTCATTTACCTGCCAAATGAAACCGTGGACCCGCTCGAGTATGTGATCCTTGATGCGAAAAGAGGGTTCTGCAACTACTACGCCACCGCCGAAGTCCTCATGCTGCGCAGCATTGGCATCCCTGCCCGCCTGGCGGTGGGATATGCCCAGGGGCAGCCCAACATTCAAAAGAGTTTATATGTAGTGCGCGAGAAAGACTTGCACGCCTGGCCCGAAGTGTACTTCCCGGAATATGGCTGGGTTGAATTCGAGCCGACGACCAATCAGCAACCCATCGAACGCCCCGAGGCTCGCGAAGAAGCGCCCATCGCTGTGCCATTTGCCAACCCTGCCCAACCGCAAATCCAGCCGGATGTCGAATTGCCGTCCATCGAAGAAATTACAGCACCGGAAGAAACTCCAGCCGCTACATGGCAAAATGGACTGGCAACCGCCCTGCCGTGGCTGGGAGGCGTGTTCTTCATCCTGCTCGCCATTGTTCTGAAACGACGCTTCGCCCCGCAGGTGACAACAGCCTCCGTGCTGAAACGCGTCATCGAACGCAGCGGCTGGACACCTCCGCGATGGATGCAACGCTGGTTGATGTACGCCAATCAGTCCGCCATCCAACGCCACTTCCACAACATCAACCTCAGCCTGACTTTAATGAAGCGACCCCAGCCCATACACGTCACGGCTGCCGAACGGGCGCAGGTCCTGAAGAACCTGCTGCCTGAAGTTGCCGACTCTATTGAAACGCTACTAAACGAACATCAAGCTGAATTGTTCACGCCAAACGGAGGCGATGAAATGCTCGCCCGCCGCGCCGCGCGAAACATTCTTTACAAAACCTTACAAAGCAAACTATCGCTTTCCCATAATTAACAGTAACGTATTCCTAAAAAACCAAGAGGAGACATCGAATTTCTCTTCATCAAATTGTTCGATACTCTGTAAAAATCATCATCTTGGGATACAATTATGCGGGTATCAAGGAAACCCCATAATATCTCTTATGATGGAGAACTCCACCCGCCCCCGTACCGTTCACGACCAGTTATCTGCCCTCGCCGTTCTTGCCGGAAAGATCCGCGCGGAACTCGGAGCAGGGAAAGTAAAACTTCCCAAGGAATTGCTGGAACAAATGCACTTCCTGCAATCGACGCTGGAAACGATCGGCGGAAAAATGGAAACCTTCCAACGCGAGCATGGCAACATGCTGGCGCTCGTCGAAACGGGACAGGTCATCAACTCTTCGCTCGAACTAGATGAAGTGCTACGCATCGTGATGGATAACATCGTGCGCCTCACCAAGGCGGAACGCGGCTTCCTGATGCTCCGCAACGAACAAGGGGAAATGACCGCTCGCATCGCCCGCAACTGGGAGATGGAATCCATCAACGCTTCAGAGAAGAACGTCAGCCGCACCATCGTGCAACGTGTGATCGATACCGGCGAATCCGTCGTCACCACCAACGCCCAGGAAGACCAGCGTTTTGTAGGGCAGGAAAGCATCGTCGCCTTCAACCTGCGTTCCATTCTTTGCGTGCCCCTCAAAGTTAAAAACGATCTCATCGGCGTCATCTACGCCGACAACCGCATCCGTGCAGGCATCTTTACCGACACCGAAAAGGACCTGCTCGAAGCCTTCGCCAACCAAGCCGCCATCGCCATCGACAATGCGCGCCTGTTCTCTTCGCTCAAAGGCACCCTCGAAGAAGTGACCGCGCTCAAGAACCTGATGGACAACGTCTTCGCCTCCATTGCCAGCGGCGTCATCACGGCGGATATTCAGGATAAGATCACGCTCGCCAACCGCGCCGCAGAAACCATCCTCGGCTCTTCGACTCAAGAGATCATCGGCTCACAACTTAACGAGGCGCTTGCTTCTGTTTCCAGTGAGCTGGGTCCGCATCTGACGGAAGTGCGCAAGACCGACAAAGCCATCGTAGACCTTGAGATCAGCCACAATTCGCCCAAACGCGGCAACGTGGACTGGCGCTTGAACCTCTCTCCGCTTAAAGACGCGAGCCAGAAAACTCAAGGCGTGGCAATCGTTTTGGACGACCTCACAGAACGAAAGAAGTTGGAGGCGCAGCGTCGCCTGTTCGAGCGCATGGTCTCCCCCGCCGTCATCGAACAGCTCGACCCGAACGGACTGCAGCTCGGCGGCAAGCGCACCGAGATCACCGCTCTGTTTGCCGACATCCGCGGGTTCACCACCTACAGCGAAAAACTGCCCCCAGAACGATTGGTCAGCATCCTCAACCGGTACCTTGCCGCCATGGCAGATGCCGTGCTCGCCCAGGAAGGCACCGTGGACAAGTTCATGGGCGACGCCATCATGGCTTGGTTCAACGCCCCCATCCCGCAACCAGACCATACTTTGCGCGCCGTAAAGACCGCGCTTGCCATCCGCGAATCGATTGAAAATTTATACGAGGAACTCGCCAGCGATTCGCACCTCTCCTTTGGCGTGGGCATTCACTTTGGCGACGCCGTGCTTGGTTTGATCGGCACCGAGAAGCGGCTTGAATACACCGCCATTAGCGATACGGTCAACACCGCCAAACGCATTCAGGAAAATTCGGCGAAGAACCAGATCCTCATGAGCCGCGAAGCCTACGAGCGCGTAAAAGACCATGTGGATGCAAGACCCATTGCCGAAATGGCGATGAAGGGCAAATCGAAACCGGTGGAAGTGCTGGAAGTGATGGGGCTTATGTAATTTTCGATTTCAGATTGACGATTTACGATTAGGCTTTCGGAGCGATGAGTTTCGAGAGCTTTTTTGATTCAAATTCTCTGCCGTACAACCAACTATTTTTACCGCGAAGAGCGCTACACCTGCCCTGGCGGGCGGCGCCAGGGAGAACGCTAATTTTAAAGGTTTTCTTCGCGATCTTTACGGGCTTAGCGGTTCATTCTTGGCATTTGTACGGTAGAAAGATTCAAAAACTTTCGACTACCCAACTGACTCCACAAACCGCACCAAACTCTCCATCCCCTTTTGGATCGGTTCCGTATCGACATATTCCCCCAAGGTATGCGCGCCGCCGCCGGTGGTGATACCCATTACAACAGCAGGGATACCCTTGCTCAATGGAATGTTTGCATCGGTCGAGCCATTCGTCAGCGTGGCTTCAATGCCCTGCTCCTGCAAACAACTCAACGCCAGCTTCACCAGCGAATGATCCGCCGGAATATCCCCTGCCGGGCGTTCGCCGATGACCTCGGCTTGAATTTTCACGCCCTCGTGGTTCCAATGCAAAATAATATCTTCAACTTGAGAAACGACCTTTGCCAACACAGCGGGGTCTTCGGAGCGCAAGTCCAATTCGCATTTGGCTTCGGCGGCAAGCACGTTCACACCTATCCCGCCTTGAATGGTGCCAATATTCATCGTTGTGCGCGGCTCGCGCGGCAAACGGATCTGCGTCAACTGCGTGATCATTGCCGCGAGTTCATGCACCGCCGAAGGCTGACCATAGTCCGACCAGGAATGCCCGCCGCGTGTCTTTGCTATGATGCGATACCGCCGCACCCCAATCGCGCGATGATAGACCTGCCCAAGCGCCAACCCTTCCAACACAAGATAACCGATCCCTTCCTTGCCAAAACGCTCCACCACGCCGCGCATCCCGCGCAGATCGCCAAGTCCCTCCTCCCCCACATTCGTTGCAAACCAAATGTCATGCTTCAACTCAATCTTCCGCTCACGGATCGCCCAAAGGATTCCGAACAACGCCGCAACACCGATGGAATTATCGCCGATGCCGGGACCGAAGACCTTGCCCGCCTCTTTCTTAATCTGCAACTTGGTTCCCGCCGGGAACACCGTGTCCAAGTGGGCGGATACGATCAACGCCCGCGCCTTTTTCTGTTTCCCCGAAAGCCGCGCATAGACGTTTCCCAGCGAATCCATCGAAACATCTTCGAGTTTTTCCTGCACGAAGAGATCGCGCACAAACTCCCCGCGTGGACCTTCCGCAAATGTAGGCGCGGAAATCTGTTGAATCTGAATGGCAAGGTCAAGAACTTTTTGTGAGAGGGTCATGATGGTTCAATCGTAAATCGTCAATCTCAAATCGTCAACTGAATCAGACTTCTCTTGCAAGTTCCTTCAACGCATGCAGGCGAGCTTCGGCAAGACCAGGCATCGCTTCCAAAGTGGCAAAGGCACCGATGCCCTCTATTTTCAATGAAGCAGAGACGTTTCCGTGCAGGGCAGCCATCAATGGGTCGTTCGTGCGCTGGTACCCGGCGAGGAATCCGCCGCAGAAAGCGTCACCCGCTCCGGTCGGGTCCGCGAGGCGGGCAGAGTAGGCAGGGACCTCATAACGTCGTTTCGCCGCCGCATCGTAAACGAACTGCCCCAATGAGCCGCGTTTGATGACAATGATCTGCGGTCCATGTTCGCTAATGCGTTGCGCCATCTCCCATAGGTCGTGGCTTTCGCCCCAAAACAAAGAACGCATCTCATCTTCAGACGGGATAAACGCATCCACGCCTTGCAGCACCACCCGCAAGTCGCGCCAAAAGGTAGGCTTCATGTAACCAGACGCAGGGTCGAGGCTGATTAGTTGATTCGAACCACCTTTGAAGAGGTTAACCATTTGACTTTGGCTGGTAAAGTCGAATGGACAAAGGTGGATAAATTGGATCTCTCGATATTTCTTTGGTACAAAACGCGCTGTGGGAGAAAGCGGGTCAGTCTCGCGCAGGTCTTTGATTGTGCCATCCTGCGGCTGATACCCAAGCAACGCTTTTGGGAACGTCATTCCACGACGCGCAAAATGCGAGACTGCGTTGGAGTTGCTGCGGTCGTTTACATCGGTATAAGCGATGAAACTACGCAGGTCAGCGTTATTGTTTTCGGGGTCGAAGTAAATCCCATTCGTGTCCAGTCCGCGCTCATTTAGATCATTCACCCATTCACGCGGATATTCCTGATTGACCTTTGAGATCAACGCAATGGACTGATCCCAAACGGCAAGTCCGCCTGCGGCATACAAAAGATCGCCGCCAGGAGAATCCAAACGCGGACTTCCATTGGGTGGCAAGAGATATTCGCGGGTAAGTTTGCCTACAAGGGCAAAGGTAGAAGGCATGTTGTAAGTATAAATGAAATGGACGATAAACCTCCTTGATATTCAGGTCGTGAGGAGCGGACAAAGCCGCTAGACAAAAGTCAAAGAAACAGAAGCAGGCACAGGCTTGTACTGCGCCGTGTAAGTGTCCAATAAGAAGGGAAGCCGTCCTATATTTGGGACGGCTTTTTCTTGTAACAAAAGTTACAGAAGTTTTTCGTCCGAATCAGTATGATGTCAATCAAATAAGACAATAATTGTGAAAAAAGACACATTACAAAGGAGAATGATATGTCCACAAGTGAGAACGAGGAAGAGAAAACTGCCTTCAAATGGCAATCGATCTTCGACAATATCTGGTTGTTGTTCCTGGTTTCGCTGTTGATCAGCGGCTTGATCTACAACGTTTGGGGAATCATCGACTTGATGAACGTACCCCCTGCCCCATAAGAAAAGGAGAATAGTGAAATGTTAGCCCCCGAAAAAATCTGGTGGAAGCCCCTGGGCAGGATGGAAAAGACCTGGCTCACTGTGGCGTTTGTTTGGTGTGTGTTTCTGACGTTGATGATGCCGCTTTGGTATTTCATGGGCAAGCAAAATGTGCCCACCGAAACATACAGAACCACATCTACGGATTTCGCTGCAAAGGTGAATGCCTTTGTGGAGCAATATAAAGTAGGTGAAGATACGATCAACGGAATTACCCTTCCTGTAGTGGAAGCGCCCGCAGGCGGTGATGTGTACCTGCGCGCCAGTACCTGGCAGTGGTATCCCATCTTGCAACTCCGTAAAGGTGAGGAATACCGCCTGCATATTTCTTCACTGGACCTACAGCATGGCTTTTCACTTCAGCCTGTGAATATAAACCTACAGGTTCTTCCCGGCTACGACTATGTTGCGACCATTGTCCCAACTTCCACAGGCGAGTTCACCATTGTCTGCAATGAATTCTGCTCGCTCGGTCATCACACAATGATCGGCAAAATTATCGTGAAGGAGAAATAAGATGGCAGCCCTTGCTCCCACAACTCCATGGACTAGCAGCGCAAAGGACGATTACCGCGTCTGCGGCGTGACCACTCTAAAAGTGGATATGCACACTGAAAGACTCATCATAGCCAATGCAGTGATGGCGGTCGTTTGTCTCGTGCTCGGCGGCATCGCGGCGCTGCTGATTGCACTCACCCGCTGGCAGGCGATCCACCTGCTCGACGCGACCTGGTTCTATCGCTTATTGACCCTGCATGGCATCGACATGCTCGTAGCATGGATCGTGTTCTTTGAAATGGCAGGCTTGCACTTCGGTTCAACCGCCCTGTTGAATGCCCGCCACGCCGCCCCAAAACTCGCATGGACCGGCTTCGGCATGATGATGGTCGGCGGTTTGATGGCGAACTTCGTCGTCTTGCTCGACCCGCAGAGCACCGTCGCTTTCACTGCGTATGTGCCGCTCAAGGCTCATCCGCTGTTCTACCTGAGTTATATCCTCTTCGCCGTCGGTGCGCTCATCACTGTCATTACCTTCTTCATCAACATCGTGGTTGCCAAACGTGAAAAACGCTTTGAAGGTTCCATGCCATTGGCTGTTTTCGGTTTGATGACCGCCGCCATCCTCGCCACGTACACTCTGCTTGAAGGCGCTATTGCCATCGTGCCCGCTTTCCTTTGGTCGCTTGGTGTCTTCCCCAATTACGACCCCGGCATCTACCGCAACTTCTTCTGGGGCTTTGGTCACCCCGCCCAACAGGTCAATCTTGCGGCGATGGTTTCCATTTGGTACATGCTCGCGCAAATGACCGTTGGCATTCGTCCTCTCAATGAAAAGTTCTCGCGCTTCGCCTTCATCCTGTACCTGTTCTTCATTAACCTTGGCTCCGCCCACCACCTGTTGGTTGACCCCGGTCTGAGCTTCGCGTGGAAAGCTGTCAATACTTCCTACGCCATGTACCTCGCGGTACTCGGCTCGATGATGCACGCCTTCTCGATCCCTGCCGCCATGGAAGTTGCTTTGCGCGCCAAAGGCTACAACAAAGGCTTGTTTGGCTGGCTTCGCAACGGGCCGTGGAACGAGCCGGGCTTTAGCGCCCTCGTCATGTCCATGATCCTCTTCGGTTGGATCGGCGGCGTCACCGGTGTCACCATTGGCACCGAGCAGATCAACATGCTCGTCCACAACACTTTGCGCCTGCCAGGTCACTTCCATGCCACCGTTGTCGGCGGCACGACACTGGCATTCATGGGCTTCACCTACTACGTCATCCCGCTCATCTTCCGCAAGGAACTTAAGCTCAAGAAGTGGGCGGTCTGGCAGCCGTATGTTTATGGAGTTGGCTCCGCTCTCGTCTCCCTCGGTATGATTACCAGCGGCTTGCAGGGCGTCGCCCGCCGCAACTGGGACATCACCTTCGCTGGCGTCGTCCCGGGTACTGTCAACCTGACGCTTGCCGTCTTCGGGATTGGCGCGATCATCGCGGTCATTGGCGGCATCATGTACGTGACCATCGTCCTCACCTCCATCCTCACCGGTCCACGCAAAGAAGCCGAGGGTTTGCTCCTCGTCAGCGGCACGAACAACCCGCTTCTCGACTCCACCAAACTCACCGACCACCAAATGGAAGACAAACAGAATCAACCGAAAGGCACGTTGGTTCTCGTCTTTGCCTTCCTCGTCTGGTTCGCAGTCTATTATCTCAGCAACTGGTGGCTGCTCGGACGCACCTGGTTCATTAAGTAACTCTCCTTTGAAAAGACCTCGTCCCGCCTCAGCGGGACGAGGTCTCCCATTTACTGGTAACTATGATCGCCTCCTTCCTTCTCGGTTTACTCGGCAGCCTTGGTCACTGTGTGGGGATGTGCAGTGCCATCGTCATTCTCTTCGACCGCCAGCCCATCTTCCGCGCAGCGCCCTATGGGCAAAATAAAATCGCCTGGCTTCTCGCCCACGCAGGTCGCATCACCACCTACACCCTGCTTGGCTTCATCTTCGGCATCCTTGGTCAAACCCTTTGGTCGTTTGGAAACCTGCAAGCTACTCTCTCCATTCTCTTTGCAATTATTGCTTTTTACATGGCATCTGCTTTTATTGGATTAACCCCCTCACCGGAACTGCTCTTCTCAGGATGGATTCAACGCTGGGGACGCGCCATCCGCAATTTCAAAACCGCCTCTCTCTGGACCTCGTACCTGCTCGGTCTCCTTTGGGGACTCCTCCCCTGCGGCTTGATCCTGACCGCGCTCATCACCGCAGCCGCTTCCAAATCTGCGCTGCTTGGCGCAATGACCATGTTTGTCTTCGGTATCGCCACCATTCCCAGCCTCTTTGCCGTCAAATGGCTGGCGACAAAATCTCTCTCCCGCCTCTGGTCACGCGGACTCGCCTCTCTCGTCATGATGGCATTCGGCTTCCAATTCGCCATGCGCGGATTCGCCTCACTTGGGATGGTTGACCACCTCATGCTTGGTTCGTTCATGTTCTGGTAGGTCGAGTACACAGGTAAAGCGCAAAACTATGCAACTAGCCAACTATCAAGCCGCCAAACTAACTTTCACCTGCTCCCTGTGTGGGCTGACAACTTTGCATCCCCTCACCAATGACCGAGGCGATATTTTCTGCTGTCCATCCTGCAAGGAAGTCTCTGCCCTGTTGGAAGAATCTCCTGCAAAGCCAGCCGTCCTTATCAATAATGCAGATACTGAAAAAATCACTCTCACCCTTGGCGGAATGTGGTGTTCATCCTGTGCATGGCTGGTGAGTGAGCAGCTCAAACGCACCAAGGGAGTAGTCAATGCAGAGACAAGTTTCATCCAGCAACAAACCAACATTGCCTTCGATGCAGCAATTACCAATCCCAAATTACTAAAGAAGCGCGTGCGTTCTCTTGGTTATCAAGCCACACTTCCCAATGAAAAGCCGCGCGACGAAGAAGAATCGTTCTACATGCGCCTGCTGATCGGCGGCGTGATGGTCTTGCACGACATGATCGTCGGCACAGGCATCTATGCCCGCGAACTCTTCGGCTGGGCTACTCCCGAATCGCAGCCGCTCGTAGACTTCTTCCAGGTGATGATGCTCATCACAAGCATCCCCGTCCTACTTCTGCTCGGTCTGCCCATCCTGCGGGCAGGTTTCGCCAGCCTCCTGCGCGGACAGCCCAATATCCACACCCTCATCACCATTGGCACGTTTTCGGCATTCGGTCTCTCCGTTTATCATCTCATCGTCGGTCATGGCGGGCTGTACTTCGATACCGCCACCATGCTCATCTTCCTCGTCTCTGTTGGAAGATGGCTTGAAATGCAAGCACACAAATCCAGCAACAAAGCCGTCATGAAGCTGCTCGAGCAGCTTCCTAAAATGGCGATCATTGTCACTGGCATAGCGGATAAGACCGTCAACATTGCGGACCTCAAGCCAGGCATGCGCGTTCGCATTCGCCCCGGAGAGCGCTTCCCCGTAGACGGTCTCATCGCCCACGGCGAAGGGGATGTGGACGAATCTCTACTCACGGGCGAACCCAAACCCGTCTCCCACCGCGAAGGTGACTCGGTCAAAGCGGGCACGATCAACCTCGACGGCAGTTTTGAAGTCATCGCCACCGCTGTTGGAGAATCCACGACCGCAGGGCAGATCGGGCGTCTTCTGCACGAAGCTCTCTGGGCGCGTTCCCCTCTCGAACGCACCGTGGACAAACTCTCCGCGTGGATGACTCCTGCCGCGCTTGCTTTAGCCACCATCGCCTTCCTCATCTGGAATTATGTTTCAGGGTTTGAGCAAGGTTTACTTGTTGCGTTATCCGTTTTGCTGATTGCCTGTCCCTGCGCGTTGGGGCTTGCCACTCCTCTTACGCTGTGGCTCTCGCTCGAACGTGCCGCTGAATCAGGCGCGATCTTGAGAAGCACGGCTTCGTTGGAACGGCTGGCGAAAATCGAGAAGGTTTTCTTTGATAAGACGGGCACACTGAGTCAACTGCCGATGAAGGTGCAGGAAGTTACCAGTTATCAGTTGATAGTTGACAGTAATAAGTTTCTGCAAGTTATCGCTTCGGTTGAAAATGAATCTGAACACCCACTGGCAAAGGCGATTGCTGAATATGCAAAATCGCAGAACATCGAATTACAAAAAGTAGAATCCTTCAAGGCGCTACCTGCGCTTGGTGTGATCGGAACTTTACGCATCACGCATCACGCATCACGTATCACAATCGGCTCTGCTCGATTCATGTCCGCCGAAGGGTTGGAGATGCCGCAGAATATCAGCGAACAGGCTGAGGCGTGGAAAGAGGCGGGGCACGTCGTCGTATATGCCGGGTGGGATGGGCAAGTCGTCGGGGCAGTGGGGCTAGGTGAGACAGTCCGCGCGGAGGCAAAAGAGGTTGTTGCTCAATTACAGTCGCGCGGATTGGAACTCGGCGTACTGACAGGCGATGAATCCCACGCAAGCGAACGCTGGGAAAAAACCTTGGGCATCCCTGTGCAAGCCGCGCTCACACCCGATGAGAAAATGAACCGCCTTTCGCAAAATGCCGCGATGGTCGGCGATGGGATCAACGACGGACCCGCGCTCGCCGCCGCGACAGTTGGCATGGCAATGAACCATGGTACAGATGTTGCCCGTACTGCCGCCGATATTGTTTTGATGCGCGATGACTTGAACGTGATCCCGTGGCTGATAGACCTTTCGCGCGAGTCGATGAAACGTGTGAGGCAGAACCTCGGCTGGGCGGTGATCTACAACCTGCTCGGCGTGGCGCTGGCAATGGCGGGATTGCTGCAACCTGTCTTCTCCGCCTTCGCCATGGTTGCAAGCAGTATCTTCGTCACGAGCAATGCAATGAAGATGAATAAATTTCCGTTGCTGAACGAAGAGAAAAATTAACCGCAAAGCACGCGAAGAGCGCAAAGATTCTTTAAAGGTTTTCTTAGCGACCTTCGCGGTCTTAGCGGTTCAAAAACCCGAAACCTGGAACCTGGTACATGATAAATCCATACGCACAAAGAAAAATACTAAGAACTTTTGAAAAACTCTGGTCACGCCTTGAAGGCTTGGTCAACCGCTTCACCAAATCGGATTTCAACCCACTTTATCATCTCGGCACGCTGACTATCTTTATGCTGCTTGTTTTGATCTTTACGGGCATTTATCTCACCGCCATTTACCGCCCAGGCTTGGATGTGGCTTACGCCACCGTCGAGAAGATCGACTCAAACTGGTTCGGCTCGCTCATGCGCAGCATCCACCGTTACGCAAGCGATGCGATGATTTTGCTAATTATCCTCCACATCTTCAAAATGCTGTTCAGCGACAAGTTCTGGGGTCAGCGCTGGCTGGCATGGACGAGCGGCTGGATCATGCTCGCCGGTGTCTGGCTGACAGGCACCTTCGGCTATTGGATGGTCTGGGATCAACGCGCGCAGTGGATGACCGAATACATGATGCAAACATTGGCGGGCACATCGGGTCTCACCTACGTCGCCACCGACATCGAATCGCGCACGTTCTCCAATTTCGTCATCATCATCTTTTTGCATGTCTTCCTGCCGCTCATCGGCTTCCTCGGCATTTACATCCACGGCTTGCGGCTCTCCCGTGCGCGTTGGTGGTCGCCGCGTTGGGTCAGCATTCAAGCAACTATTGGGCTGGTGATTCTCTCGCTCATCAAGCCTGTGCAGTCCTTCGCCGAAGCCGATCTCTCTACCCTTATTCAATCCGTTCCAATGGACGCGTATTATCTTGGCTTTCTTCCAGTGATCGAATCATGGGGCAATGTGATTTTTTGGACTTTGGCGATTCTGCTCGGCGGAAGTTTATTCCTGCTCCCCTGGCTCGCCTCAGGGCGGGACCTCGGACCTGCCACCGTTACCAATGAGCAGTGTACTGGCTGTAACATTTGCTACGCCGAATGC
>JACPVC010000341.1 GCA_016191955.1 Chloroflexota bacterium
CGGAAAGCGCTGATGTGGAAATCCGGCATCTGGTCAAGAAAAACTTTGCTTTCACGATGAATGTTGATCGAAGTGCCTTCATCGAATCTGGTGAAGAAACTGCCCATTTCAGGCGGACAGACGGTTTCCGGCGGGGCGGGGAGTTCCCCCGTCGTTTTTACGAAGATCGGCGCGGCAATGATGACGACGATCATTGCGATGGAGAATGCCTCGCTTGAATATTCTTTTGGCAGCGATATAAGGCTGGGTTTGATAAACCGCACAGGAATTTTCTCTTGCAGGAAGAATAACCCCACCCCGGGGAGCAGGATGAAGAATGGGATGGTCGCCGCATACAAACGGACTCGATAAGCATCGGTGGGCGGCACGAATGGGACGGATGCGAGCACACCCAATGCCGTCAATACGGCAAGACTTGCATACGGATCGTTACGGTCTCTGAATAGTTTGAAGGCGCCCAACCCGCCAAGGATGTACATTCCCCAGCGCGCCGCCTGATTTACCCAGTAATTTTCGCCTGCAACAAAAGCATAGGCGTTATACCAGGAGTCGGAGAAGAACATGCGCCAGTAAAAAAGAGCGCCTTTGATGATGAGTGACGGGTCTGCCAGGATCTGTTCGAAAGCAAGCCGGTAGATGGCAGGCGTGACCTCCGTATCTTTGAGAAGTTGTAATTCAGGATGCGATTCGAAAATGTACGTCCACGACTTGCCGCCGGAAGCAAGCCCATAGAATGCCCAGGAAAAGTTTTCGAAAGCAACCCCGCCTGAACTGGCAACAAAGTCGATCATGCGGCTGTTTGCGTAGAATACCAGCAATACGGCTGCTGCTCCCAGCCCGAAGAACTTGAAGGAAAATTTTCTCTCCCCGCGAAACGTCCAACCGCCCCAGAGGAGCAAGGCAGGTAAAACGAACATAGCACCTGGGCGGACATTCAACGCTAAAGCGATCATCCCGATCCCAAATAGTGCGAACCATTCCTTTTGTGCGGATATACCCCGCCAAAGCAGTGCGACCCCCAGCAGGCTTACAGGGACCCCCAATGACTCGGACATGGTTGTGCCGCTGTGATGCCGGTAATAAAGAAATATAAGGATCAGGAAGAAGACCGCAACTTCAACCCCGTGCGTCCGCTGGATTTCCCTGCATGCCAGAAAGCAGGAGAAGCCCGCAATGGCAGTGAAGATCGCAACAGCGGTCATCAAGTTTTTATCGGAGAGCCAAAGGAAGAAGGAAAGCAGCCCTGCGAAGAACGGACGCATGGCTGTAAAGTTGGAGACATCCATTCCGTATTGCAGACGCGTTGCGTCTGTGTAATAGCCAGCCGCGTCGGTGAGCGGGATTAATCCGTTCAGGATGACGGATTGGGTATTGCCAGATGCCCATAATCCAGCTAAGCTGAGCGCAAATAAAGACATGGTCGCCGTCAGGGCGAACAAATCGCCGAGCTTGCCTGGAATGCGGAAAACTGCATATATTGCCAGCGCTGTAAGTGGAATGACCAACCCGAACCCGGTGCGCAGTGCCATGCTAACCGGGCGCAGAAGAAGAGGAGAATGATTGCTGAGGATCAGGCTAAACACAAAAATGGAAATCCCCAAGCATAGAATCTGCCAGATAAGCGGATGAGTTTTTTCGATAAGACTTTTAATGGACATAGCGAGTTATTATAAATGATTTGATTTTCCCTTAAATGGGTTGCAGGTCACGCGGTGAACACGTGACCTGCAACCAACGTCTTGGAGGACGAAAACGATCAGAGATTAGTCGCCGTATTCGGCTACAGATGCTTCAGGGTTGGAAGGCTGTTCGGGAAGATCGGGATGATGCGCCTTGTGGTTGCTTTCGATATTCATAATAGCGGGAATGAAGAATCCACTTAGACCAATGACTAAATTCAAAATACCAGCCACCCAAAACCAAGCCTGGTAACTGGTCGCATCCGTGATGGGACCAGCGATGAGAAAACCGATCGGCATCATCGCCTGTGCAACACTGCTGACCAACGACGTGACCCTTCCCTGCATACCCGGCTCCACCACTGATTGAAAGAGCGCATGGATCGGTCCGTTGACCATGGGCATCATGAAGCCCATGAATGCCATGGCAACCACCGCCATCCAGAACGCATTGGCAGGCGCAGCGGCAATCGCGAGGATCGAAAAACTGATCAGGATAATGCCTAAGAGGGAAGTAACGATCCGCTTTTTGAAGCCGCCCCAAACACCCAGGGTGATTCCGCCTGCGATCATGCCGATGCCAAAGAACGAGTCGAGGCTGCCTAGTTCGAGTGCGCCAAGTTTGAAGTATTTCGTCACCAACAAAGGCATGAGGGCGCTAGTGGGTGCAAGGAGGAAGTTCAACAGAGTAGCCATCAGACCCAACATCAACAGACCGGGCCAGGAAGCCATGTATTTGAAACCCGCTCCCAAGTCTTTCAAGAAACTTGGCTGTGGCGCAGAGGCATGTTCCACTTTGCGCGGCGGTTGCGGGACGGTAAAGATAAACAGGGGAGTGATACCCATGATTGCGGTAATGACATCGATCATCAAAATATTTTGGGTGGGCATGGCTGCCACCAGCAAGGCTCCTACAGGCGGGGCGACAATGCTGACCAGACCTTGCAACGTTTGATTCGCGCCTGCCACACGCGAGAGATGCTTGTCTGGGACCATCAGCGAGGTGGATGCCGACATGGCAGGGAAATGGAACGCGCCGCCCGCAGATCGGATGGTCAAAGCCAAATAGATATGCCAAACCTCCGCAGCGCCCGACCAGAACAAATAGGCGAGAAGAAGCGTCGAGAGCGCGATCACGGCATCCGACACGATCATGATGATCCGCCGATTGCCGCGGTCCACAATCGTCCCGGCGATCGGTCCTAAAAGCACCAGTGGGAGCATTCCGAAGAGGGAGGCGGTGGCAAGCACGGTTGCCGAGCCTGTCTCCTGCGTGAGATGCCAGATCAACGCAAATTGCACCAGCGCCGAGCCAAACAATGAAAACGCCTGCCCGGCAAAGATGGTGAAGAAGCGGGTTGCCCAGTTTTGGGATAGGGATGAATCGTTGGTCATAAGATTTTTCCCGATTTTTGAAGCGCGGCTTTCACCTGCGTACTTGCCTGAAAGATGCCATACACCTTGATCGACTCGACCACCTCGTCCGCGAGGGCAGGGGGCACATCGTTGGGGATGTTGTAAATGCCCACGATGCTGATCTTTATCTTTTCGCCCTTTGCCTTGTATCGTTCGAAATCTTCAAGGTTGTGGTAAAACGCGCCCACACCATATGAATACCGCGTGACGGATTGCTGCACCTCAAGTGTGTGCTTCTCCAACTGCGAGCGGATGGCGGTGCGGATGAAGTCGGTACGGTTGGAGTAATGCCCATGTTCCACGAGCAGGTCGATCTTCCCAAGGTCCACGGCGCCCAAATTAATGGTAATTTTCTCGGTATCGGTCATTATTCTCCTGATTACCATCCATATGGATGGTGTGCGGAGTATATTCTATGGATATTTTGGGGAATTGTCAAGGGTTTACCATCCGTGTGGATGGTATATGGATGCTTTTCGCCTCCTTCCCCGCCCGAACCTGCCAGCCCCCATTGAATTTTCTCTACCCGCTTCTAAAAAGAAACTCACCCACGAAATCTTAATTTCGGGGTGAGTCAAACTTAAAGAGTGTGAAATGCAGATGGTTTACCTGGGGCCGGAAAACTCACATGAGCAAGTAACTGGATTCCAGGTGTATTCAGCTCCGCATGATTGTTCGACGCAGCCAGGCGCGCCGGGTGCAGGTTCCGCAAAGTTTTGAGGGATAAATACAGCGCATAAGCCAGGTTCCTTGCCGGTAGGTTGGAAGCCAACCGCCATTCGGCAGGAATTATCGAGTTCTGCAACCGCTTTGATCGGGTAGAAAATGCTCAAACCCGAGTCGGCTGCACCAGCCTGTTCATGCGTGAATTGATCGTTGACATCGAATTTCGCGGGTTCGAGAGATGTCCCTGCCCACATATTGATCAAGAATCTGGAAGGGTTTGCGAGGGCAGACTTTTTGATGGCAAACTCAACAACATTTGGGTTATTCGGCGAAATGCGAACCCAAGCCGAGTCTGGGTCGTTGCCCTGACCCTGATCGAACACGGTCGTTTCAAAGCCGTCGCCGGCAACAACGGAACCTTCATCGGTCAACATGGGGATTTCGGCGCCCACGTCCTGGTTTGCATCCTGATAAATTTGGACACCGTCCACCGACCAATCACCAGATTGCGGTTTGAACCCGACAATAAGCCAATCGCCTTTGCCGTTGAGATTGTCGTCGATTTCGACGGCATATTTTTCGCTGCCAGAACTGGCTGCCTTCAACTCGTTGAGCGAAATGCTTGCGTAGATCCAGGTATCATCCTGATAGACCATCGTATCCACGATATCCAATTGGGAGAAATAGACATCCATGGTGTTCGCGTTGAACGGACGCTCAAAACGTCCGAACGTGAAGCGGTCTCCGCCAATCGGGGTCTTCTTTTCGAGGATCTGGGACGAATTGAAGTCGGCAGCCTGTCCGCTCTGTTTTTCCGGCAGCCCATCTGGGGGGACAATGTTGTGCTGGATCGAGGATTCCTCCTCCGTAGCTGGAACCTCTGTCGCTATAACTACTACTTCGGTGGGGGCTGCTTCGGTTGCTTCAGGCGAAGTGCCGGGTAAGCTGCAAGCCGCAATAATAACGATCATGACGGTCATCAATAACATAACTTTATATTTGCTGATATTCATCGGTCTCTCCTTTTTAAAGACCATCTCATTTTATGTCTTTACTTTCAGATTTGAATGGTACGGCGGTACTTTTTAAAGCAAAGTAGTACTTAAGTATTCAGCCATTGTGTCAAAAGTGTCTAATCAAACCAGAGTACTGTTTAACCGCGGAGACATCCATCAAAAGCTTTCCAAACGCTGTTGTAATTCTTTTTGGAATCGTTATACTGTTAAAAATTCCAGGATCGGGAGGTTGAGATGTCGAAAAATAAGCCGAAGAAGGTGGATAGAACCATTATCGTCGCTCTGATCGGTCTGGCAGGGACCGTCCTTGCCGCACTAATCGCCAGTCCATGGTTTGGACAACTGTTGCCCGGCACTCCCCAACCTGACCCTTCGGGTGAACCGGGCGCTGTTTCAGATCGCGTATTTTGGGAGGATTTCGAAAAAGGATACACCAGCGGGTTGAGCTTCACGAGCGAAGAATGGCAGGTGATGGAATATGGAAGCGGCTTTGTCCTTGAAGTAAGCGGAACAAGCGACGGGAATACAACAGTCTCATTCGGTCCGAATGATTTCTCTGATGGCGCGATTGAGTTCAAACTTCTGTTTGTGAATTTTGATGGGTTCATTTTGAGTTTCCGCAGTGATGTGGACCTGGAAACATACACCCTATATCTTGCCCCAACCGGCGGAGAGATTCAGTTGGGATATGGCAGCGCGGCAAACGATTGGGAGTTGGAACTCCTTGAAGACGGCGTGCGTTCTTTCAATTTCACCGAGAACGTCTGGTACAACGTAAAACTTGAAGCCGCCGATGCCAAAATTACCTTGTGGATTGACGATAAAAAACTCCTCACCTCTCAGGACTCAAGATTGAAAAAGGGAGGAATGGAATTTGCCATTCAATACGTTGGGACGGTATTACTGGATGATATAGCGGTGTATCAATCCAATCCCTGAAAATGAAAGACCTCCGAAACAAAATCTCGGAGGTCTTTCTTACGATTTGCTTACTCGCTTATCGTGCTCACCAGCACCGCGCGGACGACCCTGCGAAGGAGATAACTCTCATTAATTGGGTTATACCCGGAGCAAGTGATGAGGGTGAGATACGAATGATCTTGTTTGGACTCAAACGCAAAGTTCGTTGAATATGGACGCATCAACCTCGTGTTACGCACTTCGTAGACGTACTTCACGCCTCCAAAGTGGACGATGACCTGGTCGCCATACTTGAGCGACTTCAACGCCGCGAATGGACCGTCCAAGCCGCTGGGATTGGTGACATGCGCGGTGAGCACCGAATTCCCGTTCCAGGTGGGGAAGGCAGTGCCGTTGAGCCAGCCGGTATCATTGCCGAGCCAGGAAACATCCCAGGAGTTATCCTTGTTTTGAGTCACACCCACGATAGTGGACTTTACGTTTAATGAAGGAATTTCCAGCCAGATATCACCGAGTTTGGCGTATTCCAAAGTGGCAGGTTGAGCTGGCAGGGTGGTGATTTTGTTCGGGGCAAAACCAGTTTTCGGCAGGGAAGAAGCGGCGGTGGTTTCAGTCCTGATGGTGCCTCCTGTACCAGTTCCAGTGATGGTGAAATCAGTTGTGTAATCAGATACGCCGTTGTTAAGTTCAAGCCCTGCCACACTCCAGATGGATGTGGTGCCGCAGACGAAGAGGCGATAGGTTCCGGTAGTGAGCGGGTTGGCGAGAGTGATGGTGGAGATGTACACGCCGCCCGCGTTGTTATAACTGGCGGCGCTGATGGTTTGCAGGGCGTCGTCGCCTGTGGAGCCGCCAGCGCAGTCGATGGTGTCGAAGGTGCTGTTCGCACCCTGTTCGACGAGCAGGTAGTTGTTCACGTTTTCCGCGCCGTCGGCTGTGGCGTTATCAAGCATATCCTGATTGAAGGTGACGTTTATGGAAGTCAGGCTGGTGAGCACAGCATTCGCAGAGGGGTTGGAGGCGGTGACCACAGGAATGACAGGACCGTATTCATACGCGCCGATGTCGCAAGCCGCCCCTTGCGGACGCGCCACGCCGCGCTGGTCGGTGGCGGGACAGCCCGCGCCCGCGTCGATGGCGGGAGAGCCCGCGAGCAGGGCATGGGTTTGGGTGAGACCGCCGTTATCCGCCAGCGTATCCAACATGGGGTCGCCGCTTAAAGAGGGGGAACAACTGTTATCTTCCACCAGATTGTTGCTGTTTGCGCCAATGGCGCCCACGGCGCTAGAGCAGTCGGTAACGAAGGCGCTATAACCTTGAACGATGATCGTATTGGTATAGTTTAATGTGCCGGAATCGTTACGTATGCTTTCTCCATTGGAGCTAGATATATTTCCTGTCAGTGTGACGTTCGTCAGCGTAAGCGTACCTGTATCGTTATGGATGCCGCCCCCGGTCGAAGTACTATATGCCCGATTGGCTGAAAACGTACTATTTATTATGGTTGCTGTGCCGCTGGCGCTATATATACCGCCTCCCTGGGTAACAGTTCCGCCTTGTGTCCTGTTTTCTGAGAACGTGCTGCCAGTCACATTCAGAATATTGGCGTTATAAATACCGCCTCCATAATAACTGGCTTGGTTGCCTGAAATTGTGGTATTCGTAATGACGGTTGTGCTTGTCGTATCGTTGTAAATCCCGCCGCCGCCGTTGGCGGAACTACTGGAACGGTTATTGGAGAGAACGCTGTCAGTGACAGTTAATGAGCTGGCGGTTGTATTGGCGATCCCGCCGCCGCTGGCGGATGCTATATTCAAGTCGAATGTGCTGTCTGAAATGGTGAGCGTTGCGCCGTTGTCGTTGGTGATCGCACCGCCAATACCGGAGCTTGAATTGCCCGAAAAGGTACTGTTCGTGATGGTGGCGGCGCCTCCCCCATTATAGATTGCGCCGCCTTCGCCCAGCGTACCACTGGATGTGAAGTTACCGGAAAAGGTGCTGTTTGTTACGGTCAGGGCGCCGTAGTTCAAAATCGCACCGCCGCTTAGGTCTCCATCATTGTCTGTGAAGGCGCTGTCGGAGACGGTTAGCGTACCGGTTGAGCCATTGGTGATGCCCCCTCCGGAAGCGCCACTCGTCATAACATTGGAAGAGATCACCGAGCGCGTGAGGGTCATTGTCCCGTCGTTATGGATGCCGGTTCCGCTATTTTCGGCGGAGAGGTTGCTGTGAATAATGGTATCGTTCAAGGTAGCTGTTGCGTTAACGCCGTTGTAAATGCCGCCTCCGTTGGCATGGTCGGAAAAGTTATCGGCAATGTAGCCAGCGTTCACGGTCAGCGTGCCTGCATTATAAATACCACTGCCATTGGAGAAGCTAGGTTGCCCATGTTTAACGGATATGTCATTGAGCGTGAGGTTGCCCGTGCTTGTGACTTCAAAAACGCGGTAGTTGATGCCGCATCCCCCGCCGAAGCCCACGGTGGGGTCGCAGGTGGAGGCTTGAACGATGGTGTTCGATGCGCCATTGCCTGTGATGGTGACGACGCCCGTTACGGCGGGCAGTTGACTACCAACGAGCGTGATGGTGTAGTTCGCGGCGAAGGTGATCGTGTCCGCGCCGGAGCCGGCGGGACATTGACCGACAGCACTGTCGGTATTGGCAGCCGTGATCGCTTCGCGCAGATCGCACGTCGAGTTAAGTGCAAGGTTGGCAAGCGTATCGTCCGCATTGCCGTTGACAACGATTCCCGCCGCCCGCGCGGGGGCAGTGCCAAGTGTACTGAAGGTCAGTGCCAGCACGGCTGCAACGCTTAGAATGGTGAAAATTACTTTATGATTTCTCATGTCAAACTCTCCATGCTTGGGGATGGGCTTTGTTTCTTATAAAAAAAATCATGTCATTGCCTGGGCGGTATTTTGCCCGAAGCAACCTCCAAACACGGAGGTTGCCGTGCCGCAATACTGCGGCTTGCAATGACAGGAAACCAATAAAGTTTTAGTGACTATTTAAATAGAAGTCGAAGTAATTACCCCATTATCTCGGCAGGTATATATACAGACAACCCTACTAATTAGTAGGGTTGTCTGTACTTTTTCTAGTTTGCCCCAAGCCAAAGGCTCGTAAGCGCGGCGCGGCTGTTGACGCCGAACTTGCGATAGACAGCCACCACGTATTGATGGGCGCTGTTGGCGGTGATTCCCAAATTTTGCCCGATCTCTTTCTCAGGGATGGGGGAGAGCAGGAATTGCAGCACGCGGCGTTCGGCGGGTGTCAGCGGCGCTTTGGCGATTAGCAGTCCGTGGCTTAACATTAACTGGCGATGGAACCATTTCAGCCCCCGCAGCGCGTACGCCAATGTGTCCCGTTCCTCGGGGGTGAAGCGGGGAACGCCGATCTTACGGAAAAAGCCGAACCAAGATTCGGCATCCTCGTTGATTGGAAAGGAAACATATACCGCGTCTTCATTCCCGACGCGGCGATACTGATATTCGTAGAACGGAGATTGAAACCACTCTTCCGGCACCAGGTCGCATAGGCGGTTGGCGCGGAAACGCCCTGCACCGGCGGCATTGGCGACGGTCGTTTGGTCCACCATGTCGTCTTTATTGATGCGTTTGATCTCTTCCTTGGTCACGGCATCCAAAGGCTGGGCAGGGCGGAGGTATTGAAAGACAGGCACGCGCCAGCCTTTTATCGGGTCATCAGAATGGGAATCGCCAATGCGCACGGCGCCAAACCAAACCGCATTTTTCACATTCATCAGGTCGCATAACCTGCTCATCAAATGATCTGTGGCGGTGTCAACTTGCGTTACATCCATATCCGCCATTTCATCCCATAAGGTATGGATGTGTTCTTGCAGTTCTGAGTTCATCGTTTTTATTATACAAATGACTTAAGCTATTTGTCAGTTTTTATCAATATTGCAAGTTTTTGATAGATAAAAAGACCCCCGATGCGTTTGCCATCAGGGGTCTTTTCTCATTATGGGCTATTCAATTTACTTCCCCAGCTTCGCTTTCATTGCCTCCGTCAGCGCAGGGTACGAGTGCGTCGCATATAATCCCCTTGCGGGACCAAACAGTTTGGATTTTTTCTGATTAATAAGATTCATCTACTCGGTAGAAGAATCCCATTAAGTCAGGGCGACGCACCCTTGGCTATTTACCTAACTTCTTCTTCAACGTCTGTGTTAAGGCAGGGACAATTGCAAACAGGTCGCCAACCACGCCATAGCGGGCTTGCTTGAAGATGGGAGCATCGGCGTCTTTGTTGATAGCCACAATCACCTTTGCATTTCTCATGCCGACCAGGTGTTGAATTGCACCGGAGATACCGCAAGCGATGTACAGATCAGGCGCGACGACTTTGCCGGTCTGACCAACTTGGTGAGCGTAGGTGATGTAACCACCGTCCACGGCTGCGCGGGAGGCGCCGACGGCGCCGCCGAGCAATTGGGCGAGTTCAGTGACTAATGCGAAACCTTGTTGCGCGCGCCAGACTTCGGCTTGCTTTTCGTCCATGCCAGCGGGCGGGGTGAGGGACGGGTTGTTCGAGACGCCGCGTCCGCCAGAGACGATGATGCCCGCGTCGCCGAGGTTGACGGCGCTTTCAGAGGCGGAGTAGCCTTCAACAGTCGAGAGGGCAGTGCCAGCGGCAACGACTTTAGTGATCGTGCCGCTCTTGCCTTCTTCACGGTTCGGCTTGGGGAAGGCGCGTCCGCGGATGGTTGCCATGACGGGCTTGCCAGAGCAGACGGTTTTTTCTGTCAATTTGCCTTCGTAGATCGGGCGGGTGGCGGCGAATGAGTCGCCGTTCGCTTCGAGATCGGTCAGGTCGGTGAGCACGCCAGTGTTCAAGTCGATGGCAGACATGGCAGCAAGCTCACGGGTTCGCGCCGTTGTCGGGAACAGGATCAGGTCGGGGCTTTGAGAAGAGGCGAGCGCGGAGAGGGTGGAGGCATACGTCTCAGCGCGGTAATCTGTCAGCGAGGCATCATCCGCAACGAGGACTTCATCCGCGCCATATTCCACAGCGGCTTTGGCTACTTCATCTACACCTGCGCCGAAGACCAACGCAACCGCGGTGCCGAAAGTTTTTGCAAGACCAAGCGCCTCCCAAGATGCAGGCTGGACTTCGCCTTTGAAGTGATCGATATAAACAAACGTTTTCATAACACTTTCTCCGCGATGATTTTGTCGGCGAGTTTTTCGGCGATCTCGGCGGGGCTTTCGCCAGTGATCATTTCGATAGCTCTTTCGTCGCTTGGCGGGGTCATTAATTCAGAGCGGGTCACAACCGCGGCGGGGGCGCTGACGCCGAGGTCGCTCAATGACCAAACGGGGATGGTCGCCTTCGATGCTTTGCGGATGCCCATGAACGATGGGTAGCGCGGTTCGCCAATGCTTTGCACGACGCTGAGCACAGCGGGCAGGTTTGCTTTCATGATCTGCCTGCCTTCTTCGAGCACACGCTCGACAGTGACCGCGCCTCCTTCGACCTTTATGCTGCCAGCCAACCCAAGCATGGGCAACCCGAGAACTCTGGCTGTCTGAGCCGGGGTGAGTCCCGCGCCGTTGTCGAGCGTCTGCCGTCCGAAGATGACCATGTCAGCATCGCCAACTTTCTTGATCGCCGCCGCAAGGACCTTCGCCGCGCCAGCCGTATCGAGGTTGTTCAATGCCGGGTCCGAGACGAGGATAGCTTCATCGGCGCCCATGGCGAGGGCGTGCTTGAGCGCTTCCTTCGCGGACTCGGGTCCGATGCACAAGGCAATGACCGTTCCATTGTTTGCTTCCTTCTGCTGAAGCGCGCCTTCAACCGCGTACTCATCAAACGGGTTGATGACCAGCGGCGCGTCGCCCCATGAGACCTGCCCGCCTTCGGCTTTAACTTTCGCCTCCGAGTCGGGGACTTGCTTGATACATGCAATGATTTTCAAGTTAAGCTCCTTGATTTACGATTTCAGATTTTGGATTTACGACTGGCAAACCCACATGGAAAAAAGAGGGGAACGCCAGAAACTCTTCATACCTTGTCCAGATCACGTGGCTCGAGGAATAATTGAATGCCGTCAAGGATTTGATACACGCGCTTTGGGGTCAATGTTCCGATATATTCGCCCAACTGTGATTTATCTATGGTGAAGATTTGCGAAACATTTACCACGCTTGCCTTTGGCAGACTTGCCTCTCCTTTTTCCAATAAAACGTTTCCGGGTACTTCCGCATACTTCAAATTGGAAGTCAATGCGCAAACGATAATGGTTTTGATCTTACTTTGGTTGTATAGATTGTTTTGGATGACCACGTGTGGGTGAGAGTATCCAGGCTCTGAACCCGTTGGTTCTTCCAGTTCCACCCAATATACGTCACCCTGGTTAATCACCATTGTCCCTCCACCAATTTTCTATGCGATTTGCGGGCTTTTCGGCGCATTTGGATTTCTGTTTGATCCGCTTCATCTGCATAGACGGCATTGATCTTTTCAAGCAAGTCGCGGTTTTCCTGTTCCCGAATAAAATCTTCAAGCGCAATTACAAACAACTTGCTCCGCGAGACCTTTAACTTTCGAGCAAGTGAATTTGCCTGAGCGAATAGAGCCTTATCAATCGAGATTGCAGTTTTAATTGTTTCCATTTTATACCTTTCGTTATACTGAAAGTATAACTTTGGATACCTTTGAAGTCAAATAAATATTCACCCAATCCACGCCATTACCACCAAAACATCCATACCTACAACAGCCACAATGCCCAATAAACTAAATGCTTTCTGCCAAAATATCCAACTCTGCTTATTTTCCAATCGCTTCAGGAAGAAGCTCTTGAAAGGATACGGTGTCTTCTCGTTGGTGAGGCTGTTATACAGGTCTTTGTAGTACTCGTCCGTTTTGAACCAGAGCTTATAGCTATTTGATAGGAAGATCAGGCTGAATAAAAGAAAAACGAGCACAAAGCCAAAGGGAGGTTGTTCCATTTATTGATTCACTTCTCAGGTAAAAATTCTTTCGAGCCAGCTAATATCAAGGTTTGGGCAACGCCAAGGATCATGGTCATACCGCGCTGGACTTCTTTCTCTGCCACTTCACGAGTTGTAGCAGTAATTCCTGCGGCAACATTTGCTTTTTTGCACACTGCAACCGCCCGCTCGATCATGGATTGCACTTCGGCGTGACCGGGTCCGTCTTTGAAGCCCATGTTCAAGGAAAGGTCACGCGGACCGACGATTACGGCGTCCAAGCCGGGTTGGGAGATCATTTCTTCGAAGCGGTCGATCAAAGCGGGGTCCTCAAATTGTGTGATGACCATCGTCTGTTCGTTGGCAAAGTCGATGTACTCCACCGCTTTATCTCCAACTGCAACATAACCGGAGGCGCGGGTTATTCCAAGTCCGCGCTTGCCGAGTGGGGGATATTTGACGGTGTCAATTAACATCTTCACGTCGCTGGTGGATTCGAGTCCCGGCATCATGATGCCCATCATGCCAGCATCGAGATATTGCAAAACAAGTTTCGGGTCACGTGGACCGATTCTCACCATGGGAGTCATATTCACTGATTCGCAGGCGCGGATCACATTGATGACCTGGGCGGGGTCTAACAATCCATGCTCGGCATCCAACATGTAGTAGTCGAAGCCTGCGAGACCAAACAATTCAGCGAACTGCGGGTCGTCTGAAGTGGAGATCACACCATAGGTTGGTTGACCTGCTTTGAGCTTGTGTTTTGTCCGGTTTTCGCGAATGAACATATCTACTACTTCACTTTGACTGTGGCGACGAACTATTAAAACCTCGAACTGCTGATGATCTTGCCGGTTTCCATGTCGATCTCGCAGAACTGTCCGTTATTGGTAAAGGTGGAGATGGTCGAATCGTCGTTGAGCTTTAGCTTGGTGTAGAGTATGTTGGGCGCCGGCTTTTCCGCCTTCCAAAGAAAGTCTCCGTTGGGTGAAACCATATACAGGTTTGTTTCGTTTATGGGAAACCCATTGGGTGTTTCGAGAACAACGACGCCCTTCCTTAACTCGATAAGTTTTTCGATACTAGTATGAAGCGGGGTGATTTGCATAAGGAATATCCTTGCGGCGGAATGGATAAATACCGCCCGCGTGGCTGTATTATATCCCAAACTTTCGTTCCCTACCGAGCGGTAGGGAACGAAGGGTGCGCTAAAAGTTTGTAGATGACCTGCTCCCTTCGCTGTCCTCGGCGAAGGATTTACTCGCAGAACGCCGCCGTCCACAGGATGCTTCGCAAAGGACAGCGGCTTGAGCCAAACTACTAACAGACTTTGAGTGCTCCCGGGACGAAAGGAAAATAATTCAACAGTTCTCTTTATTTGGATATGACGGGGCGGATTTTGAGAGTTCAATTTCACACGTAACATTAATGTCTCGTTTGTAACTTATTCTGCGTGCATGCATCTATTCAGTACATCAAATTTTTGGAGGTACCGAAATGACAGATAAAGTTCAACCGAAGGTTGTGGTGTTCAGCACACCGACCTGTTCCTTCTGCAACATGGCGAAAAGTTATTTCCGCGAGAAGGGCATCAGATTCACCGACATCGACGTCAGCCACGACCAGGCTGCTGCGAGCGATATGGTGCGCCGCTCCGGTCAGATGGGCGTCCCCGTGATCGACATCGGCGGCAAGATCGTGGTGGGTTTCAACCGTCCGCAGATCAATTCCCTGCTGGGCATCCAATAGGAGGCGAATGTGGCGAAGCTCAATATTCAACCATTGGGGACGCGTATTCTTATCCAGCCGTTGAAGCAGGAAAGTAAAACCGCCTCTGGCTTGTTTTTGCCTGAATCTGCAAAGGAGAAGCCTCAAACGGGACAGGTGGTGGCTGTCGGCGATGATGAGAGCATCAAGCTTAAGCCAAAGGACACAGTACTGTTTGCAAAGTGCAGCGGCACTGAATTCAAGTATGAAGGTGTTGATTATCTTCTCATGGAAGCGAACGATGTGCTTGCCCGCTTGAATTGATTTCCCCAATCAAATAAATAAAAAAGCCCGGCGCGTCTGTTAGATGCGTCGGGCTAGGGGATGGGGTGGTCTTCCATCATTGCTCTTGAACTCCCATGTTGCTGAGTTCATCCGGGCTGTACTGCGCTACGAACATGTCGGAACCAGCCAGTGCGAGCAATAGTAGAATGACCACTGCGGCAAAAACGAACATGATACAACTCCTTTCTTTTCTATACACAATATAACGATTCTGTTTTCATAAAGATACTCCCCTTTCAGTACTGTAATGGTTTAACAATACATTCTTGAAAGGGATATCTTCTTAACGCAATTTCACCACGTTTAGTTCCAATACCACAGTAGGGTTTTTCCTACCAAATTCTCGAATAACAAAATTGTCGATGCGAACTGTAGCGTATGTGCAAGATGTACGCTTGCGTAACACTGTGTTGCCTCACATTGACATTCCACCCGTTTGGGATAAAATACAAGCCGCCAATCAAACAGACATGCCGAAGTGGCGGAATTGGCAGACGCGCTACGTTCAGGGCGTAGTGAGCTTACGCTCATGAGGGTTCAAGTCCCTCCTTCGGCACCACAAAGACTCGCAGACGCGGGTCTTTTTTGATGGGCAGGATCAGCTTCGAGTGGGAAGAGAGGCGCAGCGTTCCATAGTGGGTGGGGCGCCCTATTTTGTCAATCTGGCAGGCAAAAAATGGATTGGGGTGGTATAATTGCACTATAAAAATACGCTTCCTTCATCTAATGCGACACGAAGTTTTCCCCATCTTCGTGTCTTTTTATGCCAGTTTTGCGTGAAAAAGGCGGCTATTTGCCCATTTTTGGCTCCCCAGAAAGATTAAAAAGGATTTTTTATGGCTGAAGAAAATTTGATCGCTGGAAATGTCGAGTCGGTGGATATTGACGACCAGATGCGTTCTGCGTACCTGGATTACGCCATGAGCGTGATCGTGGCGCGCGCGCTGCCCGATGCCCGCGACGGCATGAAGCCGGTGCATCGGCGCATTTTGTACGCGATGCATGAGTTGGGGCTGCGTTCGAACTCGTCGTATAAGAAATCGGCTCGTATCGTGGGTGAGGTACTGGGTAAGTATCACCCGCATGGCGACTCGGCGGTGTATGAATCGATGGCTCGTATGGCGCAGGATTTTTCGCTGCGTTATTTGCTGGTGGATGGTCAGGGTAACTTCGGTTCGGTAGATGGCGATGCTCCGGCTGCGATGCGTTATACCGAAGCGCGCCTGCAAAAAATGGCGGAAGAAATGCTGGCGGATCTTGAAAAAGAGACCGTGGATTTTGGTCCCAACTTCGATGATTCGCTTCAGGAGCCGCTCGTTCTGCCTGCGAGGCTTCCGAACCTGCTTCTCAATGGATCTTCGGGTATTGCCGTCGGTATGGCGACCAATATCCCGCCTCAAAACTTGCGTGAGCTGGCTGGGGCGATCAACCATTTGATCGAGAATTATGACAGGATCGACGACGTTAATGTGGAAGACCTGATGAAGTTCGTGCAGGGACCGGACTTCCCGACCGGCGGCATGATCGTCGGGACGGAAGGCATCATCTCGGCATACGGCACGGGACGTGGTCGCATCGTGATGCGCGGTATTGCCCATATCGAAGAGACCAAAGCAGGGCGGTATCAGATCAATATCACGGAAATCCCGTATCAAGTTAATAAGTCCACGTTGATCGAGCGCATTGCTGAACTCGTTCGTGAAGATAAGATCGACCAAATCTCCGACCTGCGCGATGAGTCAGACAAGCGCGGTATGAGCATCGTCATCGAGTTGAAGCGCGGTGCCCAGCCCAAGAAAGTGCTGAACCAGCTTTATAAATACACGGCGTTACAGTCCACATTTGGGGTGCAGATGTTGGCGCTGGTGGATGGCGAGCCGCGCACCCTGCCGCTCAAACGCCTGCTGCAAATTTTCATCGATCATCGTCAGACCGTCATCACGCGCCGCTCGCAATTTGATTTGGACAAGGCGAAGGCGCGCATCCACATTTTGGACGGTTACCTGATCGCGCTGAACAACATCGACGCCGTCATTAAAGTCATCCGCGAGGCGGAGGATGCCGACAAAGCCAAGGCCGCGTTGATGACGCGTTTCAAGCTGAGTGAGTTGCAAGCACAGGCGATTTTGGATATGCAGCTTCGCCGCCTTGCCGCGCTCGAACGCTGGAAGATCGAAGAAGAACACAAGCAAGTCCGCTCGACCATCGAGTATCTCGAAGACCTGCTTGCCAACCCGAAGAAAATCCTGGCGCTCATCAAGGATGAACTGAGTGAATTAGCTGAGAAATACGGCGATGACCGCCGTACCAAGATCTCTGCCGATGCCCGCGAGGATATCCACGACGAAGATCTCGTGCCCGATGAATCGGTGCTGATCAGTCTCACCGAGCGTGGATACATCAAGCGCATCGCCGCCTCCGCGTTCCGTTCGCAGAGCCGCGGTGGACGCGGTGTGAAGGGTCATACCACAAAGGAAGAAGACGAAGTTGTGATGCTCATCCCGGCGCGCAGCCTCGATACGATGTTGTTCTTCACCGATAAGGGCAAGGTTTATTCCGAAAAGGTCTATCAAATCCCAGACCTCGACCGCGCCACCAAAGGTATTCCATTGGTGAATATCCTTGCACTGGGACCGAATGAAAAGGTGACAGCCGCCATGTCGATTCGGGAATTTTCCCCGAATCAATTCTGCATGATGATGACCGGGCGCGGGCGCCTCAAACGCGTGACGATGGAAGAGTTCGCCTCAGTCCGCCCCTCAGGCTTGATCGCCATGAATTTGGATGAAGGCGACACCCTCGGTTGGGCGCGCATGACTTCCGGCAAGGATGAGATCATCATCGTCACCGAGAACGGACAAGCTCTGCGCTTCGGCGAGGAAAAGGTGCGTTCGATGGGACGTCAAGCCGCGGGTGTGCAGGGCATCAAGTTGAAGAAGGATGATGTTGTGACCAGTATGGACGTGGTCGATAAAGACGGTTCCTTGTTGGTCGTGACGACAGGCGGCTTCGGCAAACAAACCCCATTGAAGGAATACACGCCTAAAGGACGCGCTACCAGCGGTATCTCCACCATCGACCAGAAGGCGCTCAAAGAGATCGGCAAGATCGCTGCGGCGCGCGTGGTGCAAATGGACGATGACCTGACCATCATGACCGCTAACGGCGTTGCCATCCGTTTGAAGGTGAAGGATGTGAAGCAATCCGGGCGTGCGACGCGCGGCGTGCATCTTATCAAGCCGCAGGAAGGCGACAGTGTCGCATCTGTGGCGCGTATCTCCGCCGAGGATTTGAAAAAGGCTGGCGCGCAAATGGAAGAGAAGGAAGTGGAACCCCAGCCGAAGCTGGTGTAGCCATTCAAAGGAATCAAAAACGGGCGAAGGAGATAATCCTTCGCCCGTTTTGTGTTTTATTTTAGAACCCGATTCTGCCGAAGGCAAACAGGCAGAGGAAGCCGATAACGCAAGTTGCGATCATCAGCAGAAAGACAAGCACAAAACGCTGCATGGACGTCATGCCGAGGAACTTTTTCGAGCGCCTGGGCGATGCGGTGGACACAGCGGCGGGCTGATATTCCGCTTGCACTTCATCTTCATATTGTTTTGCGGCATCATTTCGAAGATCATCAAACATATGGACCTCAGTTTTTTCACCAGTATATCATGCGGCAGGGCGCAGGCTCACATCGCCAAAACGGACGATCACAGATTTGTCGTGTTCGTCGCGCAGTCTTAAACTGCCATCGGACTCTAATCCATCCAGTAGTCCGTGAACGGTCGCTTCGCCTCCTGCGTGGATTTGAACGATCTCACCGCGAAAGGCTAGTTTCTCCTCCCATACTTGGATGAACCCATCCGTGCCGATCTGCTCGCGCCAGCGCAGCAGGGAACTTAAAACAAACAGGATGACTTCTTCACGTTTGGGAGCTTTGCCAAGCATATCTTCCAAACTTGTGGCAGGGAATTGTAGCGACTCGGCAGGCGGCACTGCCGACATGCCCACGTTGATGCCCATGCCGATCACCAGCGAATCCGCTTCTTCGCCGGACCAAACCGTCTCCACTAAAATCCCTGCTGTCTTTTTGCCATCCAATAAAATATCATTGGGCCACTTGATCTTGGGGGGCAGACCCAACGTCAGGCAGGCATCCGCTAACGAGAGGGCTGCCAGTCCCACAGTCCGCGAGAGATGCGGGCGCATGGGCGCTGTCGGACGCAGGATGAGACTCATCGCAAGGGCGCTGCCTTTGGGAGTGAACCATCTTCGGTCCAGCCGCCCGCGCCCTTGCGTTTGTTCATCCGCAACCACCAACGAGAAATCTTTTGCGCCGTCCGCTGCCCACGCCAAGGCTTCATCGTTCGTCGAGCCGATGGAATCAAAATAACGCAAGCCGCCAAGATTTAATTTTGCAAGTTTTTTTTTGAGGGAGGATTCGTTCATGGGGAAGGTGCATAAGTAAACAAGTAAGCAAGTAGACAAGTAGATAGGTATCTTCACGTACTTGTATATTTGTTTCCTTGTCTACCTGTCCACTTGACTACATCCAGCCTACTGAACAATATCGTAGGGATTGATGTTCGAGCCGCCGACGCGAATTTCAAAATGCAAGTGCGCGCCAAACGAGTTACCCGTATTACCTGAAAGCCCAATGACAGAACCTTGCCCCACCGTTTGGCACTGACTGACGAGGATCGAGCTTAAGTGGGCATAGACCGTCACGTACCCATTGCCATGGTCGATCTGCACCACATTGCCGTAGCCGTAATTCCAACCGCCTGCCGCCATCGTCACAACACCCGTGCCGGCAGCGTAGACGTTCGCGCCTTCGGGCGCGTTGATGTCGATGCCGAGGTGACCGGGTCCGTAGGCGTTGCCGGAGAGGGTGTGGTCGTCTGCGGGCCAGCCAAAGCCGCTGCCAACAGGTCCGCCACCGCAGGCATTCGAGGCGTTGGCGCCGCCTGTACCCGTGTTGACGCCGCGCGCGGCTGTTTGCAAGTCTGCCGACCAGTTACGAAGTTCACGTGAGCCGCCGGGGATGAATATCGTTGTGCTCGGTTCGATCTTGGGGTCGGTCAGGTCGATCTCGTTGCCGGGATAGTTGATGATGTCATCTGCCTCGGCAA
Organism: Chloroflexota bacterium; assembly: GCA_016191955.1. Taxonomy (GTDB): domain Bacteria; phylum Chloroflexota; class Anaerolineae; order Anaerolineales; family Villigracilaceae; genus Villigracilis. Next base: position 19,839 of record JACPVC010000341.1, read on the forward strand.
AGAATTCTTTTGCAATAGCCTCGAAGGTGTCGCCCTCTTTCCATGTGTAATACAAACCGTCTTGGGGCGGGATGGTTAACTCCATGCCCGGGCGCAGGCTGTGCGGATTATCTTCCAACTGGTCGTTGACATACAAAATAGTTTCAGTCTTGATCTTGAACGATTCCGCGATGCGATACATCGAGTCGCCGCGTACCACGCGATACAGCTCGGGGTCGTAGCGCGGACGTTCCGGGATGTTGGTCTTGACCTGTAATTTGCGGAAGATGGTCGGGAACAACCCGCCTCCATCTCCGCCTGTGCCTGAATCCACGATTACGGGCACGCCGCCTTCTGACGCCTCTTCCGTCGTCACCGCAGGGACAGTCACAATGGTGGGGGGCAGAGTGCTCTTGTAATACAACGTTCCTCCCAGCAGGCTGAAGACAACCACCGACGTCACCGCCCAACTGACGACGGTGAAGCGGTCTGCTTTGCGCCCTTCCATGCGCGGACTCGTGCCGGGTTCATTGACAGCAGAAACAGCCTGAGGCTGTTCGGCTTCAGGCTTCTTTCGCGCAGGGAAGATGGATTTTATTTTTTCGAGGAACGGTTTCATTTTAGTAGGGGGTGCGTCGCACCAACGGGTAAGCTTATCTGCTAAAGAGGATCAAGTTACAGTGTGGATTTATCCTGACCATGATGGTGCGACGCACTCTATGCTTCCTTGGTCAGGTTTTCCAAAAATTCAATATTATTCTTTGATCTTTCTAATCGCGCCAGGATGGCTTCGGTTGCAACCGAGGGATCCATGCCCGCACCCGCAGGCTGGGAAGATGTCATTTGCACGAACATGCGGCGGAGAAGCCAAACGCGCTGGAGCAAGTCGGGACCTAGCAACAGTTCTTCGCGGCGGGTGGACGAGCGTTCGATATCCACGGCGGGGAAGGTGCGGCGTTCCTGCAATTTGCGCGAGAGGTGCAACTCCATATTGCCGGTGCCTTTGAATTCTTCGTAGACTACATCATCGAGGCGGGAACCGGTGTCCACGAGGCAGGTGGCGATGATGGTCAGCGAACCGCCTTCTTCCACGTTGCGAGCCGCGCCGAAGAAACGCTTGGGCGGGTACAACGCGGAGGGGTCCATACCGCCGGAGAGCGTGCGCCCGGAGGGGTTGACGGTCAGGTTGTAGGCGCGGGCGAGGCGGGTAATCGAGTCCATCAAGATTACCACGTGGCGTCCGATCTCCACCAACCTCTTAGCGCGGTCTAAGGCGAGTTCCGCTGTGCGCACGTGCGAGGTGACCGGCTCATCGAAAGTGGAGGCAACCACTTCGGCATCCACAGAACGATCCATGTCGGTCACTTCCTCAGGACGTTCGCCGATCAGGGCAATAATTAAATGAACGTCTGGATATTTGGTTGAAATTGAATTGGCAATTTGCTTAAGAATTGTGGTTTTCCCCGTCTTGGGCGGTGAGACGATCAAGCCGCGTTGTCCTCTGCCAACAGGTGCGATCAGATTTATCAAACGCGGGGCTAAAGTTTTTGCATCGGTTTCAAGGTCAAAACGTTTTTCAGGAAAAATAGGGGTGAGGTTTTCGAAAACGGTTCGTTTGGCGGCTTCGTCAGGGTCCAAGCCATTAATGGATTCCACTTTTAGAAGACCGAAGTGCCGTTCACTCTCACGCGGCGGGCGCACCTGCCCGATCACGAGGTCTCCTGCGCGGAGGTCATAGCGCCTTAACTGCGCCTGCGAAACATACACATCCTGATCGCTAATTCTATAATTGGTGGCTCGCAGGAAGCCGATGCCTTCGCTCATGATCTCAAGGATGCCGCCGCGCAGTTCGATGCCCTCCTTCTGCGCTTCCGCCTCGCGGATCATCATGGCGAGGGTCTCTTTTTTGAGGCGGTTGGCGTTCGGGATGTTAAGTCCCTTTGCCATGGC
>JACPVC010000342.1 GCA_016191955.1 Chloroflexota bacterium
ATGCTCACAACTCAACGCGCACGCCGTCCCCGTCACGCTGATCGAAGCAAACTCAATCGCGTTCTGCGAATCGAATTCATCTGTTTTATATCGCCGCAACCCAGGCGCATGAAAAGTAATCGCGTCGCCAAAATTCGCGCGGCGGATTTCCAAACACTCCGTCGTCAGACTCATCGGCTCGGCGATCTGGATCAACTCACTCATGCGCGCCTCCAGGATTGACATAACAGCCGTACGGATCAGCCCGCATTTGACTCTCCGCGACTCGCGCGCGTGACACTGCCTTTGTCACCGCTTCAACCATGACCTCGGGTTGGATTCCGCTAAATTGACTTTTTCTACTCTGGAAAATTTTCCCGATCGTCGCCGCAACCTTCTCTGGTTGACTCGCATGCCAACGCAGCGACGCTTCCAAATCTGCGACGGCGCTTTCTTCCGCAAAGAAATCACCGCCGATGAACGCGGCTTTGATCGTCCCGCCCGCCATCGTCACGCTGACATCGATCAAGCCCGCCTCCGTTTTGACTTTTGCGGAGCCATTGCTGTCAGGCACGGACGTAGTCTGATAAACCCAATCGTCAGTCAGATATTTTTCGTTTTCGAGTTTCGCAATGTCGTCAAGTTCGTCGCGGGAAAAACCGTCAGCGTGGAGGAGGCTCAGGTCGAAGGCGCCAGCAAACCCGTCGGCAATGACGCGGCGCACTTCATCAAGCGCAATCCAATTCTCCAATTCTCTTCTTACCGTCGTTATTCGTCCCGCAACCGTATCAATCTCTTTATCGGAAATTTTCTCGAACGGCGTATTCAACACTCGCAACATCAGTTCAATATCCAAATCCACAAGCAGGCTGGCGTGAAATAACAACCCGCCTGACGGCGCGCGATAAATGCCAAGCCCGACGAGTTTTTTGCTGTTGACTTCGATATCGTTCTTGCGGCGGAACTTTGCCTCCACGCCGAGTTGATTCAATCCGCGCACAAGCCCTTCGGAAAAGTTACCCATCAACTCGCGCGCATGTGAATATGAGTCATCTCCGCGCCCAGGGATGGTGAGCGCCACGCCGAGTTGATCTGCGCCCATGATGATCGCGCCACCGCCCGTCGGACGACGATTGGTGGCGATTCCATTTTCGCGGCAATACTCAATGCGGATTTCATTTTCAATATTTTGAAAACGTCCAACCAATGCGCAATGCGAACGATAGGTGTAAAGGCGCAAAGTAGGCTGAGATTGATTCATCCCAACGCGTTGCGCCAACACATCATCTGCGGCGAGACCGAAGGAGGGGGATACGTTGTCGTCCGTGATTAATCGCCAATTCATAGTCTGCTCCAGCCGCCGTCCTCGGCGGCGGGGACGCCGCCAAGAGCTATAGGTATCATCAATCAATCCATCCCTGGTTTTTGTACCGTTTGACTTCAGATTCAACCCACACGGGCAGACCATCCCCCGAAACCAACTGCGCTGATTCATTCTCCCAATCGCTGGGCTTGATGACCACCATCCAGCCATCCACGTACGGTGATTGATTGACCAAACCAGGGTTGCTCACCGTCGCATCGTTCCGCGCCACAATCGTTCCGCTGACAGGAGCGATCAGGTCCCCCGTCATCTTCGCCGCTTCCAAGGTTCCTATCGACTCGCCGCGCTTCACCGACTTGCCGACATCTTTCAATGTGACGTAAGCCAGATCACCAAGTGATGCGAGACCGAGCGTGTCAATCCCAACAAAGACATCGCCACTGGCAGAATCAACTTGCACCCACATGTGATGTTCGCGGTCATACGCGAGATCTGCGGGGATTTCGTAGGAGTTCGTTTGGTTAGACATATTCACCTCATTGGATTATCGTCATTGCGAGGAGGGTGCTCTTCCCGACGAAGCAATCTCCGCGCAAGGTTGGGGATTGCTTCGGGCTGTCGCCCTCGCAACACTTGCGTCGCACGCCAGTGCAGGTGTGACGATGGTTAGTTAATCAATACACCTCAAACAATTAACCTTCAATTCTCTAATTCTCTCTTTATATCTTTCAGCCGCTTCATCACCCGTTACCAACTGACCGCGTTCATTCTCCAAATTCGTCGCTCGCACCTTGACCAGCCAGCCAGTGGTGTATGGCTCTTTGTTGGCTAACAAAATATCTCTCGCGAAACCTTCCTGGTTCGATTCGACGATCTCACACGAGAATGGAGCGGGGAACGGTCCCACCCACTTGGCGGATTCAATCGTCGCCAACGCCTTTCCTTGCGCGACCTTCTTTCCAACATCCCTGAAACTGATTGCCGCGATCTTGCCGCAGCGGGTCTGCGCCACATCGGTCATGCCGAGAGTCGCGAGGTCGCCATCGAATCGAATCCACACATCGTGTTCGATGTCGTAGGTCAGGTCTTCGGGGATGTCGCAGGCGTAGAAAATCATAAAATCTCTTAACCACTAAGACCGCGAAGAACGCAAAGAAAACCTTTTAAATCTTCGCGCTCTTTGCGTGCTTTGCGGTTAATGTTTTTTTACTCGAAATTCAAATTCTGCTCTTCCATAAACTTCTGATATGCCGCCACCGCTGCTTCACCCGTTACGAGCGATGCGCTTTCGCCAGCCCAATCGGTTGGTTTCACTTTCACGAACCAACCCTCGCCGTACGGGTCAGAGTTGATCAGCGACGGTTTGCCTTTCATTGCCTCATTCACTTCCACGATCTCACCCGTCACAGGTGATGTAACAGGTCCCACCCACTTTCCACTTTCCAAAGTCCCAGCGCTCTTGCCTTTCTGCACGGCGCGCCCCACATCCTTCGGCGTGGCATTCACGATGCCCTTCGCCAAATTCTGCGCCACGTCGGTGATGCCGATCTTCACCGTGCCGTCCGCTTCGAGTTGCGCCCACGCGTGTTTCTCCACCCAGTAGTAGCGGTCTTCAGGAATGTTGCACCCTCGCACTGTTGCCATATTATTCTCCTAGGTTGTGTTCGCCTTGCATGTGATACAACAACATATCAAATACGACCAATCGGATTTCGTGTTCATATTCTTTTACAAAACTCGGATCGTTCCTTGCCTTCTTCGTCACCTGCTCGTAACTATCTTTGCAAACTGGGCAGGTCACAATGAAAAATGTATGACCCGTAAATTCATCCACGCGCACGCCGAGCGTATCGCCATGATTCTCCGCAAGGTGATGATGGACTTCTGACCTCTTACCGCTAAACTCGCAATACGGACACTTGAACATATTTGTCGCATCGGTGGTCGAGTAGCCGCGCTCTTGTTCTTCGCGGCGTATCGAGACCACGCTTCTTTCTTAAGCCGCAACTGCCTCTGCTACGACAGGCTCTTCCACGCCGACAGCTTCTGCCACCAATTGAATGATGTCGCGGACTTCGATTTTTCCCTCGTTGCCCGTCGTCTTGACCGCATCCGAATACATGACCATGTCCTTTGGGCAGGTGACGATGAAGAGTTGAGTCTTCTCGTTTGTGCTCTCACCAAAGGTAGTCAGCGCTTCTTTGATTCGGTTCTCGGCAGGACGTTCGCCAGGCGCGACCTTGCCCATCCAAATTTGACCACCACCTGCGCCGCAGCAGAATGAGTTCTCACAGTTGCGCGGCATTTCGACGAATTCCACGCCAAGCATTTCCAGCAACTTACGTGGAGCGGTGAATCCGCCGTTATAGCGTCCGAGATAGCACGGGTCATGGAAAGTTACTTTGTAATTCGACAGTTTATTCTTCACCGTCAACTTGCCTTCTTCAAATAACTTGAGCAGGGTCATGGTGTAATGCTTGACTTCAAACTTCCCACCGAACTGCGGGTATTCGTTTTTCAAAGTGTTGAACGAGTGCGGGTCGGTGGTGACGATTTGTTTGAACTGTGCTTTGCCAAAGGCTTGCATGTTCTGCTCGACGAGTTGCTCGAACAGACCTTCCTCACCCACGCGGCGGACGTCATTGCCTGCGTTGGATTCGTTCTGGTACATGATCCCGAAGTCTAAGCCGCCTTGCTGGAAAATCCGCGCGACCATTTTGGTATTCGGGATGACGCGCTCATCGAATGAAGCGGTATCGCCCACGAACCATAAATGCTCCACGGGTTCTTCGGTCGCGTTCTTGACGGGGAACTCCATCTCCTTTGCCCAGCGTCCGCGCAGACGTTTGCCTTTGCTCATCCAGTTGCCGTTCGTGGCGAGAGATTGCAACGCGTTTTGCACGCCGCTGTCCAGTTCTGCGCCATCAACGATCATTCGCCTTCGAATATCAACGATGTCCGCCATCGGTTCGTTGCCGACAGGACAAATGCTGACGCAGGCATGACATGTTGTGCAAGACCAAACTGCCTCAGCGGAGATAACTGTCTCAGTAAGCGGAAGCAGGAGTCGGTCGGGGTGAGAGCCGAAAGTCGCTTCCTTGAGAAGATAACGCTTGTTCACTTCCAATGCCGAAGGGGAGAGGGGCGCGCCTTCGGCGAAATTCATGGGGCAGACATCCTGACAGCGATTGCATTGCACGCAGGCGTAAGCATCAAGCGCCCTTTTCCATGAAAGGTCGTGAATAAATTTTGCGCCAGGGTCAAACTTTTGACCTTCGATAACCTTCAGCGGAATCGCAGGGTCAAGTTGTCCGCGCGGATTTTGTTTGGCAAGACCAAGAGTGACGGGAGCCATAAAAAAGTGCGTGTGCTTGCTGCGCGAGAGATACGGAATGATGAACATGACCCAGCCAATGCTGATCCACCATGCGACATGCACACCCGTTTCGGAGGTGCCGAAAATTGAATTGAGAAAACTCGCAATCGGCATGAAAGGGTACGCGCCATTGGTGAGGCGATAAGACTGACTCATCAAATGCGCGATGACATGCATGATGACGAACGCGCCGACAATCAGCGAATCGATTTGTTGCCCGCCCGCTTTAACTTTGGGATTCAACAGAATATTTTCGCGGTAATCGAGCGCCTTGTCTTTGACGATGAAGCGGCGAATCAAAAATACCGTGATGGCGACGAGTAGGAACATGCTCATCACATCCGCGATGAGATTGAAGGCGTTGATGAGTCCCGTCGGCGCGTTGGGAATGTGCGCCCCGCCGTAAACCAGATCGAAGCCAGGAACGAGTCCTTCGAGCACATCGAAGAGATTGACGAAGGCATAGGTGATGAGACCGAAGAACAGTCCCATGTGAATCGCGCTCAAAGCTTTGCGTGCTTTGAAGATAGTCTGCTGGAACAAAACCTTTACGCCCGCATTCAACAGACTCGCGGGTACATTCTTCAACTCAGGCGCAGGTCTACCCTTGCGAATCGAGTCGATGATGAGCTTGAACCCATGAACCGTGAACCCCGCTGAAACCAATGCCAATGCAACGAACACAATTTTTTCAATCGTTGTTAGCACGTGCCCTCCCGAGAAACTGTTTCGTCATTGCAAGGGCGGCGTTCTTCCGCCCGAAGCAATCTCCGTCACAGTGGTGGGGATTGCTTCGCCGCCAAGAGCAAGAGCGCGGCTCGCAATGACGGAATTAGAGTAGTTCCAACATCGCCTCAGCCACTTCAAACAGATCCGCCGTCGCGCCGTAATGCGCCACGTTGAAGATCGGCGCTTTCTTATCGGTATTCACAGCAATAATTAATTCAGCCGATTTCATACCTTCGAGATGTTCGGGCGCGCCAGAGATACCGAGCATGAGATACAACTTCGGCTTGACCTTGAGTCCCGACTTGCCAACCTGACGAGTGCGCGGCAGCCAACCCGCATCCACAACGGGGCGGGATGACGAAACCGTTGCACCAAGTTTTTGCGCCAACTCTTCAGCAAGTTCTACATTGTCTTTGCTTCCAATACCGCGTCCAATCGAAACCAACTTCGCCTGTGCGGTAATGTCCACATCGCCGCCCGCAGGCTTGATGGCTTCGACAAATTTTGTTTTCAATCCAACTAATGCAACGGGTGAAGCGATTTGCGTCGCAGCCGTCGAGCCTTGACCCGCCTCAACCGCGAACGATCCAGCCAGACAAGCGACAATCACCATGTCGCCTTCGGGCGCGACCTCTGCGATCATCTTCCCACCGTAGACCTGGCTGTTCACAATCAACGCGTTGTTCTCGATGCACAAGTCTCTGGCATATGCGACACATGGTTTGCCTGTCCGCGCCGAGAGCCACGCGGCGATGTCCATGCCCATCGCCGTCCAACCGAACATGACCAATCGCGGAGATTTTTCCTTAACCAATGCTTCGATCACTTTGCCATACGCTTCGGGATTGAATTGACTCAACGCCGCATCATCCACATGGATCGTGGCATCAGAAGCAAATATATTGGACGCAGCCCCGCCTCCGACTACGACCGCAACTGCCTGCCCGCCCCAAGCGGACGTCAACTCTTTGGCTTTTCCAACCATCTCAAACGACACATCGGAAAATTTTCCATCCATGTGTTCGGTGATTACGAATACGTCATTGCTCATAAATTCTCCTGTTTTGTACCGTGACATTTATGTCGCCTGTACGCCGTTGCGATATATATGTCGCGCTATGCGAGACCTTTACTCTTCAACAACTCAACAATCTTCGCAGCGACTTCTTTGGATGAGCCGCCGATCATCTCTGCGTGACCCGTCACAACGGGCGGAGCCATTTTCTTAAATGACAATCCTGAACTGACACCGCCAGAGGGCGCGACCTTTTCAATCGTCGCCATCTGCGCAACCTGTCGCACTTTGCTGATGGGCGCATATCGCGGAGGCTTGGACGCGGCTTGCACACCAACCACCATTGGCAAACTCACAGAATACTTTGCGCCAAATCCGCCCGCGAATTCTTTATTCACCGTTGCCGTGTGGTCGCTCACTTCCACCGAACTGACTCCGCCAATGTACGGCATATCAAGATACGCAGCAATCATTGGTCCGATCTGACCGTCGAGATCATTTGAAGCCTGCACGCCAGCAAAAACGATATTGGGCGAGAGTCCCTTGATCGCCTCCGCCAGCCATTTGGCTTGTTGATGTGAATCCGCGGCGGGGTCATCCCCTGTAATTTTGACAGCCTTATCCGCGCCTTTGGCAAGCGCAAGATGAAGCACGTTATCCAGTTCCCCGATCACGTCCACCCCAACCACAGTCACCGTCCCACCGACGGCCTCCTTCACCAACACCGCCTGCTCGATGGACTGCTCATCGAACTCATTGAGCACGAAATCCACAGAGTCAAAATCTACATTATTGCCTTTGACGGGCAAATCATCTGCAATGCTGGGGATGTGTTTTATTGCGACTACGATGTTCATGAAAATCTCTCTCCTTCAATATTTTCGTCATTGCGAGGGCGGTGCTCTTCCGCCCGAAGCAATCCCCGACGATGTTGGAGATTGCTTCGCCGCTAAGAGCAAGAGCGCGGCTCGCAATGACGGATAATTTTCTACTCACCTCTCATAGACTTATCCAACAATTCCAAAATATCTAGCACGCCGACATGCTCATTGCCCGTGGACTTGACCGCATCCTCAAATCTCGAGACTTCGAACGGACAAGCAACAGCCAGCACGTTCGCGCCCGTGGACGCGGCTTCCATCGCGCGTTTTTCGGAGAGACGCATGGTGGTGTGTTTGGCTGTGAACGAGTCCATCCACATGCCGCCACCACCGCCGCCGCAACAATATCCGTTTTCGCGGTTACGTCCCATCTCGACCAATTCCACGCCAGGGATGGCTTCGAGCAATTTGCGCGGCGCTTCATATTCGCCGTTGTGACGCCCGAGATAGCAGGGATCGTGATAGGTGATCTTCTTATTCACGGGATGCTTGAGCAGCGGCTTGAGTTGGTCAAGATAACGCGCAAGGAAGGTAGTGTAGTGAACCACGGGTCGTTCAAAGCCATATTTGGGGTACACGTTCTTGAAAGCGTTCAATTCGTGTGGACCAGTAACAACCAATTCCTTCCACTCGTACTTGTTGAAGGTCTCGATGTTGTACTCGGTCATCATCTCGAAGAGACCCTTCTCACCAGCCAAACGCTGCGAGTCGGCGTCGTCTTTTTCTTCCTTGCCGAGAATGGCAAAGTCAATTCCCAACGCGGTGAAGATTCGCGCCGCCGCCGAAGCCGCGTCAATACCGCGTGGGTGATAGGATGGATATGAGCCGACATACCAAAGCACGTCCACAGGGCGACCCAAATCCTTGATGATTGGAATGGGAACACCCGCATTCTGAATCCATGCGTCACGTTTGCGTTGCGGCTGCCCGAGCGGATTGCCCGACTTGGCAGTATTTTCAAACGCCTGCTGTAATTCCGCAGGGACAAACTTGCCTTCGAGAATTGCCTGCTCACGCACGGCGGGCATGATCTTGACCATGTTCACTTCCTTGGGGCAAACGCGCAAACAATTGGCGCAGGTGGTGCAAAGCCAAAGTTCGGGCGCTTCGGTCAAGTCCATGCCTGTTTGGGCATAGCGATACAATTTGCGCGGACCGTAATTCCCGACCACGTCCACGGGGCAGACGGCGACACACTTGGCGCACTGATAACAATTCGCAAATGATTCCGCGTTTGGCAGGTCCGCAATTTTCTCGATCAGTTCGGGCGTGTACTCGGTAATGACCCGCTGTTCGAACATGCGGTTCCAATGACCCGAAACGTCAATGCCGTCTACGACAACGTGTTCTTTTTCAATCGCTTTTGCTTTTTCAAACTTAGGTGCCATGAAGGATGGTCTCCTGTTTTAGTCATACCCGGTGGTTGAGTAGGGCGAGTGCTCTTCTCGCCCGTATCGAAACCACCAGTTACGCAAAGTACTCTTGTAAAGTGATGGTCTCGATACGTCCCGCGAAAACCATGCGGGACTACTCGACCATCGGAATAACTATGAACCTGCCTTCTTCAATCCTAACAACCGTCTCGCCATATTCGGCAGCGTCGGTAACAAACCATTGAACTCTCTACTCAAACGCCAACTGGTTGTGCCATACAGATACACGCTGTAAGCACACGCTAAAAATGCACTGTTGGCAAATGGCGCTCGTTTCTCGTTGCTCGTTAACTCGTTAACAAACAGCCCCGTTCCTTCACCGAATTTTACGCTCATGGCAGTGACTGCTCCGACTCGAACATAACCATCCGCAAAATTGTCAGCGACAAGGTTGTGGGTGCTGCCAGCTAGCAAAGGCAGAATGCCCGTGCCAACGGTCGGGTCCCACAGCCAGCGAGTCCACAGCCAGTGCTCGGAGGGAGAGGTGTTGTGTAAAAGTCCAGTAGCGAGTTCGAGGGTGAGACGGGTGTCGAGCGCGTTCAACTTTTCGACGAAGACAGCCACTCGCACAGGTGCGGGAGATTCGCCTTCAAGTAAGTCGCGAATCAATTTGTAATCACTCTGCGTGAAGTAGTTGGTGATCGTCCGTGCGTTGGCTTTGGTGTGCGCGACAGCGGAAGCAATGTCAGCGAAGGAAGAGGATAGAGAAACTGAATCAGTTTTCAGACCTGCACTGAGCCGCGTCGAAGTGTTAAGAAAGAGGCGGGCGTGTCGTTCCGCCAATTCATCTGCTATCGCGATCACATCCTCAGGCGCGACCTGCCCCAACGCTTCCTGCAAATTGGTTTGCAGTTCGGGGTCGTCGGGTCCCGTCTTTTGCTTGATGATGTGACTTTGTCGCTGAGGGAGTGTCATAGTTTTGTGGCGCAAGATGCCATCTTGCGCTACGCCATCACTTTGCGAGTGAACGCCACCGCACGTGCGGCGGCGAGACCTGCTTCGGAAATTGAATCATCAAGATCGGATGGACCCGCAGCAGCGCCTGCAACAAAAATGCCAGGGACGGATGTTGCCACGGTATCGAGACCGCCCGTGCCACCTGCTTCGATGAAGCCATATTTGTTTTGCTGCACGCCCATGATCTGCGCGATGGCGCGTGTGCCAACGCTCGGCTCCATACCGACCGACAGCACGACCATGTCCATCGTCACTTCCATTGGGCGAGACATCGTGGTGTCTTCGCCGCGGATCAAAAGTTGGTCGCCCTTCTTGAGCACTTCGCTGATAACGCCCTTGATGTAATTGACTTTATATTTTTCCTGCGCGGGCCAGTAGATTTCATTTTCCCAATAGCCGTACATGCGCATGTCGATGTAAAAAATAAAAACTTTCGAATCGGGCAATTGCTCGCGCAACTCAATCGCCTGTTTGCTTGCGATGCCGCAGCAAACCTTTGAACAATATTCATTTCCGATTTGACGGTCACGCGAACCGACACATTGAATGAACGCGATCTTCTTCGGCGCGCCTCCGTTCGACGGGCGCACGACGTTGTGTTCCTTCAACATTTTTTCAAGGTCGGTGAGCGTGATGACATCGGGGAACGAGTAGTAGTTGTAGTATTGCGTGGCGCGACCTGGGTCGAAATGCTGGAAGCCCGTGGCGATGATGACCGCGCCCACATTGAGGGACTCGGCTACCCCGCCTGCTTCAATCTGGACTTCAAAGTTGCCAGCGCTCCCAGACATTCCCTTCACTTCGGCTTGATACTTCACTTGCACATTGGCGTTGCTGGTGACGGCATTGCTGAGTTCCGCCATCGCTTCCGACGCGTCGCGCCAGTGATGGGTGAGTTTGGCGTAACTCTCACGGTCGGGCGTGCCGCCGAGGCGTTCACGTTTTTCGATGAGAATGACTTCCCCGCCCAATTCCGCCGCAGACCGAGCCGCTTCCAACCCTGCAGGTCCGCCGCCGATTACCAAAATTTTTCCAGATGTCATGTGTAGTTCTCCTGTGTCAGGATGATTTCAAAAAGTCGAAAGTCAAAGGTCGAAGGTCTTTTGACTTTTAACCTTCGACTTTTGACTTAATAAACAACAGGCTTATCTGCATCTTCCCATGTGATTCCAGACTTTGTTCCCGCGCGGATGGCGTCGAGGTCGCCCTGGAATTCATCCCAGTATTTCTGCCAGTTGATACCCAACTTATCGAGGAAGGGACGCCAATCGGTCGAGTGCCAGTGGAACTGCACCACGCGGAAGGGATGCGCTCCCATCGCCAACGCCGCAACCTGTGCGTCAGACAAAACGGGAATGCCTACATTGCGGTCATGTGCCTTTGCCGCGAATTGACTTTTATCGAGCGTGGTTACACAGCCTGTGTCGTGAGTCACAGTCAGGTCGGGGTTGACTTCGTTCTTCATCGTCTCGATCTTGCGCAACACCGAGAATGAGCGGGTGAAGTCGCGCTGAACCAATACGTGACGGAAACCAAATCCGCAGCAGTCGAACCAAGTCGAGTAGTCGGCGACGTTGATACCCAAGGCTTCAAGCGTACCTGTCACCGTAGCAGTGCGTTGACCACCGTAGATTTCGGGATCATAAATCGCATCTTCGGCGACGATCTTGTAATAATGGCAGGCGGGGTGAACCGTGGCGGTGATGTTCTTCATGTCCACGGTTTGTTTCTCTGCGAATTTCTTGCGCATTACGTGAACCCACTCGCTGTAGTGGACGAGTTCTTCAGGGATGACCAATGGCTTGCCCATCTTGTCCAGAATTCGGCGGACTTCATCACGCAAACCTTTGTGATGAACCAACTGCTCGCGGATTTCTTTGTAATGTCCGTAGGATGTGCCGCAGTGGATCGTGGGGAAGTAACCTGTCTCATACGCGGCGGCGAAGTTGCGACTCATCACCGCAGCTTGTGCGGCAGCGTTGGATGTTGCCGAGGCGTAGTAGTTCCAACCTGTACAAGATGTCTGGTCGGTGGGGTCGAGATAGTCCAGGTTGAATTGGCGGTGCAGCCAAAAGATGGACGAGGTGTAGCCAGGGATATGTCCGCACTGACCGCAGGATTTATGGTGCCAGGTATGGTCAATGGGAATCTTCTTCGTGCGACCGTATTTCGTGGTCACTTCCACGTAATTCTCTGGCACGCGCTGGACGATGATCTCGCCCTTTGCTTCCAGTTCGAATAAGGCTTCACGGATGTCATGCGTTGGTGCATGTTCAGCATCACGCGTTACCGCATGGGATTTGCGTTCAAGGATCTGTTCTACGGTGGTTAGTTCGGTCATTTTGGCTCCTCTTTGAGCGTAGATAAAACCAATAAAACGGGTTTGGGTCAAAGGTCAAGGATGAAGCGTTTCTTTCTTCTTTCATCCTTCACAATTCATCCTTCATCCTTCTTCTAACTCTTCCTGCATCACATCTGCCAATAAATCGTACAAACCTTCGTCAATTTCCTTGATGATGTCCATATTGCCGGTCTCGAACCAGATGGTGTAGAGTTCGAGCAGGGTCTTGCGGTCCGTCCTCCACGCAGCATCGGTGATGCCGCGCAGTGTATCGACTGGAATCGCTTTGCGCCAGACGGGCATATTTGCGGAGAACTGTCCCACCCACGGACCCCAGTCGGGGAAGAAGTCAGGCTGGAGCATGTCAGGCGAGACTTGATTCCCTTTGAGCATGACTTTATAGATCACGCGGCTGTAGCCTTGCAGAACATCCTTCGTCTCCTGCAAACCGTTCTTGACCGCCACTTCGCGCAAGAGAGTGACCAGCCCGCCGGGGTTGTTCCCACGCGGACAGCGCAAGCACGAGAAGCATTGCGCGCAATTCCATATATCTTCGGAGATGATGTCGTACACACGCTCGATATCCTCGCGCGCCATTGCTTGCGCGATCACCCGCGGAGAGTAGTCATAGAAACGCGCCGAAGGACAGGTCGAAACGCAAATGCCGCACTCGTAGCATCCATAAAGGAAGTCTTCGTAGCGCGGGTCACTTTTGACTTCAAGGAAGAGGCGCTCTTTCTCGTCGTAGGTCACTTCGGGATGACGATCTACAGCCTTACCTGGATTCCAGTTTTCTTGGGTGGTAGGCATTGTGCCTCCTAAGCACCGTTGGTCGAGTAGCCGCGCTCTTGCTTTTTGCGGCGTACCGAGACCAACGAGTTACAAATAAACAAAAGATTTCTTGAAAACTGGTGGTCTCGATACGCCCTTCGCAACGAACGCTCAGGGCTACTCGACCACCGATTACTTAGAAACCAATCACAGCATCGGCATCACAGGCCATGTCATTGAACGCCGCGCCGCCGATCATTTCGACGCCTTCGATCATGTCTTCCATGGTGTAGCCGTGCAAGTCGAGCGAAGGCTGGCAGACGAGCAGGCGCACGCCGATCTCCTGTGCCTGGTCAATGAAGAATTTCAATTCCTTGCCGTTGCCGCCTTTGCGCGGAATGATGATCTTATCGCCATTGCCCTTCGCCACACACTGCGGACCGTTCATCGTGAAGTAGATACAGACCTCATTGTCCATTGCGGCGCCAGCCGTGGCAAGGAAGAACGGAGTCGCTGTGCGCTCGGGGTCTTTTTCCCCGTGAGTCTGAACATACAGGATCTTCTTGGTATCCGGGTCGTTCGTCTTCCAAACGCTCATACTGCCCTCTCTTTATTTAAAAACTTGCTACTGCTTCGTCGGTGCTTGCGTAGGCGCCGATTTTTTG
>JACPVC010000353.1 GCA_016191955.1 Chloroflexota bacterium
CGGCGCAATCCAAAGGATGGCAACGATCCATAAAACAAAAAAGACTTTTGTGGGTTCAAAAAGGTCGAATTTGGGGCTTCGTTTGTTTTGCATGTCCCCGCTCCTGGGTATTTTTTTTCTTCGTATTCTATTTCACCTGAGTTGTTTTAAGACTTACAGGTTTGTTAGGATTGTCTTCCTTCATGGCGTGGCCAAATCGTCGTTGCATCGCTTATATTAACGAACCGCTGGTAAACGGTTATCCCCGATACAGCCAAATCGTTTACAATATGGAAAGCTAATAGGAGATCTATCATGTTAGGCGAACCGATTCTAGTCATGCTTGTGGAAGACAACGCCGATCACGCTGAACTCGTCATCCGAACGATGGAGAGTCATCACATTCCCACCCGCATCCAGCATCTTACCGACGGTGAATCAGCATTGGATTATCTCCTGCGGCGCAATAATTATAGCGACCCCGAAACCAGTCCTCGCCCTCACATGATCCTGTTGGACTTGCGCCTGCCGCGCGTGGATGGATTGGAAGTTTTGCGCGTCATTAAAGAGGAAGAGGAACTCAGGAGTATCCCGGTAGTCATCCTGACAACTTCCGAAGCTGAAAAAGATGTCATGCATGCCTACGAGAATTACGTTAACAGTTATCTTGTCAAACCGGTCGGTTTCGAGGATTTTAGCAATCTGATGAAGGACCTTGGCGTGTATTGGCTGGGCTGGAACAAACAACTTCGCACTTAACCCCACATGCCGAATGACATGATCCATATTCTGCTGGTCGAGGATGAAGATCCGCATGCGGAGCTTATCCAACGCGCCTTCGAAGACCAGGGGGCTGAGTTCCAAATCCATCGCGTCCGCTCGCTTGGTGAAGCCCGCGAACACAGACGCGAAAACGAACCCAAACTAATCATCGCAGATTGGCGGCTCCCAGACGGGGAAAGCCTGGAACTGCTCCCCAACCATCGCGACCCGCTTGCCACCCCCATCATTTTAATGACAAGTTATGGAAACGAGCGCATCGCCGTTGAGGCGCTCAAATCCGGCGCATTAGACTACGTGGTCAAATCTCCCGAATCCATGTTGGACATGCCCCACCTGGCACGCAAGGCGCTCGATCAATGGAAAGCCCGCGCCGACCGAATCCACATGCAGGAGGCGCTCTCCGAAAGCGAAGCGCACTTCCGTCTGCTTGCCGAAAACGCCAGCGACATGATCACGCGCCTCAACACAAGCGGACAGTTGTTCTATATCTCTCCCGCTTGCAAAACCATCCTTGGCTATAAACCTGAAGAAATGATCGGGGTTAAAAGTTTCGACCTAATCCACCCTGAAGATCACCCGCAAATAAGAGAATTGTTCAGTCAAACACCGGGAGATGCGCCTTATACAATCACGTACCGTGCCAAACACAAGGATGGGCACTACGTCTGGCTTGAAACATCCGCCCGCGCGATCCTCGACCACGGTACGAAGGAAGTGATCGAGATCCAGGCTGCCTCGCGCGATATCACGGAACGCAAGCGGGCAGAAGAAGCCCTGCAACTTGCCCACAATCAACTCAGAGACGCCTACGAGCGCACCATCGAAGGCTGGGTGCGCGCCCTCGACTTGCGCGACCGCGAAACTGAAGGGCATACGCAGCGCGTCACAGAGATCACCATCAAAGTAGCGAAACAACTTGGTCTCAGCGAAGAGGACCTCTCGCACATTAAGCGAGGCGCGCTGCTCCACGATATGGGCAAGATCGCCATTCCCGATGAGATCCTGCAAAAGCCGGGTCCGCTCAATGAGATCGAATGGGAAAGGATGCGCCAGCATCCCATGTATGCCTACGAGATGCTCGCCCCCATCGCCTATTTGAATCCCGCCCTGGATATTCCCTTCTACCACCATGAACGCTGGAACGGCAGCGGTTACCCGCACGGATTGAAAGGCGAACAGATTCCTCTCTCTGCGCGCCTCTTCGCCATCGTCGATGTTTGGGATGCGCTTCGCAGCGATAGACCGTATCGTAAAGCCATTCCGCGCGAGCAAGTGATCGACTACCTAAGCGAGAACGCGAATATCCTCTTCGACCCGAAACTGGTGCAGCTTTTCCTTGAATTCGTAGAAGCCAACAACCTGTGATTTGACATGCCTCTCTTCATCGGGTATGCTTGCGCTCGTCCGGGCAGGCCCGGCGCGGCGAAGCCTTTCGAACCCCGCCAGGATCGAAAGATAGCAACGGTAAGGAAGAGTCTTCGGGTGCCGCCGATCCCCTGCCCGGATATTTTGTTTATATATGCCCACTGGGTATAATCTCCCTATGTCTTCATCAAAAATAATAACAGTCGTTATCGCACTTGCTATCGGCATTGCGTTTGGGCTTGTGTATGGTTGGGTCATCGAGCCGGTTGAATATACAGATGTGACTCCCGACGTTCTCCGCGCAGATTACCGCGCAGATTATGTGCTGATGACTGCCGAAGCCTATCAAACCGATTTCGATGCCGATGCCGCCGCGCGCCGCATCGCCCAGCTTGGCAGCCAGCCCCCAGCTGAGATCGTTTCTTCGGCGCTGACGTATGCCAACCTCAACGGCTTTACACAGGATGAGATCCACGCCTTGCAAACGCTATTGACTGCCATGCAGACTTATCAACCTGAAGACAACCTCAACCCATGAATCAACTTACGCGGAATTCCGTCCTGCAATTCACCCTCGCGCTTCTAATCGGATTTGGGCTTGGTCTGGCATACTCCTGGCTTCTCTCCCCTGTGACCTATGTGGATGCGCATCCTGCGCTCTTGCGCGCAGATTTCAAGGATCAATATCGCATCATCATCGCCGCATCTTACGCTGCCAACAAAGACCTGCCGCGCGCTCAAGCCCGCCTCAACCTGCTCGGTGATGTGGACCCGGTCAGCGAACTCAGCGCACAGGCACAGCGCATGCTTGCCACAGGAGAGACATTCGAAAAAGCCCGTCCGTTGGCGCAGCTTGCAACCGACCTTCAACAGGGATATGTAGGCGAACCGTTCACGCCTACGCCCTTCCCCACATTCAACACACCGAATGCCCAGTTCACATCCGCGTCTACTGAAACAGAGACCCAGCCCGAGATTAGCGAAGAGGCGACGTTCACTCCGGCAGCGCCAACCGTTTTCTTTGAGCAAACTCCGCTGATTCCGCTCGCCCAAGAGACTCTTACACCGCGTCCCACATTCACTCCCACCGCAGGACCCGGCGATCCCTTTGCCCTTGTTAGTCAGGAAACCATCTGCGACCCAGGCATGTCGAAGGTGATGCAATTCATGCTGCTCGATTCACGCCATGACCAAATCGCCGGCGCCGAGATCGTTGTGACGTGGAACCAGGGAGAAGACCGCTTCTTCACCGGGCTTAAACCCGAGTTGGGCAATGGCTACGCTGACTTCACCATGGAAGCCGATACGGTCTATAACATCCGCGTGGTGACCGGCGGAGCATTTGTGCCGGATGTCCGCGCGCCTGTCTGCACCGATCCCAACGGTGTAAATTTTCCCGGCGGGATTTTGCTCACCTTCCAACAGCCATAACCTGCTGCAACCAAAGCTGTGTTCAATCGTTATATTCACCAGATAATTTTCAAGGAGTAACAAATGAACACATCTTATACAGAACAAAAGCCCGGGCTTGTCACTGCCATCGCGTCGATGACTCTCGTCAGCGGTATTATCAATCTCTTCTGGGGTTTTGTTGCATCTGCCACCGCGCTTGGGACGATTGTCGGAGTCGTCTGTCTTCCCATTACCATCCTGCCCACCATTCTCGGCATTTTCGAGATCATTTATGCAGCCAAACTATTAAGCTCCCAGCCTCAACCCGTGCAGCCTTCAACTTCGATTGCGGTATTCGAAATTCTAACCTTCGTGATGGGGAATGTCTTTTCAATGGTCGTTGGTATCCTCGTCCTGATCTTCTACAATGACGTAACGGTCAAGGATTACTTCTCCCGCATCAATGCCGGACCTGGCATCATCTCAACGCCTGTGCCTCCGGCTCCCGTTGTTGAGCCGCAGCCCGCATCTCTCCCGGCACCGATTATAGAATCCGCGCCCGATGAGCCTGCCCAGCCTGAAAAAATCAAACGGACGCGTAAACCATCCAAATAGCAAAAGTCAATTTAGTTAACAGCCGCAAATTAACAATGCGGCTGTTATTTTCGGACCTATACATCCAAATTTCAGACGTGTAAAATGGGACTAAGGTACCCTACAAGGAAACCTTATTGGTAGTGTATCCTTGCGCCAACCAATCAATTAGATACAGAGGAGAATACAAATCATGAAATCATATCGTACATTATTCGGGCTTATGGCTTTATTGCTGGCTGTCAGCCTTGCTTGTGGCGGTTCCGGGACGCCCACCGCAAACCCCACCCTGCCCCCCGTTCCCACCAATCCCCCCGCCCAAGTGGATCAGGGTCAAACCCAGGATCAAGGACAACAGCAGCCCAGCAACGGAATAGTCACCTTCGTGGATCAGAACAATCTGTTGGCTTTCGACCTGCCCGGCGACTGGACCTACGAACACACTGACCACGGAGACGCGATCTACATTGATGTGCAGGCTTATACTGATACCTTCACTTCCCCCGATGAATCCGCCATCATTGAAAGCCTCGTCATGTTCGCAGATCAAGGTGTAAAAGTAAATAACTCCACCAGTCAGGCTGTGGCGTTGGATATTTTGAACACTTATTACAGCAGCACTGGAACCAACAACGGCGACATCCGCATCTCCAGCGACCAGATCATGCAGGACGGTTCGGAACGCTTTGAATGGACCTCCAAAGGCGGCGATTACTCCGGCGTTTCCTTCTTCGAAGTGCGCGGCGACGACAAACGCACCTGGCTGATGTGGACCGCATGGTGGTCGAACAGCGTCGATCAGTCTGTCCTCGATATCGTCGACAGCGCGATCTCGACCTACACCATCCCGTAAGCGAACAGATTTCTCAAATCCCCGCGAAGGCTTCGCGGGGATTTTTGTTTGGGTTGGTGCTACAATGAAAATATGACAGCGCTCGATCTTCGCCCCTCACCCATTGCAGGGACCTGGTATCCCGCCGACCCCAACTCCCTTGCAGCCAGCATCGATGAATATATCGATGATGCCAAATTACCTGAAATCCAAGGGCAGGTTGTGGGCGTGATCGCGCCGCATGCCGGGCATCGCTACTCTGGTGCAGTCGCTGCGTATGCCTTCGCTGCCCTGCGCGGGCTTCAACCCGACCTTGTCGCCGTCATTTCGCCATTTCATAATTACGATCCACACCCGCTCCTCACCACCAAACACGACGCGTATGTCACGCCGCTCGGCACCATCGAAGTGGATCAATCCACTCTTGCCGAACTTCAAACCCGCATGCAAATCTCCATCACCCCCTTGGCAAACGACAAGGAACATTCGCTCGAGATCGAACTTCCTTTTTTACAGCGTGTTCTCAAAAACGAATTCAAACTCCTGCCGGTCATGATCCGCGCTCAGGAAGAAACAGTTGCCAGAGGGCTTGGCGAAGCCCTGGCGCGCACTCTAAAAAATAAAAACGCCATTCTAGTCGCCTCCACCGACCTCTCCCATTTCTACGAACAGCAAACTGCGGAAGAACTCGACCACGAAATGCTCAACCGTTTCTCAACGCTCAACCCATCCTCCATCTTTGAGGCGGAACGCACGAGCAAAGGGTTTGCCTGCGGGCATGCTGCTGTTGCCGCCGTGCAGTGGGCAGCAAAAGGACTCGGCGCAAGCAAAGTTCAAATCCTCAAACATGCCACCTCCGCTGACGTCACCGGCGATCATTCCTCCGTCGTCGGTTACGGTGCGGCAGTCATCACCAAATAAAAACGCGCAAGAGAATCTCCTGCGCGTCTCACCTGCTCACTGAAAACCGATCGCTGGTTACTTCCTGCTATTCCATTCCTTCACAACCTCAAGAAGCGCTTGCTTCAACTTCTCATCGGGCAAACTGGCAACCCCGTTATACTTTTCGCCGTTCACCCAAATCTCCAGCCCGCCATCGACTGCCGTCCCAAAATCGATATCAAAAGATTTTAAGTACGAGTCGCTTTCCACCTTCGCGCGTAACACGTCCTCGATCTGTTCCGCGAATGGTGCGGCAAGTTTCTCGCCTTCATCGTGGTCGTAAAGCGTCACGCCCTCGCCGTCCTTCATCGTCGCTGCCACCGTTTCCTTTGGCGGCATGGCATGCATCCACTCAGGCTTGCCTTCCGTCTTCCCCGTCAGGTTCACCTGATTCGACTTTATGAACACCATCGCTAAAAGCACTAACGCAATCACGATCATCGCCCCACCGGCAATAAGAATTACCATGCTCATATCAGCCTCCGTTTGAAAGATTATATAACATTATAATCATCCCATGTTTGCACGCCTCGCCGTTAACATCCCTGCAATCTCCGGCGTCTTCGATTACATCGTCCCCGCCGAACTCGCCGCGCTTGTGCAGGCGGGATGCCTCGTCACAGCCCCCTTTGGAAATCAAACCGTGCAGGGCATCATCGTCGAGTTGACCGAATCCTCCTCCATACCGAATCTCAAACCGATCCTCGACCTGCTCGACCCTGCCCCGCTTCTGACTCCGCCCCAGCTTGCCCTTGCCATGCGGTTAGCGGACTCTACGCTGAATCCCCTCTCCGCCATCATCGGCATGATGATTCCAACAGGGTTGAGTCAACAGGCAGATGTCCTTTACGCATTACGAATCACGGATTACGCCGACCCATCGTCCAAAGTCGCCACCCGCCTCATCAGTCTATTTCACGAACGTGGTCCTCTACGCGGACGTCAGATCGACTCTCATTTCGCCAAAGTGGATTGGCGCAAGACCGCCAACTTGTTGGTGAAAAAAGGCGTGTTGACCTCAAAGAACATCCTACCGCCGCCGCGGGTACGACCAAAGCAAATTCGCGTTGCCCAGCTTGCAGTCACGCCGGAAGCGGCTGAGGCGGAGATGCAAGACTTGGGTTCCACAAAACAGAC
Organism: Chloroflexota bacterium; assembly: GCA_016191955.1. Classification (GTDB taxonomy): domain Bacteria; phylum Chloroflexota; class Anaerolineae; order Anaerolineales; family Villigracilaceae; genus Villigracilis. The sequence goes on from JACPVC010000353.1 coordinate 7,025, forward strand.
ACAGGCGCGGCGAGAAGCGGCTCTTCGTTTTCTCATCCAACAACCCGTGCCTGTCAACCTATCTTGGGTCTATGCCCAAACGGGATGTAATATTTCAGACTTGCAGGAACTCGAAGAGCGCGGCTTGATCCGCTTGTTTGAGAACGAAATTTTCCGCGATCCACTTGAAAGAATTGAGAAACAAGAAACGAGTAACGAGTTATTGCTAACTCCTGAGCAAAACGCGGCACTTGAAGACATCAAACTCGCTCTCTCGTCACTTGTTACTTACAACTCGTTTCTGCTCTATGGTGTGACGGGTTCCGGCAAAACCGAAATTTATTTGCGAGCAGCCGAAGAGGTGTTAAAGAGCGGCAAACAAGCGATGATCCTCGTCCCTGAAATTGCGTTGACGCCACAAGCTGTGCGCAGGTTTGTCTCACGCTTTCCCGGGCAAGTGGGACTGGTTCACTCGAAACTTTCGGAGGGCGAGCGCTACGATACCTGGCGGCGCGCCCGCGATGGGAAGTTAAATGTCATCATCGGCGCGCGCTCGGCATTGTTCTCGCCGCTGCCGGACATCGGTTTGATCGTCGTGGACGAATGCCATGACAGTTCGTACTATCAATCTGAACCGCCATATTACAACGCCGTGACCGCCGCAGAAGAATATGCGCGTCTATGTGGCGCAGTCTGCGTGCTTGGCTCTGCTACCCCGACGGTGGAGCAACGCTATATCGCCGAGCATGACCACATCCAAAAGCTGGAACTCCCAAATCGTGTGACAGACTCCAACCTGCCGCCCGTGCAAGTGGTGGATATGCGCGAGGAATTGAAGAACGGTAATCGCGGCGTCTTCTCGCGCGTGTTGAGCGAGTCATTGGCGGAGGTCATCTCGCGCGGCGAGCAGGCAATTGTCTATCTCAACCGGCGCGGAAGCGCCACCTACATTTTTTGTCGTGATTGCGGAAACACGCTGAAATGCCCCAACTGTGAGACGCCGCTTACGCTGCACAACGATATTCCCACCAATAAGGCAAAATCTGCAAACCAATTACCAATTACCAATCACCAATCTCTCCTTTGCCATCGCTGTGGCTACACACGCCAAATGCCCAAGACCTGCCCCACTTGTGGCGGCAATCAAATCCGCGAGTATGGGTTGGGAAGTGAGCGCGTGGAAGCGGAGATCAAGTCCATGTTCCCACAAGCGCGGACGCTGCGCTGGGATTGGGACACGACCCGCCAAAAGGACGCGCACGAGATCATCCTCACCCACTTTGCGAATCACCAGGCGGATATTTTGGTAGGCACGCAGATGCTTGCAAAAGGACTCGACCTGCCGTTGGTGACATTGGTTGGTATTGTGCTGGCGGATGTCGGTTTAAATTTGCCCGACCCCTTTGCCAGCGAACGCGTCTTCCAAACATTGACTCAGGTTGCGGGGCGCGCGGGACGGTCTTCGCGCGGAGGCAAGGTCATCATGCAGACGTTTGCGCCGGAGAATTACGCGCTTCAATTCGCGGCAGGGCATGACGTGAACGGATTCTATGAACGCGAGTTGGAATATCGCCGTCAGTTGGGGTATCCGCCATTTGCAAGGTTGGTACGTTTGGAATATCGAAACGCTGATAATGCCAAGGCAGAGGAAGAAGCCAGGAAGATGGCGGACAAGCTCAAGGTCCGGTTGGAGGCGGAAGGTCGTCGTCAAACAGAATTGATCGGTCCGGTCCCTTGTTTCTTTGCGAAGGAAAATGGAGAGTACCGTTGGCAGGTGGTCTTGCGTGGACCCGATCCGACAGCGGTACTCAAAGATTTGCGACTCAATGATTGGCGGGTCGAAGTAGACCCGATCAATATTTTGTAGTGACGCGTAGCCGGCGCTACGAATTGCTCCTTGCGCCGGGGACGGCGGTGAGAGCATTTGAAAAACTACTCTTTTTGCTGACGTTGTTTGCGCACCAGGGCGGCGCGCTGTTTCAAGTCCTGGAAGAACTCACTCTCCACAATATCCTTTACATCCTTACTGCGTTTCTCCATATCGATCTGGATCTGCAATTCCTCCACCTTGGTTTGCAGGGTCTCTTCACGCTGGCGGACTTTGTCGAGCATGGTATTGAACAATTGCCCAAGGGCGGATACTTCATCGTTGACGGTGTGAGAGCGCAAAGCAATCGGGGCATAATCACCCTCTGCCACGCGTTTGGAGGTGGCTTGCAAGGTGACAAGCTCGGAAGTGACGCTGCGGGTGATTCCAAGCACCAGTAATGCAACAACGATAAACGCAACGATGAAGATGAGGACAAGGTATTCGGAAAGCGTTTGTAAACTTTCGACAGCCAGATTGGCATCAAGATAGATGGTCAACCCGCCGATGATAACGCCCTGCGAATTTCGCAACGGAGAAGTGACGGCAAAGTAGTAAACGTCATCCTCTTCAAAATATTGAAGCTCATCGTAATAGGTCACATTTTGAAGCCCGCGTAATAGGTAGTCGTAATCCTCATCTTGAACGACATCCTCTCCGAGGCTATAACTATCTTCGGGCACCAGCACCGCATATTGATCGACCCCGTAGGCAAGAGAGGAGTCTGTTTTTTGATAATAGGTGAATATCTCTGTGCGGGGGTTGAACTCTTCCACGCTGGCGAGACAGTCCACTTGCGTCCAGTAGCGTTCGTCGGTCATGCCTGCGGGCCAGCCCGCTGCTTCATCGTATTCAACATCGCCGGAGGTCAGCGCCTGCAATTGGTTTTCATCCAGGCAATCTTCCACATATTCGCGGATGGAGTCGGTCTCGTTTTTCATGATCTCGTAGATCGTGTTGCGGAGATATTCCTGCGCGCCGAAATACCCCATAATGAACATCAACACCCCCAGTCCCATCAGGGGAATCAACAACTTATAGCGCAGGCTCAGATACCGTTTTGTTTCCTTGTCCGCAGACATGGCCAATCTCCTATACTTATAGACTTATCGGATTATACTTCTCGTGGAAAAGCGCAATGTAATCAGTTTGGTATTTTGCTATAATTCGCATGCCCAATTTTTTTACGCACAGGAGAGTGTAATATGCAGAGTTTCTCGCGCGGATGGTCCTTCCTAAAACAGGCATGGAGCATGGCATTCAAGGACAAGGATTTGCTGAAGCCGTCCATCTATGCATTGGTGGTCGGCGCCATTGTTTCTGTGATCGGCATCATCCCGATTGTCATTGTGGCGGTCATGTTCGGGGATAGTCAGGTCGGCAATATTTTGCTTTATGTTATGGGCGCGCTGTTGGTATTTGTTCAATTCATTGTGACTTATATGTTCTCCGCCATGACGGTCTATCTCATTTATGGCTACCTCTCCGAAGGAGACGGTCACATGGACAGGGCTTGGGCAATGGTACGCCGCGACTTCTTCGACATTCTGACATTAGCGGCGGCATCCACTGCGGTGAATTTAATCAAGAATGCAGCGCAACGTAACCGTCGAGGCGGCGTTGGCGCCAGTATTGCCCGTCAAGCCACCGGGTTACTTGAAACGTTGTGGACGGAAGCCGCGGCGCTCGTCCTGCCTGCCATGGTGATCGATGACTTGAATCTCAAGGATGGCATGCAACGCATCTGGAAAATCACCAAGGAGAATTTCCTACTGATCGGGATCAGCACCGTGGGCGTGCGCTTCGTTACCGGACTGATCGGGTTTGTTCTGGGCGTCATAGGCTTTATCCTCGCTTTTGCTGTGGGCGGCGGTTTGTCCTACGCTTCGGGCGGCAATACAGTGGTCTCGGTAGCGGGGATCGTGATCGGCGCGTTGATCTTCTTTGCCTTTGTGATGGTGGCAAGTGTGTTCAGTTCTTATACCAGCACGGCGTATCACACCTGCCTCTACATTTGGGCGCGAGAAGTGGAAAAAGCCACAGCGCAGGGAATGGCTCCGGCACAGGTACAGGCTCCGGCTCCGCTCGCGGCGGTTCTTGCATCCTAAATATAAGCAATGAGACCCTAAAGGTTGAACATACCTTTAGGGTCTTTTGATAAAATAGCATCATGAAACCTGAACCCCGCCGACAAGAAGCTATAACCTGGGAAGAAGTGGATAAGCTGATTGACCACCTCATTCCCCAATTCCTCCGTGAGTTTACTGCGATGGTGTTGATAACCCGTGGCGGCATCATCCCCGGCGGTATGCTGGCGGAAGCGATGGACATCACGCACATCCTCACCGCGGCAGTGGACTTCCCGGCGCAAATGCAAAACGAAAAATCTTCGGCGTTCATGGCGTGGCCCGAGTTCATTCAATTCCCCGCCGAAGACAAACTGCGTGGACGCCCCACCCTGATCGTGGACGATGTTTGGGGGTCAGGACGAACCATCACAGCCGTGAAGAACCGTGTTTCGGCGGCAGGCGGATTCCCCGAAACCTGTGTGCTGCATTTCAACCCCTATCGTAATTTATTCGGAAGCGTGCGCCCCGATTACTATGCCGCCATCACAGACGCTTTCATTACCTATCCCTGGGAGATCAATCGCGGACCAGACCAGGTTCTTCTGGGCGATGTGTAAATTTCAATGAAAACTATCGAGACCGCCCTCAAGCAAAAAATGGAAGCAGTACGGGGGAACCAATATTTCGACGACCTTGCTGAAGCGATGTTGAAAGATATTGCAGAGCATACCCGCCTCGTTGAATTCCAGCGCGGGGATGTGCTCTTCTGGGAAGGCGACCCCTGCGAGGGGTTGTTCATCATCCAATACGGCAGCGCCAAGATCTTCCGCATCTCTCCGCAGGGACGGCAATACATCGTCCGCATTTTACAGGAAGGCGACACCTTTGCCGAAGTTCCCGCATTCGATCAAGGGACAAGCCCGGTCAATGTGGAGGCGTTGGAGACGTGCCGGGTCTGGATCATCGACAAGAACAAGTTGCAGGAACTGGTGCGGCAACATCCATCCTTTGCGCAGAAAGTGTTGGTCAATTTCGGGCGGATGCTGCGCGGCATGGTACGCATGGTGAGCGAGATGGCGTTCTATCAGGTCACTCATCGCCTCGCCCGCCTGATCGACGCGGAACTGCCGCAGGATAAATCCGCGCACTGGACGCAGGAACAACTTGCGGCGCGGCTGGGAACCGTGCGCGAGGTGGTGGCGCGTTCACTCAAGGAAATGGAACGCAGCGGCGCGATCAAGATGGAAGACCGCCGCATCCATATCGTGGACCGGGAAATCTTCGATCAGTGGATCATGCCTAATTAAAATGGCTCAAGCCGCCGTCCCCGGCGGCGAATCCTGCGCCGAGGACGGCGCAGGGAGCATCAGTTCACGGGGATTTGCGGACTATTTTGTAAATGCCCATTATTTCAATACTTCGAAATTCGTCACCTGCAAGGACAGTTCATCATCCATCGCCAGTTTGATGACGTCAATCGAAACATTCACCGGGAAGCCATATTGGGGGTCATAGGTCACAACGACTTCTTCGGCTTGCGCCGTTTCAGATTTAAGCTCGGCGAAGAGACGGTCGATGGTCGCATACTTCACATAGAATTCGTAGTTGGGGTCTGAGGCATCAACAAACGTTCCATCTGCACGGGCGATGGAAGCCACTTCCCCATTCTTCACTTCAATGGTCAGGGGCATATCCTGGTAGAACGGACAGAAACAGCCGATAAAGAGGTCGTATCGATAATAGGCAATGTTGGCGTCCTGCCATTTGGAAAGGTTCTGGTCGAACTCTGAAGTCTGCAAAGCTGAACAAGCCGTCAACAAGATCGTGAGAGTCAATAAAAGTAGCTTATTCATGTTTTCTCCTTTTCCAATTGACGAAGGTTTGAAAGGGAATGTTCCCAAAACAAAAACTCCCCGCCAGCAATGGCGGGGAGTTTCGTGGAGCGGGATGAAATCCCGCAAATTTGTTAGCATGCGGAATGCCGTTCCGCATCACATCCATTGATGTTTACTTAGTCTCGTAGAATGTGCCAGTCTTTAGCAGGGACGGATCATTCACAGACTGAGCCGCAAGCATCTGTGCCTGTCGCGCCAAGTCCGTGGACTTGGCAAGCACTTCAAGCGCGTACTCAGGGTTGTGGAAACCGGTCGAGTTCTCGGCAGAGATGAAGTCCCACATGAATTGGGCTTCGCGGTGCAGTTTGCGCGCCTCGTCCAGTAAGGCAGTATCAACATTCGGGTTCGCAGCGGCAGTTTTGATGGCGGTGATGGCGTCCAAGATGGCGTCTTCGGTGTTGACTTTGGTGGTAGCAACCTGTTCCTGAATGCTTGCAACGCGACCGGTAACATACTCGGTATCGGTGTGGCACTGTCCGCAGGATTCTTCGGGGTTCAATAACGGGCTATGAACATCGTGCGAAGAATACTTGCTCGCGCCGTCGCGGACGTAAGGCATGTGGCAGTCGGCGCAGGAGACGCCCGCTTCGTAATGCGTGCTGCCCGCGGTGAAGAATTCATATTCGGGGTGCTGCGCCTTGAGCATCGGAGTATCCGTCTCAGGATATGCCCAATCTTTGAAGCCCGATTCTTCATAGTAGGAGATGATCTCTTCGACCTTGGTGCCGTTATCCCACGGGAAGGTCAAATACTTGCCGTCGCCTTTGAAATAATATTCCACATGGCAGTTGGCGCAAACGACGGTGCGCATTTCCTGGCGGGTAAAGGTTTCCCAATCTTTGCCCTGACGTTCGAAGGCTTCGATCAGAGCAGGGTTGGTCGCAATGAGGCGCATGGTCCCGGCTTCGTGGCAGTTGGAACAACCGATCGAATTGTTGATGTTGGGTGTCATCTCATTGAAGCTCATCTTGTCGTAGGCCTCCATGCCCAATTCCGCCCACAAGCCCGGGTTATCAGACGATTTGCAGGAATAACATGTGGCAGGCGTATGCTTGGGATTAGAATCATCCAGGTTCAAGCGCTCGGTCGCGCGCACGTCATCCAGGGCATTGGCGTGACCGCGGTCATCGTTATAATCCTTGCTGAATGGATATCCGGCAAACAAGACCACCTGACGCGGATCGCGTTCCAGCCAGGAGAACTGCGAAGAACCTCCATAGGTGGTGTCGATATTATTGGTCTTCGTCTTCATTAACGAGTCGTACTGGTTGGGGAAGTTCACTCCCCACTTGGAAGAGTCGGGTTCCATCGCTGAAATTTCCACCAGGGGCTGGGTGGCGCGTTCTTCGGCGGGCTGGTTTTGGATATAGACCATGACGCCGATCAACACAGCGGCGAGCACGATCACCAAACCGGCAAGAATGAGGGTGGTATAGTTTTTCATGAGCATTCTCCTTACTTGGTTGGATAAATATTTGAATCTTGGAACGGTGAGCCCGAGCCGCCGCGCGCGCCGTGCGCCACACTACGGTGACAATCCCAGCAATAACGGTCGAAAGGCTGCTCACTCATCACAATGGCTTCCACAGTATCTTCATGGCAGTGGATGCAATTCTCCTGCACGATCTTCTTCGTCTCATCGCTTGCGCGGATCATGGTCGGGATGTTCCCCGTCACGAAGGCATATGTATCCTTCGCGCCCTGCCGCCCTTTTTCCAAATAATACGAGACGAGATTATCGTGGGGTAAATGGCAATCGGTACACTTTGCCACTTTTGCATGCCCCCCGTGATACCAATTTTCATACTGCGAGTCCATTGAGTGACAATTCGCGCACGTTTCCGGCGCATTACCGCCGTATGCGGCGGCGTCCGATACCAGCGCAAAATACCCAAGCGCCAACACGGCAACACCAATGGCAATGATAGGAAGTTTAGACATGGATTAACCTCGCATTAATAACTTGGCTCAAATATACCCAAGGTGATGAAAATGTATTGTGACTTATATCACAAATATGAGATTTTCCTAAGCATTATGTGCTCAAACTTTATCAACATTATCCGATTTGCGGAATGGATGTTCGTCATTTCTTAAACATGACACAAACACGCCTCCCTCTTCGGGATGCCTGCTCCAGGGTCTCCAGTTTTTCCCTCTCTGAAAGTTGAGACAAAAAATGCCCCGCCAAAACTGACGGGGCAAGAGAGAATGCGCATGGCGTGCGCAAAATTCCTACTTCCTAAGGCATGCCTTCCATCCCAGAGCCGCCCATGTCCGCAGCATCCTTCACAGGGACGGTCAAGGTCAGGTCGTCGTATCCGTCAAAATGGAGCGTGAGCGTGATCTCATCCCCCACGGCAAGGTCCTTCGTCAAACCAATGAACATGATGTGATAACTGCCTGGTTTGAGTTCCAGCACCGCACCTGCCGGAATGCCGACTGAATCCTGCTTTTCCATCTTCATCGTGCCGTCTGCGCCCACCGAGCTAAGGTGAATCTCCACCGCCGCCGCCACATCAGACGACGCGCCGAGCAATGCCACGTCACTGTCGGTAAAGTTGGTTAACATCATGTAGGTGGCGCTGTTGCCGTCTTTCAACCCGGAGCGCATCCAAAAGTTTCCGGCCTGCACCCCTTCCCCTTTGGGACCGCATGCACTCAACAATAACATTCCCGCCAAAAGAATTACCAAAAATCTCTTCATCTTTTCCTCGCAAAATTTTATTTTCTGAATCACACGCCTGAATGCGTGTGCATCATTCCGTGTAAATAATGGACCGTATCGTTCATGCTCAGAACCTGACCGCCAAACCCTTTTTGGAATTTCTCGGCATCCTGCTTCGAACTGAACGCCAGTACGCTTGGCACGCAGCAGATGTTCACGTCGCTGCCCGTCAGGTAATACGCCTGCCCCGCGCTAATCATGTGACCGTACAGATAATCGGTCGTCAGCGTCTGCCAGATATTGTGTGTGCGGCTTTGCAACATCAGCCCGCAATGGGCGCAGCAAGTGCGCTTCTCTTCCCCATTCTCGAACTTGACAATGAACACTGTCCGCTGTGAGACCGGCTTGCTGCACATCGCGCAAGTGGAGTCTCTTTCATCGCTCACACTGCTGACAAGGATCGCGCCTCCGTGCTTTTTTTGAACCCGACCATTTTCTGCGAGTCTGTTCAAGTCGCGGTGAATGGTCATGTTGGAAACGCCAAACGCCTCCGCCAATTGTTGGATGGAGGCATTCCCGTTATTGCGCAGGTATTCAAGGATTTGTTTTTCGCGGTTGATTGAGCTGACAGGCATTGTTATATTCTGTTATCTTTAACAAGATGATGACGAAATATAACAAACTTGACTCTACTATATCAAGGACTTTTGTCACGATTTTGGTTGGTATTTTCGTCCGCGCCAGGTAACCCCCTGCCCCGAAACAACCTTCCACGCCGAGGTGAGCATCATCGCCGCAAACACCCCCGCCCCAAGCGGAGTCAACAACGCATACCAACTCGAGATTTCCATATTCCGCGCCACCAACGAGCGGATGTAGATCAACACGCCCCACACGACCAGGGCTTTCAAGATCACAACCAACGCCAACCAGCCGCCGCCATTCAGATACCACAACAGCCCAAGCAGGGGCCAGACCGGCAGGAATAATGCCGCGATAAGCGCCAGTGTTGCGCCGAACGCACCCAACAGCAAAAGAGAGGGATGGTCGCGCAAGCCGAGGTAGATATTCTTCGTCCAACCTTCCCACATGCCTGCCAGCGATGTATACATGCGCGTACTGGCGACCTGCGTCCCATCCGCCATCACCAGACGGTGACCGTTCCACTTCACGTTTTCCGAAAGCGCTTTGTCTTCGACGATCTGGTCTTTGATTTTTTCGTGTCCACCGATCAAATCATAAACACTGTGCTTGATGAAGATGAACTGTCCATTCGCAACTGCATCCCGGCGATTCGGGTCGTTGACCTTGCGCGGCGAGAAGCCCACTGAGAGCGCGGTCATCACCAGCGGCATCACCGTCCGCTCCCAAAATGAGCCAAGGATCTGCTTGGTCAGGATGGTGAACAAATCCGCGTGTGTTTCTATTGACTTGGCGTACACTGCTGAAAGTGCATTCGGCGTGAGGAAGGTGTCCGCATCTACAAAGCAGAGCCAGTCTCCGCGTGCGGCGGCTGAGGCTTGGTACAAGGCATGCGGTTTGCCCGCCCAGCCCTCGGGCAAGTCTGAACCGTGGATAATTTTCAGCTTGTCATCCTGAGCTGCAAGCTGGCGAAGAATCTCGGAAGTCGAATCGGTGGAGCGGTCATCCAAAACAATGACTTCGAAGTTGGGATAGTCCTGACGAAGAACCGCTTCGACACAACGCCGGATGTTGGTCTCTTCGTCCCGAGCCGGGATGCACACCGTCACCAGCGGCGCGGACGCGGGCGCAGGCACCGGCGCGACGACGATATCAAGATGATATTGATTGTGAATCCAATAGATGATGGCAAGGCCGAAGATGAAAAAGAGGGTGGAGATGATGAAGTAGATCATATTAAGTCAAAAGTCGAAGGTCAAAAGTCAAAGGTCTGACTTTTGACCTTCGACCCATTTCTACACAACCGTAACCGTAGACCCCCGCTCGGTCTTTTCGATCTCGATGCGGTTTGGAAAAGCATCTTTTAGTTCATCGAGATGAGTGATGATGAAAATTTTTGCAAAATCATTTTTGACTGTGTTGATGGCTTCGATCAAACGCTGACGTCCCAGCGTATCCTGCGAGCCAAAGCCTTCGTCGATGACGAGGGTCTGCAGGCGCGCTCCTTTTCGCTGGGCAAGGATTTCCGAAAGCGCAAGCCGAATCGCAAAGTTGATGCGGAAGGCTTCGCCGCCGGAATACATTTCATAATCGCGCATGCCCGAAGAATCGCTGATGTGAATATCGAGCGTCTCTTTCAGGTCATCGCGTTTCTTGTCACGGTATTCTGCCTGCGTGACGAATTGGATCATCATCGTACCGTCACTAAGTCGTTCGAGAATGTCATTAGCTTTCTGCTGGATTTGTGGCAGCGCCTGTTCGATCAACAACGCCGGGACGCCATCCTTACCGAAGGCGCGTTCCAGTGATTTATGGCGCACGATGTTCTGATTGATTTCTTCGCGCTGACGTTCATACTCTGCGCGGCGTGTGCGCAGTGTGGACAATACCTCCACCCGCTGACGCGCCGCCCCCGCCTCATCACGGACGCGGTTCTCGTCTTCACGCAACCCAAAGAGTTGGCTTTCCGCCTCCTGCAAATTCGGCGCTCCCGCTTCGGATTCGGCTAACACCTTCTCCGCTTCAGTCAATGTCTTTTCGTGCTCCATCACTTCCACTTTCCACTTTCCACTTTCCACTTGTAACTCTTCGATGTCTTTCCCAATCCGCTTGCTCATCTCACGCGCGGATTCCAACTTGCGCGACTCGTCTTCCACGCCGCGCAGTTCGCTTTCTTCCCTGCGCTTGGCTTCGTGTGCCGAAACATCGTAGCCAAGTTTGGCAAGTTCTTTATCCAATGCCTTCAGTGCCTTCTGCGCCTCACTCGCAAACTTTCCACTTTCCAGCGCTTTCGTGATTTCCTTCAACCGCTTCGCGCCCGTCTTTTCCCATTCTTTGCTTTGCGCCTGAATTGACTCCAACTGCAAGGTCAGTTGCGAAATGGAGTTCGAGAAGCGCACGCGCTCATTATCAGCATCTGCCAACTGTTTTACTCGCAACTCGTAACTCGCAACTCGTAACTCAAGTTCATCCCCTTCTTTTTTATTGGCGCGGAAGGTATCCCCCTTTTCTCTACCTGCCTGCTCCAACTCCTTGAGCGTGGACTTGCGATGACTCTCGCTCAAAGGCTGCCCGCATAAGGGACATTCCGCACCTTCGGCGACCTTCAACGCCTCGATGCGATTCTTCAACTCATCCATCTCGCGCCGCAGCGACTC
>JACPVC010000319.1 GCA_016191955.1 Chloroflexota bacterium
CGTCGTGGAAATTACTGGCGCAATGCTTTGTAAAAGTGCTACAATTTCTCTCATGGGCTTCTCGGGTTTGGTGTGTTTTCGCAAACCTACTTTACCCGAAAAGCCCTACTTTTTTAACTTATTTTTGGCGAAGGTATTGTTACAGGAAAAAAATAAAGACTACTGCTCACCAAGTAAGGCATAATTTGGTTGCTTGACGACTACAGGAGACCGCTAATGAGCAGTAGTCAGGAATTGTACAACCGATTGAACGAAAATTTGAGAGAATTGGTTCATGTGAAAACGGAAAAAGGGTGACAAACTGGAATTGGATCATTGATAGAGTATTGCAAAACCAATCTTCACGCTTGAGTCAAATTGCAAACTGTGCGCCGATGGAACGAAAGCGGAGTCAAGGGTTACGCTGATCCGACGATGGTGATAAATCCACAAGTCAAGGTTTGGATGTTTTACAAAAAGATACCGGAACATGTTTTGTCAGGCTGGTCAGCCATGGCAAGCCTGTATCATTTTGGATGGGGTGATGGTGTTTGGAAATCGCTGACTCAGGATTCACTCATCGCCCCGCTCACGCGCGTCAACGCACGGTGCAGGCAGGGCAGTTGCCACAGCAAAAGGTTTTGAACGGGAGCACTCAAAGTCTGTTAGTAGTTTGGCTCAAGCCGCCGTCCTCGGCGGCGTTCTGCGAGTAAATCCTTCGCCGTCCTCGGCGAAGGGAGCAGGTCATCTACAAACTTTTAGCGCACCCTTTTGAACTGTGTAAGTCCTATTAATAGCCAGAATAGGTATAATCCAAGCCTATGCATGAGCGCCTTTCCTTCCACATCAAAAGAGACAGTGTTCTTCACAGCCTCAACCCATTGACCAAACTGGTGTTGACCCTTACCCTGATTCTCCTCACGTTCACGTTTCCCTGGTATTGGGCGCCGCATGTCCTTTTGCTTGCCGCCATCATTCCACTCAGTTTTTTGGGAAAAGTCCCGCGCGAATTTTCGTTCACTGCACTGCGACTGATCCTTCCGGCAGCGGGCTTTCTTTTTTTGATGCAAGCCTTCTTCCAACCCATCGGCGAGGACGTTATCTTCAAGTTCTATTTTCTCGACATCACAAACGAAAGCCTGATGTTTGCGTTCCGCAACGCCATGCGCATCGTCGTCATGGTCTCGGCGTTCACTATCTTTTTGCTCACCACCCACCCCAGCGAATTGATGTCTGACCTTACACGCCGCGGATTGCCGGGGCAATTCTCCTACGTTATCATTTCCACGCTGCAAATTCTGCCGCAGATCCAAGCGAAGGCGCAGACCATCATCTCTGCCCAACGCTCGCGTGGGTTGGATACGGAAAGCAGTTTTTTCAAACGCGCCGGGTCACTGGTTCCGCTGGTGGGTCCGCTGGTGTTCGGCTCACTGGTGGAAGTGGAAGAACGCGCCATCGCCATCGAAGCGCGCGGCTTTACATCCAAGCACGTCAAAACATCCCTGCATGAAATTCCCGACCCCGCATTCGACAAAACGCTGCGTTGGGCGCTGCTCGTACTCATCGTCGTTTCCATTGGGCTGAACATATGGCTTTAAATTAAACTGCTTGTAACGTGGCTAAGTCCCGTCACAGAGCGAGATCATCATGGCTTTCGTAAACATCCAAAACCTCACCTACAAATATCCACTCACCAAAGAACCTGTTTTGCAAAATCTCAACTTGCAGGTACAGGAGGGTGAGTTCGTCTCGGTCATTGGTCCGAACGGCGCAGGCAAGTCCACGCTATGTTATGCACTGGCGGGTTTTGTGCCACATTTTTTCAAAGGCGAAATCTCCGGCAGCATCGAAGTAGACGGGAAGAAGTCCGGCGAATCCACGCTCGATGAATGGGTGTTGAATGTGGGGCTGGCGTTCCAAAATCCATTCAACCAAATTTCAGGCGCAAAATACACCGTCTTTGAAGAACTTGCTTTTGGGCTGGAGAATACGGGCGTCTCACGCAACGAGATGAAAACCCGGGTGGAAGAAGCCATGTCTCTGACCGGGATCCGCGATTTGGCGGACCGCTCTCCCTATTCTCTCTCTGGCGGACAACAACAACGCGTCGCGCTGACCTCGATCCTGGTCATGCGACCCAAGCTTTTAGTCCTCGACGAACCGACCTCGCAAATGGACCCGATCGGCACCCGCGAAGTCTTCGGCGTGGTACGCAAAATGGCGGAAGAAGGCATGACCGTCGTCATGGTCGA
>JACPVC010000329.1 GCA_016191955.1 Chloroflexota bacterium
CGAGAATCTCAACCTCAATGAAGAGGAACTTGCCGTTGCAGACTGGGTCTATCGTCATGCCGAGCCTGCGGGCCGCAACACGAATACCCTGCCCGCCGCCCAGTTAAGATACCTGCCTCTCAAAACATCGCGCGGTGTGGTAGGCGTACTTGGTGTCGAAAAACCCGAATCTGCAAACCTGGACCTCACTCCGGCTCAACGCCGTTTGATGGAAGCCTTTGCCAACCAGGGAGCGCAAGCCATCGAACGCGCGCAACTCGAAGAACAGACCCGCGAGATCGCGTTGCTGCAATCTACTGAAAAATTGCAAAATGCGTTGCTCAACTCCATCTCGCATGACCTGCGCACACCGCTGGTCGCCATCACGGGCGCGCTTTCGGCGCTCGACGAAAATTACATCGCAATGGACGGACTGGCGCAAAGCACGCTCATCGAAAACGCGCGCGGCGAGGCAGATCGACTAAACCGCCTTGTGGGTAACCTGCTTAACATGACGCGTATCGAAAGCGGCGCGATCAAACTTCGCCTCGAACCGGGCGACATGCAAGACCTGGTCGGTACTGCCATCGAGCAACTCGGCAAACGTGCCGACAGGAACCCGATCAAGGTGGATGTGCCTGTCAACTTTCCGCTTGTGTCGATGGACTTTACATTGATGGTGCAAGTCATTGTTAATCTTTTGGAGAATGCCGTTAAATATTCGCCGGAGAATTCACTGATCGAAGTCACCGCCTCTTCAGATGACTCAAAAGCCCGCCTCAATATTCTGGACCGTGGGGCTGGGATTCCGTCCGAGGACCTTTTGCGCGTCTTCGACAAATTCTACCGAGTTCAGCGCCCGGAGGGCGCCAGCGGCACGGGGTTGGGACTCTCGATCAGCAAAGGGATCGTAGAGGCGCATGGCGGGCAAGTCCGCGCCTTGAATCGCGAAGGCGGCGGCACAATTCTCGAAGTTGAATTACCATTGGATAAATGACACCCTCAAATCAACGCGTCCTGGTCGTGGATGACGAAGCGCCCATTCGGCGCTACTTGCGTGCTGCCCTGGGTTCTCAAGAGTTTGCCGTATACGAAGCCGCCACGGGGCTTGAGGCGATCAATGCCGTCCTCAGCCATCGCCCGGATATCATTATCCTTGATCTGGGGCTGCCCGATATTGACGGCATCGAGATCACGCGCCGCCTGCGGGAGTGGAGCCAGACGCCCATCATTGTTCTTTCCGTCCGTGAAGCCGAACAGGACAAGATCGCCGCACTCGATGCCGGAGCAGATGATTACCTGACCAAGCCATTTTGAACAGGAGAACTGTTAGCCAGAATGCGGGTCGCCTTGCGCAAACAAATATCCGCTGCTAATGAGCCGGTTTTCAAATCCGCCGGTCTGATGATGGATTTCTCCCGTCATTTGGTGACGGTGGACGAAAAGGAAATACAGCTTACGCCCACCGAGTACGACCTGCTGAAGACCCTCATTACCCATGCGGGGAAGGTGATTACCCACCGCCAGTTGCTGCATCAGGTTTGGGGCGAAGGGTACGACGATATGCACATTTTGCGGGTTAACATCAGCAACCTGCGCGGGAAACTGGAGCCTGACCCTTCCCGCCCCACTTATATACATACCGAACCGGGAGTGGGGTATCGGTTGAAAGTTTGAACTCCGTGTAGGGGATAAACAGCCAAGGAAAAATCTTGACTATTTCTTGACGCCTTGAAGCGCCATCTTGATGGCTTTTTGACCTTTAACTGAATAGACTTTCCCTGTTAAGGCACTTTCATATATTGCCTTTCAAATTTCAGGAGAATTGTCAATCAGTATGATCAACAACGCGGATAAAACACAAACTTCCATCATCGAGATGGATACAAAGCACCTCCCTCCACGCACTTTACGTTCCTGGTTTATCGGCAGACCATTATCCACTGCCGATGCGCCTCATCAAACAATCGGCAAGGCAGTCGGTCTCGCAGTTTTTGCATCGGACGCGCTGTCTTCCACAGCGTATGCCACCCAGGAAATTTTAGGGGTTATTGCTGCGGCTGGGGCAATCGCTTATGGGTATCTATTCCCTATTTCCATTGCCATTATTACCCTGTTGGCAATTGTCACCGTCTCTTATGAACAGACTATTCATGCCTATCCCGGCGGCGGCGGCGCTTATATCGTTGCCCGAGACAACCTTGGCGAATTACCCGCACAGACGGCGGGTGCTGCGCTTCTGACAGATTACATCTTAACCGTATCCGTCTCCGTTTCTTCGGGCGTTGCTCAAATTATATCGGCGTACCCGGAACTGTTTCCCTACCGGGTTTTGATCGCAGTGCTTGCTGTACTGCTAATCATGGTGATTAATCTAAGAGGCGTAAAAGAGTCGGGCACAGCGTTTGCGGTCCCCACATATTTCTTCGTTGTGATCATGGTTTTCACCGTTGGTTTTGGGCTTTTCCGCTACTTTACAGGCTCGCTTGGCATGGTGATAGATCCTCCGCACTTCGAAGCGCACACTGTTATTTCTGTCATCACTCCATTTATTTTGCTGCATGCCTTTGCCAATGGTACAACCGCCCTCACCGGCGTGGAGGCGATTTCGAACGGCATCACCGCTTTCAAGGAACCGCGCAGCAGGAATGCGGGCATCACCCTGATCTGGATGTCTTTAATTCTGGGGTCTTTATTTTTAGCGCTGTCATTTCTTACAGGCAAAACCCATGCGGTGTTCTCCGAAGAGGAAACCGTCATTTCCCAACTGGCTCGAACGATTTATGACGGCAGGGGCATTCCATATTTCTTACTGATTTCCGGCACCACGATCATTCTGATCATGGCGGCAAATACAGCCTTTGCAGATTTCCCCCGCCTGGGCGCGCTTCATGCCGGGGACGGTTTTCTTCCGCGTCAATTAACGTATCGCGGCAGCCGCCTGGTTTTTTCACGCGGCATTATTGCCCTGGCGATCATTTCATCGATCTTGATCGTCATTTTCCAGGCGAGTGTGACGCGCCTCATCCCGCTTTATGCGATTGGGGTGTTCCTGTCCTTTACTTTATCGCAGGCAGGCATGGCGCGCCGCTGGTGGAAGATCGGTCACTTGAAACCGGGTGAAGAGATTGTTGAGCCGGGGTCGGTGCTCAAGTATGAAAAGGGCTGGCAAAATAGAATGGTGATCAATGGCTTTGGCGCGGTTTGTACCGCAATCGTCATGGTCGTTTTTGCGGCGACAAAGTTCAGGGAAGGGGCGTGGGTGGTCCTCATCCTCACCCCAGTTCTTGTGACCATCTTCTTCTCGATTCACCATCACTATAAGAATGTTGCCAGCAATCTATCACTCGAAAACTTTGGCGCTATTCCGCCGCATAACACCCGTCATCGTGTCATCATGCCGGTCAGCGGTGTGCATCAGGGTAGCCTGGCGGCGCTGCGTTATGCCCGCATGTTATCGGACGATGTGACCGTGGTGCATGTTGCCATTGAGCCTGCTGAAGCCGAAAAAGTGCGCAAAAAGTGGGAGATGTGGGGTGAAGGCGTGCGTATGGTGATGTTGAACTCGCCCTACCGCCTCTTCCTCGAGCCTTTGCTGGGATATATCGTTGAAATTTCCCAACACCGCCAGCCGGGCGAAACGATCACCATTGTGGTGCCTGAGTTCGTTTCAAGCAACCGCATGGCTGCCACTTTACATACAAATACGGCGGACTTGCTTCGAAGCCAGCTCAAGCGTCAGGAAGGTATTGTCATTATCAATGTTCCCTATCACGTCCACGAACGGGGGAAGCATTAAGTAAGATTGCATAACTGGTACTCCAAAGAAAAACCGGGCGTTTATTCAGGAACTTGAATAAACTTTCCGTGCTTCAGAAAAATCCAGACATGGCACCACGGGTTACTCCGTAAGATGGAGTAACCTGCTTCTTGATTTTTTACTGTGTTTTCAATCATGTTGTAGGCGCGTTCACAAGTTCCCTGATGCTCCTCGGTAGTTTCCTCTTCTTCTGTATCAGACTCTTCAGATTCATCGATGGGCGCCTCAGTGGAAGGCGGTTCGGAATCCTGAAAATCCGGACTGTAGGTCGGTCCAGAAGCGTTGACACTACTGACTATACTAATTAACAGAATTGCGAGTACCAAAACGACCAATATTTTTTTTCATTAAATTTGTCCTCTCTTTAGCGAAAAACTGGAAATAGGAATTTCACGTCGTTTGGATTATAGCAAGCAATTAATTCCTGCCAATAGTACCTACTACCTAAGATCAGTCCGCTGCCACTGCCTCGCTCTTCTCACGCTTTACCATGATCGAGTCCGCGGTCACATCTTCGCGGTCGTTCTTCTCATTCTCGTCTGCCACGCCGTATTGCACTTCCAACTCGTGCCGGAACTGCTGGGTGTACAGACGGTAGTAATGTCCGCGTGCGCGCAGGAGCTCGGCATGTGTGCCTTGCTCAGCGATGTGACCATCTTCAATTACTAAAATCCGATTCGCGCGGCGAATGGTGCTGAGGCGGTGTGCAATGACAAACGACGTGCGTCCTTTCATCAGGGCTTCCATGCCCTTTTGAATGAGCGCTTCGGTCAGCGTATCCACCGAGGAGGTCGCTTCGTCCATGATGAACAGCTCGGGTCTGGCAAGCACGGCACGCGCCAGCGAGATCAATTGCTTCTGCCCAACAGACAGGAGATTGCCGCCTTCACCCACGTTTTGTTCGTAACCCTTCTCAAGAGTCACAATGAAGTCATGCGCGCCCGCAATTTTCGCGGCTTCTTCCACATCCGCATCGTTCGCGTCTAATTTACCGTAACGGATGTTTTCACGCACCGTCCCGGAGAATAGATGCGGCGTTTGCAGCACAATGCCAATGCGTTTATGAATCGACTCCATCGTGTACTCTGTGTAATCGCGCCCGTTGATGCGGATCAATCCATTCTGCGGCTCATAGAAGCGGCACAGCAGATTCACGATGGTGGATTTTCCGCCGCCGGTCGGACCGACCAACGCGATCATCTCTCCCGGCTGGACCTTCAACGTGAAATCGGTCAACACCGGCTTGCGGTCTTCGTAGAAGAAATCCACGTGGTCGAACTCGATCTCACCAAGCAGAGTCTGCGCCTCGACGGCGTCGGCTCGGTTATGGACCTCGGGCTGGGTGTCTACGAGTTTGAATATTCTCTCCGCTGAAGCGATTGAATGCTGAGTCTCGGCGTAGACGCGTGCCAGATCTTGCACAGGCCACATCATGAAGGTCAGGTACGAGACGAATGCCTGAATACCGCCGATGGTGATGAAGCCGGTCCCGATCTGCACGCCGCCGTACCAGACGATGGCGCCCAATGCCACCGCAGCGATGATCTGTACAGTGGGGAGGAAGAGCGCCGAAAGCCACGCCGCCCGGTAAGACGCTTTGTACATACGCGTGGTCAACTGCTGAAATTCAACCAGGTTGGCGTCTTCACGTCCGAGCGCCTTGACCACACGCACGCCCTGAATGTTCTCGTTGTACGCGCCGGTGATCTTCGAGTTCGTACGGCGGGTAATGCGAAACTCCGACAGGATATATTTCTGGAATTTTGCCGCCACAAAGACCATGATAGGGATGATGACGGAGACAATCAGTGCCAGCCGCCAGTTGATGATCGCCATGAACGTCAGTGAGGTGATGATGTTCATCACCGCCCACACGCTGTCCACGATACCCCAAGTCACCAGTTCAGAGACACGCCCTGTGTCCGACGTGACGCGCGCGATCAGGCGTCCTACCGCGTTTTGAGCGTAGTATGAAAGCGACAGGTCCTGCAAGTGATTGAACAGCAGTTTGCGCAAGTCATATTGCACACGTTCGCCCAATACACCGGCAAGGTAAATGAACGTGAACACAAACGCCGATTGCATCAGCAGGAAGCTGCCGTAGATCCATGCAATGCGGATGATGTAGGCGGTATCGCTGAATTTGATGCCCTGATCCACGATCTGTTTGTTCAGGTAGGTAAAGTACGCATCCAGGCTTGATACCAGACCGATGGTGATGAGAAATCCCAGCACCCATTTCCAGTGCGGCTTGATGATGCCCATGATGCGCCAGAACACCGGGGCGGTGAACTGGGATGTATGTTCTTCTTCTTCGAGTTCGAGTAGTTCATTGTCAGACATGGTAAATCTCCATGATATTGAGCCGTGAAGAAAAGGATGAAGGATGAATTATGAAGGATGAATGGAGTTGCCGACATCACCTTCTTTACTTCTTGTTCATCCTTTTCTTGATCTTTGTAACAATCGTTGTAAATATCGCGATCAGTTCGTTGGTTTCCTTGATAAGCGGTCCAACTTTTTGAGCTGAGACGATCCCGGCGCGCACAAGCAGATCAAGCCAGTAATCGGTCTCATCCAATTCCTGCAAAGCAGAACCAAACTTGTTGACAATATCGGGGTCAGACTTAGCCCGATATCCCTCGCGATAGTGCGCACCAATGGAAGTGCCGGAACGAAGGACTTGCTTTCCAAGTACCTGTGCTTCGGTCGTCTTGGGCAGGCTCGAATAAAGGCGGATGATCCGCAGCGCAAACTCGCTGGTTCTACTTCGCAAGTCTTGAGGGATATCAGTGTTCATTTAGTTTTCTCCAATTCATTCTTTGCCACATTCATTCTTTTTCATCCTTCATCCTTCATCCTTCATATTTCATCATTTCTTCTTCTAATTCCTCATCGATCCTCGTCTGGATGTCATACACCTTGCGGTACATGCCGCCAAATTGATTGACGAGTTCCTCGTGCGTCCCGTGTTGCATCACCTGACCCTTATCCAACACCAGGATCATGTCCGCTTTCATCACGGATTGAATGCGATGCGCGATGATGAAGGTTGTACGATGTTCCATCAGGTCGTTCAACGCGCCGCGAATGGATGCTTCGGTCTCGGTGTCCACTGCGGAGGTGGAGTCGTCAAGGATGAGGATCTTCGGATTCTTGAGGATCGTCCGCGCGATGGTCACACGCTGTTTCTGACCGCCGGAGAGTGTCACGCCTTTTTCGCCGACGATGGTGTTGTAGCCATCCGGGAAGGCGACGATCACGTCATGCACAGCGGCGGCTTTCGCGGCGGCTTCGATCTCTTCTTGGGTCACACTGCGACCCACACCGTACAAAATATTCTCGCGGATCGAGCGGCTGAACAGGAACGGCTCCTGCTGCACGATGCCGATCTGCTCGCGCAGATATTTGCGTGGGTAATCCTTTAAGTCCACGCCGTCGAGCAGAATTTCCCCGTCGGTGTAATCATGGAATCTCGGCAACAGGTTCACCATCGAAGTCTTACCGGAACCGGTCGAGCCAAGCAAGGCAATTGACTGCCCTGGTTTGATGTGGAACGAGATGTCCTTGATAACGTGATGCGTTCCGTCCGAATAGATGAATGAGACGTTCTTGAACTCGATCTCGCCTCGCACCGGACCCGTCGGCTGGACTTTGCCACCATTGAGGTCTTCACGTGCTTGTTTTGTGATGTCCATCAGGCGTTGGTACGAAACCATGCCCGTTGAAGTCTGCACGATCACACGTCCCAGGTTGCGGATGGGGAAGATCAACCAGATGAGTAGACCGGTATATGCCACAAAATCGCCGACGGAAATTTCGCTGTTGATCGCCATGAAAGCGGCATAAATGAAACCGAACAGCATCTGCCCGCCGAGGACGATATCCGAGAGGGGCCAGAAAAGGGAGTGCATCAACAGCAACAACTTGCCCTTCACATACTTCAGCCAGTTATCCTTCTCAAACTTCTCCATCTCATAACCCTGCCGGGCAAAGGCTTTCACCACACGCACACCGGTCAGATTCTCCTGCAGGGTGGTGGAAAGTACGGCTTCTTGTGCTTGATAATCTTCGTAGGCTTTGGTCACTTTCTTGAAGAACCAGAGCGAGACCCACAAGATGAGCGGGATGGTGACAACTGAAATGAATCCCAGCTTCACGTTGATGTATAGAATCGCAGCCCAGTTGATGACAAAAAGCAAAATGATTCTGCCAACGCCAATGGCTTGCTCTGAAAAGAAGCGGCGCAGGGCGTCAACATCCGAAGTGACGCGTTCAATCAAGTCGCCGGTGGGAGTGGCGCTGTGATAGGAGAAGCTCAAGCGTTGGATATGGTCAAAGAGGAAGTCGCGCAGGCGACGAGTGATACCCTCGGCGGTGTAGGCGGCTAAACGCCCTGAAAGGAATGCGCCGCCGCCTTCAACGAAGGCAAGCAGGATGAATCCCAGACCGATCCACAGGAAGGTTTGGGTCATCGTGGATCCGATCATCTTGCCCTGCGACAAAACATCGTCTGCAAAGAAGCGCAGGAGAAGGTAAACGGATGTCTTCGCCAGCGCAGATATGGCAAGCGAAAACGTGGCGGCGATGTACGACAGACGGAAGTCCGTCATCATGCGCCACAAGCCGAGCAGGCGGTTTTCATGCAGCGCGTCTCGGAAGTCAAAGTATTGGGAGGTGGTTAGGTTATTCATAGTGGTACTCCAAAATTTCACGTTGAACGGAGTGGAACGCAGTCGAAACGCAAGTTCTCGGCGTGCGTACCCTTCGACTACATAGCGCTAAGGTGACACTCCGCTCAGGACAAATTAAACAAAAAGGCTGCGGCGCGTGCGCCACAGCCCAAGAACAACAAGGAACTGAAAGAGACCTAGGGACGGTCAACAGGCGCACTCCAAGAAGGTACTTTACCTTCTGCAACAGGGGAGATGAAGATTGTGTTGGACATCAAGAGTGCGCTCCTTTCTTTGTGAATTTTTCGAACTGTCGCCGAGTGTACACCCCTCATTTGAAAAGTGTCAAGGTTTAACCGCAGATTAGAAATTAGAACGACGCTGCACAACCTGAGCTTTGGTGCGAGGGTCATTAAATACAAAGCATCAAGGGATATAAACTTCACACAGGCCCGCGGCAATCTCGCAGCGGGCTACTTCTTCTTTCAGCCAGAAGACTACGAACTGAGTCGAGTCACTTTTTGGAACCCAAAAGAGAATCTTTTCCGGGCGGTCAAAACGCGTTTGGACAGTCTGTATCGAACCATTCTGCTGGCATTCCGCCGGGTTGATATAAGGCGGGTCTTCGTCGCCATAGATGCTGATGTCCGCGCAGAAGTTGCGCGGCACGTAATCCACTAGCGGCGTTTTCCAGCGATGTCCTTCGAAAATTTCAACGCCCAACGTCCCATCACCATTCAAATTCTGGAAGCTAAAACCGGAGACGCTTCGGCGATTGTATGAACGGTTGAGGATGAAGAAACTCGTTTCGTTGTAGAACAACGTGTAATGACTTCCCTCGGGATATTTGGGCGTTGTGGTCGCGAAGATAGTTGGTGAAGGTTCGATGGTCGCAGTTGGAGGAACAGGCGTCGCCGTTGGCAGGGAAATGGTAGGGGAGGGGACCAGAGTCTCGGTCGGTGAGACAGGCTGAGGCGTGGAAAGAAGCGCGGCGTCGGC
>JACPVC010000330.1 GCA_016191955.1 Chloroflexota bacterium
GCGTTCTTGCAGCGCAACGCCGCGATCCCTCCGCGGTCCGTTCTTTTGATCCAGGATGGCAATCAAACCGAGGAATACTTCGATAAGAATTTCCGCGAGTATTTCGAGAAATGGGGCTGGAGTGTTACCAACGGCTGGGTCAGTGAACGGAATATCGACCCGGTCTTGTTGGAAGGAAATGCATCGCTCGAAATCGAAGGCTTCGTCAATCACCAGGCTCGCGGCGTGACCTCCGATGCATTCCTCACTGACGATGTATCAAAGACCATCATCGCGCGAGAACTGCAAGGCTCGTTGACCGGGTTTACAAATGATTTCGGTAAGACTCCCAATTCCATCATCTGGCCCAATGGCGCTTTTGGCATCCGCCCGGTGGAGGCGGCAAGGCAATTGCGTTTCAGGTTGGGCTTCACTCAAAACCCGCGCGGACCCATCATGTACAATTGGATACCGCTGGCAGATGTCCCCGACCCCGAACGCCCCGGCTGGATTCCCGAAGGCAGGATCAATGATCCCGTGATGACGCTCCCGGTTTATTCGCCCCAGGAAGCCTTCAACGCCATAGATATTGTGCGCGTCATCGGTGACGCGGCCGCGGAGTACACCTTATCGAACAAGGAAATCGAACACGAATATTACAGGGTCGTTTGTGAAGAGGAATACGGACCCATGCCCACCCCATAATTTCAGGAGATCACCATGTCTGATTGTCTTTTCTGCAAGATCGTCAAAGGCGATATTCCCAGCACAAACGTCTACAAAGACGAGCAAGTCATCGCCTTCCGCGATATCAACCCTGCCGCACCGACTCACATCCTGATCGTGCCGAACAAACATATTGATTCGGTCAACATGCTCATTCCAGACGATGAGCCGCTGATTGGCAGGCTCTTTGGCATTGCCAAAATGCTCGCCGCGCAGGAAGGCATTGCCGAAGGCGGCTACCGTCTCATCGTCAACACCGGGGCGGAAGCCGGGCAAACTGTTTTCCACCTGCACATGCATCTTTTGGGTGGAAGGCAGATGAAAGCCTTGGGGTAAAATCATCGCAGCGATCAGCGCAAAACGGGCTGGTCGCTTTTTTGTAACAGACGATGGACCGTAGACCGTGATGTGCCACGGTCCATCGTCCACTGTCCACGGTCAAGTCTTCACATCTTCTGCCAAGGAGTTCACCTCATATGCCCGAACGAGACATCTATCTTTTATCCCCGCGCGCGCTCAGCCCAGAGACGATTGCCGTTGCTTTCGCCAAAACCTCGCGCTCGCCCGAATCTTTTCGCGAGATCGCCGCGGAGTTAAGCGATGAAAAGTCTGCCCAGTTTCATGAAAAATGGGTTGTGGGCTACGGTCACGCCTCGGTGGCGGAACATGCCGTGCTGCATCTCGCATTTGAAAACGTCTCGCGCGTCGCCATCGAAACCATCGAAGGCAACCGCCTCGCTTCTTACACGGAGAAATCCACCCGCTATCAAAAGTGGGGACCCGATGATTTCAGCATTCCACCCGAACTTGACGGACATCCTCTGTGCGACAAATTCATCGCAACCGTCCGCCTCCTTTTCTCGACCTATGCTGAGTCGTTGAACCCGGTCAAGAATCTCATCGTCGAGCGGACTGCGCGCCGCGACAATGAATCGGACGAAGCCTACGACCGCCGCATCCGCTCGCAATATGTGGACAGATGCCGCTTCCTTTTACCTGCTGCCGCCAACGCCAACGTGGGCATGACTGCCAATGCGCGCATCATCGAAAATACGATACGTAAGATGCTCTCCCATCCGCTTGCAGAAGTGCGCCAGATCGGCGAGAATATGAAAGAAGTTTCGAAAGCAGAGACGCCCACACTTGTTAAATATGCCGATGCAAATCCATACACAGTGGAAACTTTGCGTGAATTTTCTAATCGTCAATCGTCAATACCCTTCGGGCACGATGTTGAAAATCGTAAATCGGACTGGTGCTCGCTCATTGATTACGACAAAGATGGCGAAAAGAAAATCCTTGCCGCAGCTTTATATCGCTTCGATGAAATTCCCTATGCGGATGCGTTGCCTTACGTCAAATCGCTCAAGAAAAAGGTTAGGGAACAACTCGCTGAGTCCTTGCTTGGTAAACTTGGCAAATATGATGTCCCCCTACGCGAATTGGAATATTCCACCTACACCTTCGACCTCGTCATGGACCAGGGCGCGTATGCCGAGTTCAAACGTCACCGCATGATGACGCAGACGCCGCAGCGACTGACCACAAGGCTTGGGTACACGACTCCGCTTTTGATAACGGAAGCAGGCTTCGGGTCCAGGTATGAGGCGGCAATGGATGCGGCATCACAGATGTATGAAAAGCTCCACGCCTTCAATCCCGATGTCGCGCAATACATCGTCCCGAACGGATTCAACCGCCGCGTGCTGGCGCAATTTAATTTACGCGAGGCGTTTGCGTTCTGTCAGTTAAGAACAGCGGCAAATGCACATTTTTCCATCCGCCGCGTGGCGCAGAAAATTTACGAAGAGATTTCGCGTGTTCACCCGCTGCTTTCGAAATATATGAAACTGCGTGAAGAGACCTGGCAAAGCGTGGAAGAGAATTATTTTTCGAAAATTTAGCCCATGCTCACTGCTCTGTCGGGGCTTAGCCCCCGACAGAGCAGTGCATTTAGAAGCAAACCTCCGAGGTCTCGCGAAGCGCCCTGTGGGTAAAGACCTCGGAGGTTTTTCATTTAATCGTCGTCTTCGTCTTTCTTCGTCACCCCAAAGACCGCATCGATCCGTTCCATGATCTCAGGTGTGATCTTCGGCGCGATTTCGCCTGCTTTCATATTCTCGTGAACCTGCTCCACGCGACTCGCACCGGTGATGACCGTGCTCACGAACGGATTCTTCAAACACCATGCCAACGCCAACTGCGGGATGGTCGCGCCCAGTTCCTGAGCCACGGATTCGAGTGCAGCAACTTTCTTCAAGCGTTCCTGATCGGTCAGACGATCATGCAGCCATTCATAGCCTTTAAGCGCGCCACGACTATCCTGCGGGATACCTTTGTTGTACTTCCCCGAAAGCAAACCAGAAGCCAGCGGACTCCAAATCGTTGTACCATAGCCATACTCTTTATAGAAACGGACGTAGTCGCCTTCGAGTCGTTTGCGCTCAAAGAGGTTATATTGCGGCTGTTCGACAACTGGCTTATGCAGGTGATGGCGTTCCGCAATTTGAATGGCTTCAATGATCTCTGAAGCCGCCCATTCGGACGTGCCCCAATACAACGCCTTACCCCATTCGATGATGTTGTGCATCGCCCACACGGTTTCTTCGATGGGTGTGGTCGCATCGGGACGGTGGCAGTAGATCAAATCGACATAATCCATGTCGAGACGTTTCAACGAGCCGTTGATGCCTTCGATCAGGCGTTTGCGGTTGAGCGTGTTCTTTTCATTGATGCCTTCTTCCAAACCCCAATAGAACTTGGTGGAGATCAAATAACTGCTGCGCCGCCAGTTGAGTTTCTTCAACGCCGCGCCCATCACCTCTTCAGACTTGCCGCTCGCGTACACTTCGGCATTGTCGTAGAAATTTACGCCGTGGTCGTACGCCGCCGCCATGATCTCCACCGCTGCGTTCACATCCACCTGGTTTTTGAACGTAACCCACGAACCGATGGATAATTCGCTGACTTGAATTCCCGTCCTGCCAAGATGACGATATTGCATTGTGCCTCCAAGAATTTATCCTGCTCTGGCGGGGGCTAAGCCCCCGCCAGAGCAAAGTTTTTATTCATTATAATCACCCCATGCAAAAAGCCTCGCTATTGATTTTGTTAGCCCTCGTCTCTGCATGTGCGCCCTCCCCCGCCCAGACCACAGACGTTTCACTTCAGCCATACCTTACCGCCACGCCCATCACAACATCCACGCCGAATGTATTGGTCATCGTCGAAACAGCGCTGCCGACCAACACGCTGCAAATTTATGTTGTTGAGTCGGGCGACACCATCAGTGAGATCGCTGAGAAATTTAAAATTCCCCAAGCGGATTTAATTGCGGCGAATCCGGACGTGAACCCGAACGCGCTCGCCATCGGACAGACTCTCATCATCCCAGACCCTTCCGCCCCTCTCGCCGCCGCCTCGACTCCTACGCCCCTGCCTGTTCCCGTCACCCAAGCCGTTTGCCACCCCACAGCGGACTCGGGTTTGTGGTGCTTCGCGCTTATCCAAAACAACACAGAGGGCATCATCGAAAATGTCTCAGCGCAAATCACTCTCTTCGATGAAGACAGCAACGCGATTGCAAGTCAGACCGCGTTCATGCCGTTGGATATTATCCAACCGAATTCAGCTTTCCCTGTTTATGTTTATTTTCCAAATATGCCTTCAAATGTAAATCCCCAGGTCCAGTTATTGAGTGCCATGCCAGGCGGATCATCCTACCTGCCCGTTTCGTTGGATAACACATCCGCGCAGATCGATTGGGATGGGAAATCAGCCAAGGTCAGCGGGCACGTCATCCTGCCTGCTGAATCAAACGCCGCGAGCCAGGTCTGGGTCGCGGCGGTGGCGTACGATAAAAATGGAACGGTGGTTGGCGTGCGTCGCTGGGAAGGCGGAGCGCTCCAGCCGGGGAGTTCGCTCCACTTCGACTTCAGCGTATCAAGCGTCGGCGGGGAGATCGAGGCGGTGGAGTTTTTCGTGCAAGCAAAATAAAACCTGACAGGTCTCGCCAACGCCATAATCCACGAGTAGACTTGTGTGGAAATGAATCTGGTTGGGAGAGTCGCGCGTGAAGACCTGTCAGGTTTGTTATCTATTTCCCTTCCAACCACATATATCGTTCAGAGGGGATATTGATCGGGGTGTATACAAATCCCTTCACGTAGGGTTGAAGCAACTGATACGAAAGCGAGTGCGTGAGGAAGAGCACGGGGGCATCGTCCACGAGGATGCGCTCGGCTTCCTGATACATGGCAATGCGCTTCGTCACATCCTGTTCGGTGCGGGCGGCTTCGAGCAGGGCATCGAGTTCGGGGTTGGAGTAGCCACTGTGGTTTTGCGGCACGCCGCCGTGGAAAAGAACATCCGCAAAGTTTTCGGGGTCTGGGTAATCTGCACACCAGCCGCCGTCAAAAATTTGACCGTGATTGCCGGAGAAAATCTGCTCGTAGTAGAAGTTGTAATCGAGGTTCTCGACCTTGATGGTCACACCCAGGTTCTGTTCCCACATTTCTGCCAGGGCAGAGACGTTACCACCGACGTAACTTCCGATGCCTGCGTTGGTGTAAATAATTTCAGGCAAGCTCTCAGGTCCGCCGTATTTGGATTGTTTGAGTAGTTCGCGCGCCTGTACTGGGTCATAAGGCAAGCCTTGCAGTCCATAATCGAAACCGGGCAAGCCAGGCGGATATAAACCAACGGCGGGCAGGGCAAGTCCGCGATAGAGCACATCCACATAACGCTGACGGTCGAACGCCATGCTGAACGCCTTGCGGACATTGACATCATCGAACGGCGGCTGGGTGGCATCGAAGACGGTATAGCTCGTACACAAGTCCACGCCGGTGACGAGGTTTGCGTTCAACGGTTCTGCCGGGTCGAGCA
This sequence comes from Chloroflexota bacterium, assembly GCA_016191955.1. GTDB lineage: Bacteria > Chloroflexota > Anaerolineae > Anaerolineales > Villigracilaceae > Villigracilis. The sequence continues at coordinate 5,593 of JACPVC010000330.1, forward strand.
TGCGTTCAACAGAATACAAGTCGACGCTCGCAACGTCGATATCGCCGGTCTCGAAGAGACGCACACTGTCACCCGCATAAATCTTCACCACCACATACGGAATGGACGGCGCGCCGAGATAGAAATCCTGATTGGCTTCGTACACGATGTAGTCATAAGATTTCCATTCACTCAATTTATACGGACCGGTCCCATTCGGCTGGCGTACCCATTTTTCACCGATTGCCACATTTTCCCGATCCACAACATAGGATGTGGGGAAGGTCAGCTTCATGATGAAGTAAGGCTTCGGCGCGTCAATCGTGACCTGAAGTGTTTTGTCATCGATGACTTTCAGCCCGCTGATAGTGTTCACCTGCCCGGCGACCATCTCATGCACACCGACGATATCGCCCAGATAAGTCAGTACCGTGTCGGATGCCAACTCGGGGCTGGCAGCGCGTTCCCAGGAGAAGACGAAATCTTGAGCGGTGACATCGCGTCCGTTATGGAATTTGGCGTTCGGGCGGATGTGAAACGTATAGATCGTGCCGCCGCCGCTCACTTCCCAGTTCTCGGCGAGGTCGGGGGTGATGTTAAGTTGGGTATCGAGTGAGACGAGTCCGCTGAAGATGAGCTTATCGCCAGAACTGTAGGTGGTGGCGGGGTCATAATCACGCAGGTTGGCAGATTCACCGCCGTTGTACACCAACGCCTGATCGAGCGGAACGCCAACTTGCAATGCCAGCACGTCCGATACGCTGGCGCTCAAGAATAAAGAACCCAAAAGAACAAGGGCGGTAATGTTCAGGAAGATTTTTCTCGGTTTAAACATGGCTTCCTCCTTTGGGGTTATTCTTGCGGACGATCACACCAAGGATGATGACGCCGATAATGAGCAGGAAAACGAGACAGAAACAAACCAGCGCAATGGTCAGTGCAAGCGGTGGACCACCGAAGCCTGTATCGGTATCGGTGCCATCTGATGATGAAGATGAAGTGGGGATGGCGTAAGGCGTCGGCGTGATTGCCTGCGGGATGCCTGCAACCGGGATGTAAGTCGGTACAAAAGTTGGGGTAGGCTGAGAAGTCGCCTGAGCCACCGCAAGCGGAGCCGCGCCCACGGATTCGCGCCACGCCGAATCAAGCCCATCCGTGTCGAAGCCGTAGACTTCGAGCAGGGCATCGTCGATGGGCTTTGCATCGCGCAGGGCGGTGAGCAGGTCGGTCATTTTTTGGCGACCATAGGTTTCGATCAGGAATTTGACCACGCTGTATGACTGGCTGTAGGAAAGATTAGCTTTATCGGGAAGTTCCGAAAAGCCGCCGTTTAACGAACGAAGCGTGATGAGATCATTCGTGCGGATGGCTTGGTCGAGCAGACCTTGCATGCCTGAATCCAACGAGCCTTCGCTGTACATGGCGAGACCTTCTTCCAACCAACCGGGACGCGTGCCGATGCAGGAGAAGGCATTGCGCCCGACGAGCACGTGAGTCAGTTCGTGGATGACGGTGTTTTGATCCCAGGTCGAGTCGGAGCCTGAGACGCCCATGATGATGATATTGAAATCCGAATAGGCTTGTCCGCCCGTCCATGCGGGTTCGTAGAGGACGGCATCGCGCATGTCGTCGTAGTTGGGGTAGACGTAAATATCCACGGGGGCATCGGGCAGCATTCCAGCCTGGTCCTTGTTGCGGCGCAAGCCTTCAATGCCCGCATCGAGCATGGTTTGGGCGAAGGTTTCGCTTTTGCCGTAATAGTGGATGCGAATATCTTCATTCGAGACGGTTTTCCAACTATGAATATCGTCCAACCAGGTGATGGTTTGAGTCTCGCTGACGGATTCCTTGCCAGACGAGTCGGTGTAACGCCAGCGCCACCAGATCTGCGAGCCGGGTGGAAGCGAGCCGCTTTGGCGCATATCCCAGGTCCATGAGGCATTGACGGAATTGCCGGGTTGGAATTCGGGGAATGCCTTGGCAATGACCTCGCCGCAGGTGAGTTGTTCGTTGCCGTATTCGAGCGTGACGGAGACAATTTCTGTAGAAGCACTGAGAGTAGCAGAAAAGGTCACAGTGTTGGGGAAGTCCAACGTCGCTGAATCAGCTTGAACGTCTGCTTGAGGCGCGGCAAGGACTCCGGTTGGGATGAGTACGATTGTCAGTAGTGTCAAAAACAGGATGAGCTTTTTGGGCATCCTTGTCCTCCATTTGTTTTGGCAACTATACCATCAAATTTTTTATAAAATGCTCTTGCGGAGGCTAAGCCCCTGCAAGAGCATTGCTGCAAAAATCGTCATTGAGAAATAGGACAAAGTCACGCGGAATTTATGACATCCTTCTGCCTGCAAACTCAGCCCTATTTAATGTCAACATGTAAAATGGACACAGATTGTTCTATTTAGCACGACCCATCTTTGGAGGCATCCATGCAAAGAAATAAATTCATCATCGGCGGCGTGTTCATTCTGGCGGCTGTCGTTTATCTTATCGCTTCGTCCACACAGGCAAGCGCGGAATATTTCATGACGGTGGACGAACTTAATGCGGAAGGTTCGAAGGCGGTCAACAAGAGTGTCCGTCTCTCCGGCGCGGTTTTGGGTGACACCATCCAATATGACGCTTCGACATTGACGCTGACTTTTGACGTGGCACACGTCCCCGGCGATAATGCCGAGATCGAAGCGCAGGGCGGGTTGGCAGCGGTATTGCACGAAGCCGCCACAGACCCGGCTCGCGCGCACATCAAGGTCGTTTATGAAGGCGTGATGCCGGACCTGCTGCGCAACGAGGCGCAGGCAATCATGACCGGCAGGCTCGGCGAAGACGGCGTCTTCCACGCCGAGGAACTGCTACTCAAATGCCCCACGAAATATGAAGAGGCTGTGCCGGAACAGGCATCATCGAACTAACCAAACAACCTGATGGGTGTTCTGTCCATCAGGTTTTATTTCTACCCCACCCTTACCTCACCCCCGGCCCCTCCCCTTTAGGGGAGGGGAGATGATAGGAAGAAAATATGCTCCCAGAATTTGGATATGGCGTTTTATTGGTCGGTTTTATCGTCACGATCTACAGTGGCGTCGCCGCGATATATGGCGTTCAGAATAAGTCCGCCGCTTTGGTGGAAAGCGCGCGGCGCGCCCAATTGCTCACCTTCCCCCTCATTTCAATTGCAGCGGCAACGTTGATCTACCTGCTGGTGAATAATCACTTCGAGGTTTCGTTCGTTTACGAAGTGACCAGCAGCAGCATGCCCACCTATCTTAAAGTGACCGCCTGGTGGGGCGGACAAGCCGGTTCACTTTTGTTCTGGGCGTGGCTGTTGGCGGTCTTTACCTCGGCGGTTACCATCCGCAAATGGAACCGCGATCTTGAGTTCCTGCCGTGGGTGATCGTGGTCTCTTCCGTCACGTTGGCGTTCTTCCTCGGCATGGTGGTCTTTTACGAAAACCCCTTCACTCGTTTTTGGGATGTCAACGGTGAAGTTATTCCAAGTTTGTTCTCCCCGGCTGCCGGTGCGACGGTCTTCACCCCGCAAGATGGGCGTGGATTAAACCCGCTCTTGCGCCAC
>JACPVC010000331.1 GCA_016191955.1 Chloroflexota bacterium
GACTTCGGCGATGCGGTCCACGCGGAAGGTGCGGATTTCCTTATGCACATGGCAGAACCCAATCACATACCACCAGCCCCAGCGATGGACGAGGGCGTACGGGTCAAGTCCGCGTTCGGCGGCGTGCGGAACCTGGCTGGTTTGGTACAGTATGGTCACGCTGCGATGTTCACGGATGGCGCGGCGCAGTTTTTCCAGGGCAGGCGTTTGCATTTTTAGGTCGGCACGGTGCATGCCAGTGGCAGCCAGCGACCCGCGTGCCCATGCCACCTCGCGAGTTTGTTCTTCAGGCAGCAGGTTTTCCAATTTCGCCAGCGCCCCATGCGCAGACTCTCGGTATAAGTCCCCCCACAATTCCTGCACCAGACCTGTGCCCAGCGCCACAGCCACGGCTTCTTCCAGCGTAAAAACCAGCGGCGGCATTTTGTATCCGCGCACGAGAGAGAAGCCGCCGTACGGTCCGCGCTCGGAGTAGACCGGGATTCCCATCTCATCCAGCATCTCGAAATAGCGGTGGACGGTCCGCAGCGAGACGCCAAGTTTCTCTGCCAGTTCCGAAGCCTTCTGGTTCGGTTGGTTTTGCAGGAGGAAGATGAGCGTGATGAGGCGGGTGGCGGTATTGGTCATGTGTCACATCCTTGTTAAATATAAAGCGGGTATATGTCAAATTATGACATATACCCGCCGGGCAAAATACCAACATATCTACCCTTTTCTGATGACACTCTTCCCATACTTCTCTTGAAGTTCGTCCACCACTTCTTGCAACTTGCGGGACTTTTCGCTTCCCATGTCCCATAAGCTGAGTTGACGGACTGGGGCTCCGATTCCGCTGACGCCGACTCCGAGCAGCCTCACAGCTTGATTCGGCTTGCGGACGGCGTTCATCAATTTGACGGCAGCGTGATAGATTTCCTCTTCGCTGTCGGTGGAAGTGGGCAGGGTCAACTGTCTTGTAAGTGTAGTGAAATCGGGCCAGCGGATTTTGATCTTCACCGTTTTTCCGGCGAGGTCATTTTTGCGTAACTGACGCGCTACATCGTGCGATTGTTCGCGCAGGGTTTTGAGCAGCGTCTTTTCATCGCGGACGTCGACATTGAATGTCGTTTCCTGGCTAACGGACTTGGTCTCCGATTCGGTGCTGACGGGGCGATTGTCGATGCCATGTGCATGCTGCCAGAGGTCACGTCCGTTTTCGCCGAAGAGGCTGACGAGTTCTCTTTCGGGCCAGCGCGCAATGTCACCGATGGTGTGGATGCCAAGCTCGGCTAAACGTGCATTGGTCTTCGGTCCCACGCCCCAGAGCATATCGGCAGGGAGTGGGTCGAGAAATTTGGCTTCTTCGCCAGCAGGGACAACCGTAAAACCAAACGGCGGTTCGTTCTTTTTCTTGCTCGATTTCTTCCCAACTTCGGTGGCGATCTTTGCCACGAGTTTGTTGGACGCAATGCCAATGCTCGAGGGGAGATTCAGTTCGGTACGTATGACCCGCTGCAAGTCGAGGGCGAGGCGGGGTTTGTCCGCTTGAATATCTGAGATGTCAAGAAAGGCTTCGTCGATGGAAATCTGTTCCACCAACGGAGTCAAGTTATGCAGTTTTTCCATCACCTTTTCGGAGTATTCTCCATATAACCTGTGCCTGCCGGGCACGATGATGAGGTCACGGCACAAGCGCACCGCGCGTGACATGGGCATGGCACTGCGGATGCCAAGCGCGCGGGCGGCGTACGAGCACGATGCGACCACGCCGCGTTCATCGGGCTTGCCGCCAACCGCAAAAGGCTTGCCGCGGAGTTGCGGGTTTTGGATTTCTTCGACGGAACAATAGAAAGCATCCAGGTCGAGGTGAAGGATCGTGCGGGGCATGTGATTATTTTACCGCTCTGTCTGGGGCTTAGCCCCCAGACAGAGCAATGAAAATAGGAAGAATTGACTACATTTTGTTTTGATTTCATTATTGAACAATTATTAAAGAAAAGTTATACTAGGAGAGCGTATAGTCAAAAGGGAACTTTTCGCTTAATCAATACGTCCATACCCCGAATGACTTGATGGAGGAAGAAATGAGAACTGTTTTGAGATTGACTTCAACATTGCTCCTGCTGGCGGTTCTGATGAGCTTAGCACCAGGGGGGACAACCACCGCGAGCGCTGCAACCTGTTACTGGGCGCAGTTCATCGCCGATGTGACCATTCCAGATGGCACCAACTTTGCGCCCAATACCGCCTTTAAAAAGACCTGGCGGTTGAAGAATATCGGTTCCTGCGCCTGGAACAGCAACGATGTTTCACTGATCTTTGATAGCGGCGAAAAGATGGGCGCGCCTGCCTCGCTTGCCCTGCCGACGACTGTGAACCCCGGTCAGACCGTGGACATCACTGTGGATATGACCTCACCCGCGGCGGCTGGTCATTACTTCGGCTATTGGAAATTCAAGAGCAACAGCGGTGGAACATTTGGCATCGGTTCGACGGCTCAGAAATCATTCTGGGTTGAGATCAATGTCTCCTCCTCCGCCGGGACGGGGTACGATTTCACTGCCAATGCCGCTTCTGCCGCATGGTCGAGCGGGGCCGGTGCGTTGACCTTCCCCGGTACCGATGGCAATGCCAACGGCTTTGGTTTGAGTTTGCCCACTCCGAAACTTGAAAGCGGTGTGACCTCGGCTCAGCCGGGCTTGCTCTTTGCACCCAATAATGTGACCAATGGTTACGTTCAAGCATCGTATCCTGCCTTCCGTGTTTTGCCCGGCGATCGCTTCCAAGCGACCATCGGTTGTGAAGCAGGGGCAACCACTTGTTATGTCGCCTACAGCTTGAACTATCAGATCGGCACAGGTCCGGTGAAAACGTTCTGGACCTTCCGCGAAAAATACGAAGGCTGGACGTACAACGTCAACCTCGACCTGAGTTCGCTTGCGAATCAGGATGTGAAGTTCACGCTTGTTATTTCTGCTTATGGCTCTCCCACAGGCGACCGCGCCTTATGGGTCAACCCGGTCATTTCACGACCAGGAGGCGCGCCACCTCCTCCTCCCACTGTGACGGGGACTCCTCCTACAGCAACCCCAACTGTAACCGGAACCATTCAGCCCAATGCTTGTGACCGCGCCCAGTTCATCGCGGACGTGACCGTGCCCGATGGCACCTCCTTCGCGCCCGGTATCGGCTTCAGCAAAACCTGGCGTTTGAAGAACGTCGGCACTTGTAC
>JACPVC010000332.1 GCA_016191955.1 Chloroflexota bacterium
AAGAAGCCCTGCCAGCACACGCAGAAATGTGGTCTTGCCCGAGCCGGAAGGACCGAGAAAACAAACAAACTCACGCGGGCGGATCTCGAATGCGATGGTATCGAGCGCATCCAGCCCGCCGTTGTTATCGGGGTAGGTGACAGAAAGGTCGCGGACGCTGAGGATGGGTTTAGGATTCATAATTTCTTCACCACGAAGGGCACGAAGGTTTTTCTTCGTGCCCTTCGTGTCCTTTGTGGTTAATGGTTTTAAGGAACAAACTCGTTCGTGAACGCCTTGCTCAAGTCAATAGGTTCGGGAATCAACTGCATCTTCACAAGCAGGTCGTTCATGTTTTCCCATGCTTGTGGGTCAGAGAAGCCGATGCGGTCGGCTTTCCAGAATTCGATGGACGTGTTCAAGATTTGCATCTGCACGTCCTTATCCTGGTCTTTTAAATTCTCCACATGGTTCAAACTGATTTCATAGGCTTCATCGGGGTTGGCAAGCGTGTCTTCAATGCCGTGAGCGAGCGCACGTGCCATGCCGCGGACCAGTTCCGGGTCGTTTGCAATTGTCTCTTCGTTGGTGATGATACCGTTGGCGGTTAACTGTGCATAATCTGCCACGCGCAGTTCGGTCACATCGAAACCTTGCGAGCGCAATACGATGGGTTCGTTCGCGGTATAGCCAACGACGATCTCACTTGTTCCGGTCGCAAAAGATTCAACCTGATTGAAACCAATCGCATCGAAAGTCACTTCAGAGGGGTCGATGCCAGCCGAGAACAGCAATGCCTCGACGCCGATGTAATTCGCGCCGAACAGACCCGGCAAGCCGATCTTCTTCCCGCGCAAATCTTCGGGTGATTCAATTCCAAGTTCCGGCTTGGCAATCACCGAGATCGGGAACTGCTGATACCACGCAAAGGCATACACCACGGGTAATCCCTGCGAACGCGCCAACAGCACCTGCTCGCCCGAAGCCACAGCAAACGGCAACTCGCCCGCGCCCGTCAATGCCACGCCGTCGGTCTCGAAGGAATAATCGAACTCGATCTCGATTCCCTCTTCTGCAAAATATCCCTTTTCAACCGCAACGTAGAACGGCGCATACTGGATGTTGGGGATGTAGCCCATCGGCAATTTGATGTGACGAAGTTCCCCCGCTTCATTCGTAGATTTGGGGCTGCCACACCCCATCAAGCCGATTGCCAGCACGAGCATGAGTAAAACTACTTTCTTCATTTCAATATCTCCTTTGAATTTATTCCGTCATTGCGAGGAGGGCGCCAGCCCGACGAAGCAATCTCATGATTGAACGGGAGATTGCTTCGTCGCTCACTGCCGTTCGCTCCTCGCAATGACGGATTATTTATTTTTGCCATTTCAAAAATCTTCTCTCCAATAACGTCACCATGCCATACAGTGACAATGCCAACGCGACCAACATGAACACCGCCACAAACACCATGGACGTGTCGTACTGAAAATCACCAAGCTGCAAGAGAAAGCCAAGTCCTTGCTCGGCATCGACGAGTTCACCGACGATGGCGCCGATGACCGATAACGTCGCGCCGATGCGAAGTCCGCCAAGGAGGACGGGTAAAGAGGCGGGGAGTTCGAGTTTCCATAGAATTTGCCAGCGAGATGCGCGCAGGGAACCCATCAAGTCGTACAGTGAAGGGGTAACGGCACGCACACCCACAACGGTGTTGACCAGGACCGGGAAGAAGACGATCAATGCACAGATGACGACCTTTGAAAGAATCCCATCTCCAAGCCAGATGACGAGCAGTGGCGCAATCGCCACAATGGGAATTGCCTGACTCGCCACGAGATACGGCGAAAGGACGGTTTCCAATGTGCGCGATTTTGCGAGGGCGTATCCCACGATGGTGGCGAAACACACGCCAACCAACAGACCCAACACGATCTCAAGCAGAGTGATGCCGGTGTGATAGAGCAGGCTGCCATCCATCCATGCTTTGAGGAAACGATTCCACACATCCATGGGGGAGGGCAGGATGAATTTGGGCAGTCCGCTTACTTGGACGACCACCATCCATGCCGGGATGAGGAGCAGGATGGAGGCGAGTCCCAGCCAGCGGGAGAGGGTGTGCAGGGTTCTGGTTTTCATTTTTTTCATTCGTAGGGGCGAGGTCCTCTCGCCCTGATTTTGCATCCAAATCTTGGGCGGGGAGACCCCGCCCCTACGTCGAGAAAACAAAAACGCCTCGGCGTAGACAAGACTCCGGGGCGTGAAAACAGGCATAAACCCCGGCATGAGGCGTGTGAATCCGTAGAATAAAAATCCCGAAAACAACGAACGTTTTCGGGGCGCGAATCCACACAATCCCATTTGGGCTTGTGCTGTTACCTTCTTCTATCCAGACTATTACTGTCGGCTCCGGAGTCGCGCCGGATCATGCCCGTTTTCCCAATGAGGAAAGCGATGTACCTAAACAGGCTCGTGGGCTGTACCACCGATCGGGAATTGCACCCTGCCCCGAAGGTTAATATTTAGTTGTATGGATTATACCCGTAATGGGTATTTTCTCGCAATTACGCTTTGACGATGCAGTCCACCGGGCAGACGGAGACGCACTTGGGGGAATCGTGATGTCCTTCGCATTCGACGCAGGTGTTCTGGTCGATCACGTAGACGGTGCCGTCACCTTCGCTGATGGATTCGGTGGGGCAGTCTGGCACGCACGCGCCGCAGGCAATGCAATCTTCGGTGATTTTCATGGTCATGGGATAGGTTCCTTTTCGATTTTTGGAATTTTGCGTACTTAAGGTATCCCATGGCATTTCATGCGTCAATTGATTATTGTAATCAAAAGCAGATGACCTTTGGGTAGGTCATCTGCCAGTGTGCAAGCAAAGGTTGTCAGGGAGAGGGAACCTCAGGTAGGATAGTTCGGGCACAACCAAACCAAACTACCCGAGGTTGGAAATGGAATATAACATTGAAAAGATAAACGAAATAGGCAAAATGTTGGCGGAAGTGATT
>JACPVC010000333.1 GCA_016191955.1 Chloroflexota bacterium
CCCACGATGCCCTGCGCGCCGACTTTCAATTGATGCCCGCGTTTGAGCATGCGCCTGCCGCCTGCGCTGTTTGCGGCAGCCAGCACGGCATATTTATTCATTGCATCGTTGAGGAAGATACCCACATGATAGAACCCGAATTGTTCACTGATCACTTCCGTGATCTGGGGCAGCAATTCCTGAAGGTTTTTATGGGTGCCGATTGCCTGGGCGACCTTGGCAATCGCTTCGTATTGCTTTCCGCGTTTTTCACCTTCCTGAATTGCCATTTGTAATTCGATCGTTCGTTCAGACACCCTTTGTTCGAGCGAGAAGACCAGGTCTTTCACTGTGTCTGTCATTGTGTTGAGGGTCGTGGCAAGGGTTTCAAGCTCATCGCGTGATTCCACTTTTACCTTGGTGTTGAAGTTCCCTTTGATGATCTCACCCGCCGCACTGTTCAGAGACTGGAGCGGGGCAGTAAGGGCGTTGCTGATCGCAAAAGAGGCAGCGGCAGCAAGCACGAACACAGCCGCAATCAACAAAATACTGAAATTGATGGTGGTACTTGTTTCGCGTGAGATTTGCTCCGAGATGATAGCCCTACTTGAGAACAATTCGTCTGACGGGACGATATAGACGAGCTTGTAATTTACTTGCGGGATATCATAGAAAGCAATATGGCGTTCCGTGCCATTGAGCATTATAGTGAAGGCACCTTGCGGTTCCGCTTTGATTGTTTCCATCACTTCCGTGAGTTCAGACGACACTGAAGGGAGCGCTGTCGGATCCATGATGATGCTAAGTTTGGCGTTCTCATCTGTGATGCCAAAATCAATATAACCAGTTTCGGGCATGGAAATGAGGCGGTTGTTATTGTCGATCAGGAATGCATAGCCGGTTTCGCCGATCTCCACATTTGCCACCAGGTCAATGACGCGTGTAATCTGAACATCTATAGCGGCTACTCCCTGGAACCTTCCGATTTTATCGATGACAGGGGCGCTGGTCGTGATGACCAATCCATTCAACGCCGCATCTTCATAAGGCGCAGACCATGTCACCGCATTTTTGGGATTGTTGCTCGGCTTTGCAGCAAGATACCAGCCTCGGCCTGTCACATCGAAATCTGCAGGGACGATATTTGCCAGGTCGATGTTCGGATAATAAATAGTTTCCTTGTTTTCACCGCCAAAATAAATGGCGACAATATCCGGATTGCCCCTTAACATGGACGGAAAGATCAATTCGGAATGTTTTATCAGATTTAATTTTCTTGCAAGTGCGCTTGTCAGCTCAACATCGGCTGGTATAAAGATGGATGATACCTCGGTGTTTTGGTTATCCCAACTGCCCGATGGAAGGCGAACTAGTTCAGTGCTTGCATCCCAATATGGGCTGCTTGCCAATTGCACATCATCCAACATACTCCTAATGGAAGCAGAAGCAATCAAGGTGTTGCTAGACATGTTCACGAAAAAGCTGTTGAGGAAGGCGGCTTGCTCGCGATTCGTATTGAACAAATCCTCTTCAGCGCGGTTGCGGGCATTCTCTTCTACGCTGGTGATGAGCTGTTGACTTGCCGCTTGAATACGTAAATAGATATAGAGTCCCATCACTGCAACGACGAGAAGGGTAATGAACATGTTCCCCGCGGTTAGTTTGCCTCTAAGGTTGAGGCGCCCTAACGCGGAGTTTGTGAACCAGTCCTGAATAGAAAATCGCTGCTTCATGGATTATTCCTTATCCGTTGCCGTCGTTCCGGTTTTCGTTCTTTAACTTAATGATTACTTCCGAGCCGGGAATGGTCCGTCCCAGTTCTTCGACGGCGGTCAGCAGGACGTTATCCAAATTGATGGATGAACCGATCCTGCCTGTAATTTCGCTGATGGTCTGCTCCTTGATAACCTGGCGCTGCGATTCCTGAATGAGGCGGGCGTTTTCAAGCGCGAGCGAGAGGCGTTCCGAAACGGCTTCCGTCAGATTGACCTCGCTCGTCGTCCACTGCCGGTCTTTGGACGGGGATTTGATATGCATTACACCGATGATCTGTTCACGCAGTTTGATCGGAATGACCATGGTCGGCTCGCCGGTCTTTCCATCGGGATGGAAGATCAAAACCTCACCGCGGTACATGGCTTGATTAATCTCATCCAGGTTCATGGGACGAGTTAACTTTTTTCCGCCGCCCACGGTTTGGTAATACCCGATCATGCCTTCTTCCTGTCCGAAGGTCTTCCAACCTTCCTGAAGGTTGCGCTGGTATGCCGAGCGCACTTCATCGAGTGCCCGCTGGGTTTGTTCGAGCAGTCTGGTGTTTTCAAGCGCGATGGCGACCTGGTCTGCCAGAATGCTGAAAACGTTCGTATCTTCCTGCGTGAACGCACCGGGCTTTTCGCTTTGAACATCGAGCACGCCGATGATGTTTTCACGTACCTTCAGTGGAAGAGCCACTTCAGAACGTGTTGTAGGAAGATCGGGATTATTGAAATAAGTGGCATCCTGACCGACATCCAAAGCGATGCGCGGAACCCCAGCCCTGGCGACGAAGCCCACGATCCCGCTCTCGCCGACTTTGAGCTTGTGTCCACGCTTCAGCATGGTTTGCCCGCCGAGGCTGTTTGCCGCCTGAAGGACGGCGTACTGTCCGGCATCGTCGATAAGGAAGATGCCAACGTGATAAAAGTTGAAGCGGTCACTGACCAGACGGGTAATCAGCGGCAGGAGGATGTTCAATTCCTGCTCGGTATTGATGGTCTTGGAGATATCTCCAATGGCAAGCAATTGAGATGCGCGCGCCTCGGTTTGACGGCGGGAAATCTCGAGGTCCACCGTGCGTTCGGCGATGCGTTTTTCGAGGTTGGCATATGTGTCTTGCAACTGTTCCGTCATGCGGTTGATGGTCTCTGCCAGGGCGCCGACCTCATCGAGACTTTCAACCGGCGCGGTGACTTGCAGGTTTCCATTGCTTATCTCTTCAGCGACCTGGGTCAATTTTTGCAAGGGGGAGGTGATGCTTCTAGTGAAGTAGAAGATGATTAACCCAAACAGGAATGCCAGCAGGAAGCTATAACCAGTCAACGTGGTTTGCAATTGACGTGTCTGCTGAATGACTTCTTCGCGCGGGTATACAAGCGCGAGCGACCAGCCCGTACCCAACCCCACCGGCGCATACGATACGAACATCGGGTCGCTGTTGCGGTCAGATGCTTCCATGAAGCCGGTCTCGCCGTTTGTCATCTTGTCGATCAGTTCTTTCCAATTTGACGTGGGGTTCGAGTTCGCAATCACATACATCGAATCGATCATCGGCTCGAAATCTCCGCCTGCCTCGCCAATGCCAAGCAGTGTGCCATTCGCGTCGATCAAGAACGCATAGCCTGTCTCCCCAAACTTTAAGTTGACAAAGGTTTCCTGTATTTTGGAAAGCTCAATTTCTGCCGCGGCGGAGCCTCTATAAACTCCTTCACTGTCATAGAATGGAACGCTCCAGGCTGCGATCCAAACATCTCCATGGCTTTTGTTGCGATACGGCGGTAAAAGGATGGGGGAAAGAGACCGCTTTGCCAGGAAGTACCATTCCTGGTCGAAATAATCGTAGTCGCCCAACTGTGTGAATTGCAGGGTACCGTCGGGAGCTCGATAGTAATATGGCGACCAGTACTGCGTGTTGGGTTTAAATCGAAAAGGCTCATACCCGGCAGTTGCGCCATAAATTAGCTCGTTTCGATCTACTGTATTGTAGATAATCTGTTGCAGCCCTGCCTCGTTGTACGTTCCAGTTTCGACGGCGAGCGAGAGGTTTGTGGCAACATTGCGGGCTTCGGAGAGTCTCAATAGGATCAAGTTGATAGTTTCGTCGGTTTCATTTTGCAGGTCCGCTTCCACTCTCGCGATCAGGTCACCCTGACCGATGCGAATGCTGATGATCGTATACACGATAAACCCAACCAGAAGCAGGCCGACCGCGATTAGCGTCAGCTTGAGACCGATACTTGTCCGCTGGGCAGGTTCGGGGGGATTCGTTTCTTCTGGAGGCGTTTGGTTTGTTTGATCCATGATAAAAAATCTCTTTTGCGGTTATGCCGTAACTGGCGTTAGGTGTACATTTTCAGGGCGGCAGGTTCGATCTGTACGAGCACATCTGAACCGCCAAGTGCGCGGCTTAATTCCTGTGCGGCAGTCTGGAGGATGGTCTCGAAGCGGGCAGAGGAGCTGACCTTGCTGGTGATGTTGGCGGTGATCTTTTCGATATCGGCGCGGTGCTGTGTGGATTGGAGCAGCGTCGCCGTTTCGATGGCAAGGGAGAGACGTTCGGCGACTGCTTCGGCAATATCGGCATCGTCTGCAGTCAGTTCATGGCTGCTGCGGCTGCTTAGTTGCATGACGCCGATCACGTTTCCGCGCAGGCGAATTGGAACTGCAAGATGCGATTTTTGTTCCGATCCGGCGGAGATCATGGTCTGACCTTTGTTCAATGCTTCATGTACCTGGACATTGTCGATGGGCTGTTGCAGCGGCTTGAGCCCGGATTCGGAATAGGCAAATCCCAAGCCAAGTTGTGTTGGGCGCAGCACTTGCCAGGCTTCTTGCGCAACCTGACCGATGGCGGTATGCGCTTCTGCAAGCGTCCTTTGGGCTTCTTCGATGGTCAATGCGTTATTGATGGCGACCGCCACCTGGTCTGCCAGCGTGGTGAGTGCGCTGACATCATCGGGTTGGAAGGCGTTTGATTCAAGGCTTTGGACATCGAGCACGCCTATGACCTGACCGGCATATCGCAGGGGCAGGGCGATCTCGGAATGCGTGCCTGGGAGGTCGGGGTTGTCAAAGTAAACAGAATCAGCTCCAACGTCGAGGGCGATGCGGGGTTGTCCTGTGGCGGCGACATAACCGACGATGCCCGCCTGACCGACAGGCAGGATGTGCTTGCGGGCAAGCATCTTTTGTCCGCCTGCACTGTTTGCGGCGCGTAAAACGGCGAATTCTCTTCTGCTATCAATCAGGAAGACGCCCGTATGATAGACGTCGAACTGTTCGCTGATCACCTGCGTGATGAGAGGCAGGAGTTCGTCGAGGGATTGCACCGAGGAGACGGCACTCATTACTTTCGCCACTGCGCCGAATTGGCGCGCCCGTTTTTCATTGATTTGGTTCGCTTTTTCCAACTCGGTCGTTCGTTGCTGCACTCTTTCTTCAAGGGTCGCTCGAAGTGCATTCAGCTCCTCGTTTTCTCTTTTTTGGATCTGTTCGCTTTCTTGGGCGCGGATCGTGCTCTCATTAAGACGTGTGATTAACAGGTGAGTAATACCTGCGCTGGCGATGACCAGCAACGGAACGATGATTGCATCATCGATGCCGATGGGGGTTGGCACGTATGCGGTGTTTATATCGCGAATCGCGGTGATAACTGTAGCAAGTACCGCCAGCGGTGTAATGATGACCAATGCCCGCCGTCCGAGTAGAACCGCGGAGATAACGATAATCAATGGCAAGGCGAAGAATGATGTGTCTCGTATGCCGTTGGCGTTGATTGCGATGGTGGTGACTGCAACGACCAACGCGATGGGAACGATGAGCTTGGCGAATAAGACGTTACCCTGAAGAAGAAAATAGAACGATATACCTTCCACTGCCAGCGCAGCCGCAAGGACGGTGAGCGCCAGAATATTGCGGGCTTGAACTCCTCCGACGATTCCGGTAACCAGCGGCAGGACCGCGAGGTTTATTATCATGACGAAGATCAATGTGTTCTTCGTCAGCCTGAGAAAGGATGGGTTGAGGTCGTCTTCGCTTCTAATGAAATCTAGTAACTTTGATAGCATTATCTGACTCCTGGACGCCTAGGACTGCTCGGAATGCCCGGAAGTGAACTGAATGGCGACATCGGTTCCAGGCAGGGTATTGCCCAGCTCCTGGATTGTGGTTTGTACGATATTGTCGATGTTGACCAGGCTGCCAATTCTGGATGAGATCTGACCGATGGCGCGTTCCTTTGAGGCTCGTTTTTGAGCATCTTCCAACAGGCGTGCAGTTTCAATGGCAAGGGCAGTGCGATCTGCGGTTGCCTGTGCCATGGCGATCTCGTTGTTGTCCCATGTCCGCTCTGGGTCTGGCGCGCTCAGCTTTAGGGTGCCGATCCGAATGCCGCGCAGCACGATGGGTACGGCAAGGGTATTCGATTGACTCTTTTGATTCTTCGATGCCACTTCCTGAGTCTGAACTCCGTCAAAATGATAACCGGCGGCGTTCTGACCTTTACGGAACTGACTCCATTGTTGCTCGCTCAATTGCGCGGCGGCGCGTTCGGCTTTTTCCAGCGCGTCGAGACTTTGTTGGAATGATCTTGCATTTTGGATGGCAATACTCACCTGGTCTGCCAACACGGAAAGGATGTTGACATCCTCTTCGGAAAATGCGTTCGTTTGCTTGCTTTGCACATCCAAAGCGCCGATGATCTCGGAGCCGCTTCGGAGGGGGAGGGCGATCTCGGAGTGGGTTTCCGGGAGGTCGGGGTTGTTGAAGTAAACGGCATCCTGCCCAACATCGAGGGCGACCCGCGGCGCGCCCGATTGAGAGACATACCCCACGATGCCTGTTTCACCGACACGCAGGCGGTGGCTGCGTCCCAACATCACTTTTCCGCCTTCGCTGTTTGCCGCCACCAGCACGGCGTATTCCCGGTGGACATCTATTAGGAAGATACCGACGTGATAGTATCCAAGCTCGCCTGAAATGATTTCGGCGATCTGCGGCAGAAGCTGATCGATAGCACGCGTGGAACTGATAATGCGGGAAATGCGGGCGATTGATTCGAAGCGGGTGGCGCGATAGGCGCTGCTCCGGCTGAGTGTTTCCAGTTCGCTTGTACGTTCTGCAATGCGTCCTTCCAAGCCCTGCAGGGTCTCGGTCAGTTGATCTGCCATGATGTTGAACGATTTCGCAAGCGTGCCGCTTTCATCGCCCGTTTCCACATTGGCGCGCGAAGACAAATTTCCCACGGCAATCTGCTCCACCGTTTCAGTCAGGCGTTTCAAAGGGCGGGTGATAAGCTGACCGACCCCAAGGCTGACGATGAACGCGCCGAAGAACAAGACGGCAAGGATAATGGTCGCTCTTTGGATGGTTTGTGTAACCTCGTTATTGATATTCGTGCGCAGGGCAACCGCTTCCTGGTTCAATTCGCTTACTGGCGCAATGAAAACCAGCTTATACCCAGTGGTCTCAAGATCGGCAACCGAAATATAAGTTTCAACCCCATTAACTTCAATAATGGATAACCCGCTCTGTGTACCGAACATTCGCATCCCCAGATCTGTTGTACCGGGTAGTTCACTGTCGAAAATTGTTTGTCTTGGGCTTTCGTTAAAGGGGATTACCTCGGGTTCCAGCCCAAAGTAGTTATAACCGGCATCTGTCATGGCGAGCACCAAGCCATTTCGCCCTACGAGTAAGGGTATCCCCGTTTCACCCACTTGAATTTGAGAGACAAGCTCCTTTACTTTATTCAATTGAACGTCGGCGCTTATTACACCTTCGAAGGTGTCTCCGTTATAAACGGGTACTGAAATCGTAACAACCATACCTGCGCCGGCTGGGTCTTGATAAGGCTGTGTCAGCTGCGGTTCTCTTTTCAGGTCGCTCAACGGTTTGGCGATGGTGAAGAAAGTTTGTTGAGTGGGGTCAAAGTCGGGTGGAACATTTTGGGCAAGGTCGATGTTCGGGTAATAGACCGTATAGCCAAGGCTGCTGACGTAATACACTGCCACGGCTTCCGGATGCGCGTCGAGAAAGCCCGGCGCAAGCAGGTTGAGATATACGGATGTGTTAAGGTCCGCGAACATCTCTTCGGTAACCGCGTACGTATTTGGGATGTAGACCGAGGATATATCCAGGCTTGAATTCCCATACTGCCCGCCCGGCAACTGGAGGAGTCTATCGGTGGCGTTCCAATAAATTCCTTCCTCAAGATGCGTTTGTTGCTGGTCCAGTTCGGATCGGAATTCTGCCAGAGCAACGAGATCACCGCGGATTTCCAAAAAGATCTCATCGATTTCATCCGCCTCCCTGTTGGTAACGGTCAGGATCTCCTCTTCCGTTTGCCCCGTCACATTTTCTTCGTATTTATCGGCAAGGAACCCGCCGATGAAATTCATGCGGTTCAAGCCAAAGACAACGAGCGTGCTAACCGTTATGCCGCCCGTTAGAAGAATCCCTAATGTGATCTTTGTTTGAAGGCTGAAGTTGGAAAAGCTTCTGATAAAACCAATCACGAGCGGGAACGAGACCATGCCTATTACAAAAGGCATATACAGTTCAAGCCCGGGTACCTCGATGCGGTTTTCGCCCGGTACAACATTATCGAGAGCCAGCATTAGTATGGAAAACAAGACCGCCAGGATGATGCCGGAAGTAGCATAGCGGGGCGGCATAGCTTGCCCAACAATCGATAATGTGAGCAACGCAATTGCCGCAGCTGCCACCCCCCCCACGCCTTTCACAATGATGACGGGCATCAGCACATTGACAAGCAAAGCTGCCAGGATGAGGAATACTGCCTGATTGCGTTTTTCGTGCCGTATTAGAGAAAGTGTATAGAAATAGAAAAAGAACGTTACAACGACCACCAGCATCGGAACGTACAACTGCGGCTGGTTTCCCGTATAGGCGAGATATCCGAACAATACGGCAGTCGGCAATGTTGACACCATCAGGATGATGTTGATGACCTGCGCATTGCGGGAGTATCGCTGTTCGAGAGAGGACTGGAGAGACTGTTGCATGATATATCAGGCGATGATTACTCGCCGCCTCCGATCTCGACTGTGACCTGAGTGCCGCCAATGCGCATTCCCAACTCCTGGACGGCGATCCGCAAAATATCTTCGATCTGGGTGCCTGTCCCAATCTTTGCCGAGATTTCTCCAATCGCATGCTCTCTATCAGCAGTTAATCGACTCTCTTCGAGCAGCCGCGCATTTTCAATAGACAGCGCCGCACGTTCCACGATGGCAGACATGATATCCATTTCGTCGTCGCTCCAGGTGTGACCGCTTTCGGATCTGACGTTCAGAACACCCACGGTTTGCTCGCGCAGTTTGACCGGGATCGTCAACAAAGACGACCCATCGCTTTCGGTCCTGCGGTAGGCGCTTCCCGACCGCATGGCTTCCACTGCGCCGGGCAGTTCCAACGGTTCTGGAAGGAGGTTGCTCTTCAAATTACGGCGTTGAATTCCGATTGCGTTTTGCGAGCGGGTGAAACGTACCCATCCTTCCCGTAGGTCGCGGCTGTAGATTGCCTGGGTCTCATGCAGAGTCCTTTGTTGCTCTTGGAACAAACGCGAATTTTCGATGGCAATGGCGACCTGGTCTGCCAACGTCGAAAGCGTGCGGACATCCTCCTGCGTGAAAGCATTGGATTCCTTGCTTTGCACGTCGAGAACGCCAATCACTTCATTTTTGTGCAAAAGGGGAAGCGCCAGCTCAGAACGTGTTTCGGGGAGGTCGGGATTGTTGAAATAGATCGCGTCTGCCCCTGTATCGAGCGCGATGCGCGGCAAGCCCGTTCCGGCAACATAACCGACGATACCGGTCTGCCCGATCCTCAATTTGTGATTGCGCGCCAGCATTCTCTGCCCGCCGGCGCTGTTGGCAGCGATCAAAACCGCATATTCCGAGTTGACATCCATTAAGAAAACGCCCGTATGATAAATGCCAAATTGTTCGCTGATCAATTCGGTGACCTGCGGCAAAAGGACTTCGAGATTTTGCGCCTGACTGATGACCTGCGAAATTTTTGATATCGCCTCGAATTGTCTGGCACGGCGTTCATTGCGGTTGTTGGCAGCATCCAGTTCGGCGGTGCGGGCGGCAACGGTGCTTTCAAGACCCACAGCAAATTTGTGCATTTCCTCGTTCCTGGCTGTCAACTCCTGCTGTGTGTTGCGAAGGTTTTCCAGCAATTTATCAAACCCCCGTGAAGATGCCTGGAATAATGCGGCAATGAAGAACACGTATACGATCAGGGAAGAGAAATAGGTAACCGGGTTTTGCGGGATCATCGTCTCTGGCAGTGAATTCTGAAATGTCATGAACATCAAGCCGATCAATGTATTGATGCCTGCCATAATGTAAGCGCCCCGTCCGCCCAGCAGGACGCCTGCCACCACCGTCGTCAGCACGAGGCTGAAGTAACTGGCGCCTAACGTCCCGTTGGAGATATAGATCGACAGGGTAATGACGAGATTGAAAACGATCAATATGATTACCGAAGCCTGGCGTACCAACCCGCGCATCATTAACAGACGGGCGATGATGCCGGCGACTACGATGGTCCCTGTAAGGATGGCGGAGAAGAACTGACCCAGAAAGATCGGTGCGAGAATCGTATAAAGTGAGCCGATCACGATCACAGCCCAAAGGATGCTGTTCAACAAAGAGGCAACGCGCGTCTTCTCTTCGTCTTCAAAGACCGGGGGAGCGAATGTTTGCCGAATGGTTTTCAACATTATCTTCCTCGCATTACTTCTTGTCGGACAGATCGTCCGTAAATTGAATGGTGATTTCGGAACCGCTCAGCACTTTTTCGAGTTCCTCAGCGGTCGCCTGAAGGATGTTTTCCATGCTCACCGCAGCGCCAATGCGGCTCGTAGCTGCAAAGATGGTACTTTCCTTGATGGCACGACGATTGCTTTCCTCGAACAGCCGCGCATTTTCAAGCGTGAGAGCAGCACGGTTTGCCGCCGCCTGGGCAATAGCGATCTGTTCCTCGCTCCAGGTTTTGGCGGGGTCTTCTTGTTCCAACCCGATCACACCAATGACTTGCCCAAGGATTGTGAGCGGGACAAGGAGCCTGTTTTTGGTGTTTGCCCCATTTGACTTTTGGACGATGGGATGCCCATTTTCCAATTCCAGTAGGAGTTCGGCAGGCAGATTTTGCGGGATGGGACGGATCTGTAAACCGTCGTATTCATAGGCAGATGTGCCCTGTTTGCTAAAGGTTGACTGCCATATCTGCCTTGTCTTAGTTTGGTTCGCCCTTGAAAGTTCCGAGAGGGTTGCTTCAAGGCGCTGTACCAATTGGGCGTTTTCAATTGCAGCCGCTAGTTGGTCGGCAAGCACTTGCAAAGTTTGAAGGTCGCTCTCATCGAACGCCTTCGGAGTCTTCGCTTGAATGTCCAGCGCGCCAATGGTTACGTTGTAACTGCGCAAGGGGAGGGCGATTTCTGAGCGGGTCTCCGGCAGGTAGGGATTGTTGACATGCACTGCATCGATGTCCACATCCTGGGCGATGTACGCCTGGCCCGTGCGAGTCACATTGCCGACCAGCCCCGTCCCGCCGACCTTTAGTTTGTAATTTCTGGCGAGCAATTGTTCTGCGGCAACGCTGCTTGCTCCGCGCAGGATCGCATACTCGCCTTTTTCATCCACAAGGAAAATGCCAATGTGGTAATAGCCCAATCGTTCGCGGATCAAGTTCGCAGATACGTTGAGAAGCGTGCTCTGGTCGCGGATCACGGCAAGCTCGCGGTTGACTTCCGCAATGGTGCGAAGTTCATTTGCGAGACGGGCAAGGTCCTTGGTACGGGTAGCAACGTTTTCTTCGAGCGTCCCAAAGGATTTTCGCAGGTCTTCGGACATTTGGTTGAACGCATTCCCCAGATCTTCGAGTTCATCTTGCGTCCTGATCTGGATGTTTTCCGGGAAATCCTGTTCATCTCCCGCGAGCGTTTCACCGGAGACTCGGCTGGCAAAATCCTTGAGCTTACGCAGCGGTTCTGTAATGGATCTCGTAAAGACAAAAAACAAGGCGCCAAAGACGAGCAAGACAGTGAGTGTGTAGCCGATCAACGTATTCCGCAATTGGGAGGTGGTGGATGTCAATTCGGCTCTGGGGTAGGCGAGTGCCAGCGACCAGCCAGTGTCCAAGCCGACGGGTGCATAGGCGACAAGCATGGGTTCGCCGCGCGGGTCTGTCGCTTCGATGAAGCCGCTATTGCCTGCCCGCATTTCAGCGATCAACTCGATCCAGCGTACGGTTTTTTCTGTGTATGCGGCTAATACCATTGAGTCAGACATTACCTTGTACTCACCACCGCTGCTCCCAATACCGAGAATCGTTCCGGCACGGTCGATTAAGAAGGCGTACCCGTTCTCGCCGACTTCAATGGAGTTGACAATTTCCTGCGTTTGCAGGAATGCGATGTCGGCTGTAGCGATGCCTTTGAACTCTCCGTTCTCTTCGAAGAATGGCACGCTCCACGTAACCATCCAGATTTCGCCGCCGCCGTAATCGAAGTAGGGCTTTGAGACCATGGAAGTTTGGCTTGCTTTTGGAAGCGCGTACCAGTCCCTATTGAAATAATCGTATTCAGGCGTGCCCAGGTCTGAATACACAAAGGTATTGTCCGGCAGGCGGTTGTAGTAGGGCGAGTAATAATCCAGGCCTGGTCTGAACTGGTTGGGCTCGTAGGCAATCGTTGAGCCAAAAACGCGTTCGTTGCGTTCCAGGGTGCTTTGCAGAATCTGGAGCACGTCGGAATTTTCGAGGTGCTCCGTCTCTGCAAATGCCGCCAATTGTGACGCGACTGCTTTCGCAACCAAAAGGTCCGATTGAATGACTTCGATCTTGGTCGATGCCTGGTCTTGAAGTTGATCTCTCAGCGTTCGAACAAGAGCCTGTTGAGAAAGTTGGATGCTGAGGATGGTATAAACGGTTAAAGCAACAAGCAGCAACCCGATGACTGCCAGCGGAAGTTTTACACCCAAGCTGAGTCTGCGCTTGGATAATACGTTTTGCCTGGACGCAGAACCTGTTGATGTTGGAGAATATCTTGAATCGTTCATTCTTCTGAAACCTTCTCATCCGGAAGCGATGGGGAACCGATCTGAATAAACGAACGCGACGCGCCAAGGGCGAGACCCAACTCCTGGATCGTCGTCTGCATGATGCGGTCGAAATCTGTGGAGGACCCGATCTGTGTCGTAACGCGGGAGATCGTTTCCTCCTGTTCGGCTCTGCGGGTGGCATTCTCGAAGAGGCGGGCGTTTTCCAGCGCCAAGGCGGCGCGGTCGGAGATCGATTGCACCAGCATGATCTCGTCCTCGGTCCAGTTTCTATTCGTCTCCGACGATTCGATATGGATAATCCCTATCACTTGGTCACGGAATTTAACAGGAACAGCCAACAGGGGAGAAACTCCCTGCGAAGCGCGGTTTACAGTCACAGTCTCGCCTGAGGCGATGGCTTTTTCCAGAGTCGGGTTGATGTCCAAGGTTGCGTTTGAGGCAATGGTCCCATCCGAGCGGAAGGAATATCCAAATTGCCTTTCCCAGGCAGTTATCGGCGAACGCCTGCTGCTCGTGGGCATCATTGAAACGGCGCTTCTATCGCTGCGCTGCAAAAGGATGGCTAGTTGATTCGCAATGGTCATCAACGGGGTTGTGTCTTCTTCGTTGAATGCCGCTGATTGGGTGCTTTGCACATCCAATACGCCAATGACGGCATTCGCAAACTTTATGGGAAGTGAGATCTCCGACCTGGTTTCGGGAAGGTAGGGATTGTTGAAGAAGACGGCATCCGCCCCGGTGTCGAGGGCGATGCGCGGACGCCCGCTTTGCGAGACGTAGCCTACAATGCCCGTGCCGCCGATCTTGAGTTGATGCCGCTTTGCGAGCATCTCCTGCCCGCCTTTACTATTTGCGGCATGTAGCACTGCAAATCCGCGTGCCGTATCTACGAGAAAAACACCGACGTGATAATAGCCAAGTTTTTCGCTAATCAAACGGGTCGTTCGCGTTAACAAATCGTCGATGGGTTCGTTCGGGTTTCCCAACAGTTCCTGCGAAATTTCGGCGGCGGCTTGCAGCTTCGCAGTTTTAATTAACAGTTGCTCGTTCAACTTGTTCAATTCTTCTGTGCGAAGCTTTACCTGGTCTTCCAAGGTGCGGTTGATTTCTTGCAGTCGTTCGCGGGAGGAAAGTTGTTCCTTTTGCGCAGTTTCCGCAGTCCGTAAGACGGCGCGGTGCCTGTGGAACACGGCAATAGTCGCGCCTATGATCCCAAGCAGCAGGGCGGAATTAAGAAGAATGTATCTCAGGTCCGTTTCAAATGTGTTGGGTATGGTGCCGTTCAATTCCAATAGACCTGAGCCAATGAACAAGACAAGGATGAGCACACCGAAAATAAAAATCGAAGGTTCTCTGTTCGTTGAACTGTATATATTGACAAGCAAAAACACACCGAGGCTGCTCATCCAGATCAGGTCATGCACGCCTTTGCCGTCGAGGATCGAGATCATGACCACGCTCAACATAACGAAGACCGGAAAGACCATCGGGTAGCTTGCCTTGCTGCGAATGGTCTGTGTGAGCGAGAAAAGAGCGGTGAGACTGGTAATGCCCGAAACCGCCATAGTGATTGGATTCTTGTAAGCAAGCGCCCAGAACGCCGTCACTACGAATCCAAGTGCAAGCGTGATGATGGTTTCCGAGCGTTTCCCGGTTGCATCGCTGAATAAATAATTGCGTAAGCTGAAGTTACTCATGGATCAATCCGTCGCTCACTCATTGATTGGGACTTGTACGCTTCTTCCCGCGCCGTCTGCCTGATTCTCTCCATCAGACAGATCGAGCAACTGGAAGGTGACCGATGTATTCGCAATCGACTGCCCCAATTCCTGCACCGTTTCGCGGATAATGGCATCTCTTGTGGCAGATGCGTTGATGCGGGCGGAAATATCGGAAACTAGCGACTCACGCACGGCACGCTGTTGGGATTCACGGTAAAGACGGGCGCTTTCCAACGCGCCGCTTAATTGGTCCGAAAGCGCAATGGCAAGGTTGGTCTCATCCTGTGTCCATGCTTCTGCGATCTCCGATTTCTTCAACCGGATCGCTCCAATGACCTGACCGCGGATCTTGACCGGCACACTGATGGTCAACCCATCGTTGCCGAGAATGAGATCGCCGGTTTCGATGGCTCTTGAAATATTCGGTTCCATCGTCTCGCTTTGGATTTGAACTGTGACAGGCGGCGTGGCGAGGAAGCCGATCCTTGCCTGGCTGCGCAGCATTTTATTCCATGCCTCGCGGCTCAGTTGACCGTATGTTGCACGGGTGGATTCGAGCGCCTTCGCCGTTTCACTGAAGAGGTTTGCATTTTGGATGGCTACGGCTAATTGTTCGGCAAGGACTTGAAGGGTGGCAATATCGTCTTCGATAAATGCCCGCGGCTCGGTACTTTGTACGTCCAACACGCCCAGGATCTGTCCGCTGGCAACGAGGGGGAGTGCCATCTCAGAACGGGTGTTGGGCAGGTCGGGGTTGTTGAAGAACACTGCGTCTGCGCCTACATCCAGCGCAATACGCGCCCGCAAGCTTTCAGAGACGTACCCCACGATACCCGTTTCACCGACTTTGAGTTGGTGCCCCTTATCGAGCATTCTTCGCCCGCCTTCACTGTTCGTGGCGGCTAGAACGGCATACTCTTTGCGTTCATCCAGCAGGAAGATACCCACGTGGTAATAACCGAAATTTTCATGGATCAAAATACTGGCTTGTTGAAGAAGCTCAGATAGATTTCTGTACGAAGTAATGGACTTGCCGACATCTGCCACCGCTTGCAACTGGGAGGTACGCTTATCCAGAACTTCTGTACGCTCCTTGATTTTTTGCTCTAGTGTAGATCGTTCTACAGTAAGGTCTTTGAAGAATGAACGCGCCCGGTTCTCCGAATTTTCGTATTCGGTTTGCGACAAGCGCATGCTGTTGATCACCAGAATGGAAAGCATCACCATGCTGGTGGCATTGGAAACCCAAACTTGAAGTGTGCCCACCCCAACGGTTGTGTTTGAAATGGTCAACCTGCCGCTGAAGATCAGCCAGCCGAAAAGAATGTATGAAGCAAGCCCAACGCCAAGCATTACCCAGCCTGCCCGCCATGAAAACAGCATGCATGCCAGAGTGATGGCGCCCAGCATGAAGAGTCTCGCATCCCCGCGAATTCCCGTTTCCGTAAGCCCAGCCACGGCGATCATATAGACCAGGAAGATCAATATTCCCGCCCTGATGTTGTCGTTAATGTGCAGGAAGGTAATCAGGAGGACAATGATATAAAGCGTGATGTATATAATGCGATAGAACGCGACGGTGGCAATAAGGGAAGGGATCAACGCCACCAGCCCAAGGATGCAGGCAGCGATCAAGGTCGTGCGTAGAAATGCCGCACGCCACTTCCTGTATGTGTACTCGAAGTTTCCTTGATAATCCATTTTTTTACCTTATTGCCGTGTGGGTATTATGCGTTCGTCGATTGGGAAGGTTGAGAGGCAGGTTGGGCGGGACCGATCAGGATCTCCGCCTCTTTCAGGTCGAACACCTTTCTCAACTCCGTTGTCGCAGTGCGAATAACGGCATCGACATCCAGCGTTTCGCGCACATACGTTGAAAAACTGGCGATCATCTGGTTGCGGAGCGCGTTCTTTTGGGCTTCATCCACCAAACGGTTGTTCTCGAGGGCAAGTGCTACCTGAACGGATATCTTTTCGACCAGGTCGCGTTCACGGTCTGACCATTCGTTCGATGAGCCTTTTCTTTTTTTCAGTTTGATCCTGCCAATCTCTTGTCCGTGCAGGGTGATTGGTACATAAAGCCCGTCTATTTCTTTTACCTTCTCAGGGGAAAAGACAGGGCGGACGCCTGCCGGGGTGTACTGATAGGCATTTTTATGGCGGCTGGTGAATTTGGACCAGGTCCGTTGCGTTTGCTGTGTGGTATTCGCCTCAAGCTGGGTGAGCAGATTCCTCGTCTCATCCAGGAGGCGGACGTTATCGAATGAGATGGCTGTCAGGTCTGCCAGGGTTTGCAGAATTTCCGCATCCTCTGATGAGAACGCGCGTGGTTGATCCGAATGAATGTCGATGATGCCAATCTGGTTTCCGCGTACAGAAAGCGGCATGACCATGCGCGAGCGGGTGAGGGGGAAGTTCGGGTCCCGCACAAAATTCGATCTCTCGATATCCGAAGTAATAATGGTCCTATTGCTTTCGACCACTGTGGCGAGTGGATTTTTTCTATCGGGCTCGATGCGAAAGGATTGCCCAAGCAGAGGGGTCCCGGTTTCGGAAGAGGACGCTTGCAAATATGCGTTCCTCTTTAGCTCGTCGAGGATAAAAATGCCAACGTGATAATACTCAAAGCGCTCCGAGATCAGGCTTGCGGCATTTTTCAGCAGTTCGTTGACTTCACGGGTCTCGGCAATGGCGCGCACAGTCAGCGTGGAGGCGCGTAATTGGTTCATGCGAGTCTCAAGTTCGACGGTACGCTCCTGTACCTTGTTCTCGAGGTTTTGCCGTTCCGTGTTCAGGGATTGAAAGGCGGTCAACATTTGGTTAACTACGCTGGCAAACGCACTTTTTAGCATATTGGTGGCAGTGGTGATCACGATACCGGCAATCGCAAAGTCGGTGATATACACACCCCAACCCCAAATGTCGACGGCTGGAGCATTAGGTGCTGCTAATTGATAGCTGCCTTGCAAGTTCAAGAAGGCAATCACTATGCTGAAAATAATCGACGCAGCGAGAACGACAATATCTGTTCGGTTGTCTAAAAGCAGGGCTGCTAGCGTAACAGTTGCCAGTAGGAAGATCGAGCCGTCTGCCCAGGGACCCCACGCGGCGATGGCATTAACACCAACAGCGGTTGTCATTGTCAGCAGTAGGTATGCGCGCAGAAGATAGGGAGTGGGTAAAACCGTGATGGATAGCAGGATGAGATACAGAGAAAAGAACAGGATTCTGTCGGTGAATGAGGCGGTGGGGAAGGAGACCCCGATCATGACGATGCCAAGAACGGAGGCAATTCGCAGAACAATGCGGATGAAACTTTCGCGCCATTCCTTGAGATCGAACGTGGGAGTGGAGATGCCGCTATTCGTCATTGTTTACATCCTCCATGGAAACTTCAATTTCCACTTCAGAGGCTTCAAGACCGCGTCCCAGTTCGCGGACTGCCGTTTGAAGAATGCCATCTATGTTTGGTGATGCCCATATTTTTGAAATGATCTCGTTGGTGAGCCTTTCCTGCGATGCCGTATACTGACTGTCTTCCACGAGGCGCGCATTTTCCAATGCCAATGTTGCTTGGGCGGCGATTGCCTCGATAAGGCTTTTTTGTTCGTTCGTCCATTCGGTAGACCCTGCCATAAGAATCTGACCGATGGTTTGATTTCGCAATGCCAGCGGCACTTCGAGCGGGTTGTTCTCTGCCAGTTCCATATCACCCAGGGCATAGTGCAGAGACTTTTCGGAAGCAAGCGAACTCCATGCCGTTTCCAAATATTGTCTCTGGGTTGCCTTCATTTCCATAATGCTTTGCTGTGCTTCCTGGAAGAGGCGCGCATTTTCGATGGAGATCGAAACCCCGTTTGCCATATTCTGGTATGCATCCAGGTCTTGAGGCACGAATTCATTGTCCTTTGAAGAATGCATTTCAAGCGCGCCAAGGATCGTATCGCCCACGACCAGTGGGACGACGATCAAGGAGCGGGTATAAGGGAACATCGGGTTTTCCAGGCGGATCTGGTTGGTGTCCTGCATGATCTGTCCCGTTTTGGAACGGATCACCTGGGCAATCAGACTCTTCCCGTTCGTGTTGAGGCGATGCTTCTTTTCCTTCATCACCTTGCCGGTTTCGCCGATGGCTTCCTTGAGTTCCGCCCATTGCCCTGAAGAATCCAAAAGATAGACGGCCGTGTAATAAAAACCGAATTCGTTCTGGATGAATTTCGCGGCAAGCGGCAGGATTTCGTTGATGTCGAGGACCGCGGCGACTGCCCGTTCTACTTCGTTGATGCGGCGGAGTTGTACAGTGCGTTCCTGCACCCTGGTTTCGAGGTTGTTACGCTCTTCGCGCAGAGTGTCAAGCGTGGTTGAAATTTTTCCCTGTGCTTCGGAAAATTCCTTTTCCAACTGCCCAAAGCCGATAATGATCACCGTGCCGAACATGATGAGCGCGCCCCCCGCGCTGAACCAGTCCTGAACTTTTGCTTGAGCGACATCTGTGAAAAGCGTATCGAACCTGCCCGTCGTCATGAGCCAGCCTACGACAATAAAGGTGATAATACCCATAGTGACGGCAACGATCCCTGCGCGTGGCGAGACCAGCATCGTCGCAAAGATAATCAGGGCGAGGAAGAAGAACAGAGCATCCCCAAGGATTCCAAGACTGAGCAGTTCGCCGACCCCAAGCATATAAATGCTGATAAGGAATGCGGTGACCCGGAAGTTGTACGAAAACTTGAATACTGCTGTAATTGCCACCAATAAGTATGACGAAATAAAAATCCCATCGATGAAAACATTATCAGAAGCAATAATCGCCTGTGAAAGGGCAAAGGCGCCAAATACCAAGACGCCTATAAGCAAAGGTACGATAAAACCTTCGCGCCAGGTTTTATAAACCCTTTCGGTGGTTGCTTGCGGTGTGGAAGATTCCAGCTTGAGAGGAGACTGCATTATTGCCTCTCTTCACTGGCGGCGCTGGTCTTCGGCTCCACCTCGATCTTTGTATATCGCGCACCGGTAACTCTGGCAAGCTCACTTGCGGTTGTGTGCAGAATCGATTGGATATCCGTCGACCTGCGGATTTTGGCGGTGATCTCGTTGATCAGACGTTCGCGCTCAGACTGCGCCCTGATCTGTTCCACCAACCGGGCATTGGCGATCACTGCGGCAAGACTCCCACCCAGCGTTCCCAGCATTTCCTCATCGTTTTCGGAGTACGCATCTGTCTGTTCACTTTCCACGTTGATCACGCCTAGAATTTCGTTTCTATAGATCAATGGAATGGCTAGCTCAGACCTCGTATTGGCGCTGGTCTCGATATAACGTGGGTCTTCCCGAACATCGCGGAGTCGCAGCGGGCGTCTGTGTGATGCCACCCAGCCGGTAACGCCTTTGCCAAGTTCAACTTTCATATTGGTGATGTCTTCCGAATACCCCATGGATGCTTTGAGTTCCAACATGTGCTTGTCACGATCCACCAGAAAAATCATCACACGGTCGCCGCCCAAGGTTACCTGGAGTCCGCTGACGGCGCTTTCCAAAGCTTCCTCCAATGTGGTTCCCGATGCGGCAGACGAAGTGATATGGTGCAGGAGACGGTGTTGAGAAAGGTGTTCCTGTGTTTCGGCAAATAACTCTGTATTGGCAACCGCGATTGCCAATTGATCGGCAAGGATTTGCAAACTTCGCAAGTTATCTTCATGGAATGCGTATGGCTGCGTGCTTTGTACATCCAGGGCGCCCAGAATGCGGTCGCCGACTCTTAATGGAAAAGCAGCTTCGGCCCGGGTGTCAGGCAGGAGCGGATTTGGATAGTAGGTTAGGTCTTTGGCAGTGTCGCTTACCACCAACGTTTCGCCTTTGCCGGTAACGTAGCCTACGATTGACTTCGAGCCGACGCCGATCTTATAACCCTGCCTTTTCATTTGCGCACCGGCTTCCCCGGTTGCTTCTCGAATGATGGCAAACTCACCCGGCAGGTCTAGGAGAAAGATTCCGGCATGGTAAAAGTTGAATCTTTCGCGGATGAGGCTGACAGCTTTACCGAGCAGTTCATCCAGGTTTAGCGAGCCGCTGATGTCGCGTGCGATCTCCGCTGCTGTTTCCACTTGCAGAGCTTTTTGCTTGCTTTCCTCCAGTAATTGCACATTCTTGATCACGCCGGCGACCTGACTTGCGATGGTGGTGAAGAACTTCAAGTTGTCTTCATCGAACGCGCCTTCATGATCGGTATCCTGAATAATCAAGGCTCCGATGACACTTCCCTGTAAGATCATTGGAGCGCCCATCCATGATCGTGCCGGTTTCCCGACTATTTTTGCGCCGAGTTCTGCGGCTCTACGTTCCGTGTCCTTGACCAGCATCAACGGCTGGCGGGTGCGGATCAAAATGGAGGTTAACCCTTCGCCAAGCGGGAAGGTGGGAATAGCTTGAACTCTTCCGTTTTCATAGCTGAAGGGAATGCTGATGGAGTTGGTCGGTTCGTCATAAATGGCTACAACCAAACTATAGTCGCCAATGATCTGTTGGATTTTTGTGAGAAGTGCCCGGAAGAATTCCTGAATATCTGATGATGAAGATATCAACTCGTTCATGGAAGCAAGCGCTTCGACCTCCTGAAGGTGCTTTTCCATTTGTGCTACCGCGTTTGCACGTTGAATCGCCACAGACATCAAGTCGGCAAGGTTTTCGTAAGGCTGCATCGAAGTACTGGAAAGACTTTGTTGCCTCGAGCCAATAATGATGACTGCATGGAGCGAATCCTGACCCTTTACCGGCAGGATGACAGCATGCATTAAGTCGAGTGCGTGGAGGATGTCCTTGAATGGTTTGGGCATCTCGGCGCTAGTGCTTACTGTTGAAACTGAACCGCGCAACAGGTAGGTTGTGAGTTCCTGGGTGTCTACCTGAATCCCATTTTGCATCAAACTCGCAGGCGCATCGTTTCGGATCATGTCCGAGACGGTGACGGCTTTCATGTTGTCATCGCTCAACCGGAACAAGACGATGGGGTAGGGGGCACTCCGCAATATCTGACCGCCAACCCGCAGGATTTCCACCTCATCTTTTGCTTCTTCGATCAAACGGCTGGAACGGTACAGGCGGTCCAATTCCTCGAAGTTGATCTGGCTCGCTTCAACCAGACCGGCTGTTTGCATGGCAGCGGCAATTTGGCTTGCGAGAGTCTGCAGCATGAGGATTGCGTCAGGGCTGAACGCTCCGGGTTGTGTGCTTTGAACATCCAAAACACCAAGGACGTGGTTTCCAAGAGAAATGGGAACACTGGCTTCCGAGCGGGTTTCCGGCAAGAACTCGTTTTGGAGATGAAGTTCATCTTCAGTGACATCTGACGCCACACGTACCTTGTTGTTTGCCGCAACCCAGCCGACAATCGATGCAGAACTGATTGGCAGGCTGTATTTTCGTTCCAATAAACTTTTTGTGCCGGAGCCATAACCGGCTTTGAAGTCAACGTTTTTTCTGCTGCGGTCTACTAAAAAGATGGCAGTTTGATAGAAATCAAACTGCTGGACAAGCAGTTCAACTGTCTTACTCAACATTTCATCGAGGTCGGGAATGGTCGTGATGCTCTGTGCCACTTCAGCCGCTGTGCGGATCTGGAGTGTACGTTCCTCCACCTTTCGCTCCAAGGACTTATAGCTGTCCTCGATCTGATCGGCAAGATAATTGAAGGAATTAGAAAGCAGACCGATCTCGTTATCTGCATGGGTCGCTTCAGCGCGCTGACTCCAATCGCCCTCGGCGAATTTACGGGTCGCTTCAGACAGCGATTTAAGCGGCTTAATCACGCGCCGTGTTCCGTAATACAGAAACACGCCCATCGCGCCAAGAGTGCCCAGCGCCAGCAGGATCGTGAAGGGTGTCAGGCTGTTGACATGCTCAAAGATCGTTTCAGATTCGATTGCCAGGACGACACCGCTTTGAATGGAAGGAAGCCACTGCACCTGGGCAAGGACGCTTGTCTCCTCGGTCAACTCGACATCCAACGCGGTGGAGACTGGGTTCTCCTGTCCTTTCATTGCATCCAACTCGGACCGAAGTTGCATTTCCGCCGAATCTTCGATGGTCGTTGGCGAAAAGACACCCGATTCAGGGTTTACAGAAATGATCTGGTCACCAGACAAGACAAAATAAGTATTAGCGTATGGAGCCAACCCATTTAGCGGTTGCAGTAATTCTTGTAAGGTGTCCCCTTTGGTTACCCCAATAAGTACTCCAAGATTCGAACCGCGCGCAGTTTTGTAACTTATTATTGTTAGAAGAACCGGTTCGCCTTCATAAAGTGGAGCCAGCTCCTGCAACAGCCTTGACTGGTCTTCGTTTACATTGGCAATTGTAGGGTCGAGGATTATTCCCTGCCACTCTGGTTGGGTGGCAAGCCGAATAATGCCGTCTGTATCCACAAGCAGGAATTCATCGAAATCGGTTATTTCACCGGCAGAATTGCTATCGAAAAGGACTTTGAAAAAATTGCTGCGAATGCTGCGAAATTGACTGCTTTGTGGGTTCGCATGCAGTGCCGCTTCGATCACCACCGCGGCGTTGTCTCGCTCGATCTTTTCCTTTAATAGATTTTCCTTGAACTGCACATCCTGGCTGACCACCCTGACCTGGTTTGCCATTAGGTTTTCTAGCTGGTAGATGGCCTGTTCCCTTAGCAAGTTGCGGGCACGAAAATAAGCGGCGCCTGCCATCAAGGCAAGCGGAATGAACGTAAAGATCAAGAGCGTTCTGACGAGAGTGCCGGTGAGGCTGCCCTTGAATCTTCCTTTGTTTGATTCATACTTAAGCGACGCTGCAGGGATTGTCATTTAGTAGATTTTACAACAAACTAACTGAATTCCCAGACAGGTTCTCCGTTCAAGATCCGGCGAATTTGGTCCGGGAAGCGATCCGGGTCCAGGGGCTTCCCCAAAAAGCCGTCGAAACCAGATTCCTTTGCCTTTTTCATTTGTTCGTGGCTGGCTTCTGCGGTAACAGCGATGATCGGCACAGCCTTAAAGCGTTCCGAGGCGCGGATTTTCTTCAACGCGCCATACCCGTCTTCATACGGCAGGCGGATATCCATCAAGATCAAGTCCAGGCGGGGCAGGGTGTCGGCATATTCGACCACTTCATATCCCGAAGTTTTCCATTCGCAATGGATACCCAAATACCCCAGCATGCGGGCAATTAAAACGAAGTTCGAAACATTATCTTCAACCACCAATACTGCCGCATCCTTTGGGATCGTCGGCTTGCGAATAGGCTGGGTATCGGAAACAGCAGGGGTTTGGTCTTGATCAGGCATTGGTTCTCCTTGTGATGAAGCGTTCGATCTGCTGGGCAAGCGTATCGATGTCGATCGGTTTTTGTATATAACCGTCGCATCCTGCCTCGAGTGATTTTTCCCGGTCGCCGCGCATCACATTGGCAGTTACAGCCACAATCGGGATATTTTTAAACTTATCCGTCTTCTTGATCTTTGCCGTCAACGTGTAACCGTCCATATCGGGCATGTTGATATCCATCAAGATCAAGTCAATGCTTTCATTCTCAAGCTTTGAAAAAGCCTGTTCCGCGTAAGAGGCTTCCACAACCGCATACCCCTCCGCGTTAAGTACTCTGCGGATTAAATTGCGGTTGTCCGGATTATCCTCAACATACAAAATCGTTCCTCTACCAGTGTCCGGCATAACTTGAATTTCTCCACGCCGAATTTTACTTTAATGTAGGGCAGTGACCATAACAGCTACCTTACAACTTACAAATAGTTTTGATTTTTTAAATAGTATAGCATAATGAAAAGCCGAGGTAGAAAACTCCTCGGCTTTTTTAGAGCGGGTGATGGGACTCGAACCCACGATATCTTGCTTGGGAAGCAAGCGTTCTACCACTGAACTACACCCGCATGAAGAACGGCGGGATTATACGTCACGCTGAAAAGCCGTGTCAAGCCCGATGACCAGCCCGCCTCGTCCCGGACCCGTCACTGTTTGCGTTTCAGCAGCATGTTTGCCAGCCCAAGGATCGCAGCCCCAGCCTCTCCCTGCGGGTTTGCCTGCTGCAAATACCCAAGTGCTTTCTGAGTTTCTTCCTCCGATTTCATTTCAGCGTATGCTTTGCTGCCTTCAGTTTCCAACAGCTTTGCTACGGCTCCAACTTCATTGGGCAGTATGGGACCCTGACGCCATCCCTTTGCAAATTCTGCATTTTTCTCAAGCCCAAACAAAACAGGAAGCGAATTTTTTCCCTCCACCAAATCGCTTGCCGCAGATTTACCTGTCAATGCTTCATCTCCCCAAATGCCAAGGATGTCATCCTGAACTTGAAAGGCAAGCCCCAAGTGATAGCCAAACAGGCGATATAACTCTATTTTTTCGTCCTGCGCGTAGCCAATAAGGGCGCCGATCTGGGTGCAAGCAGAAAGTAGGGCAGAGGTCTTCCCCCCAATCATGGGCCAATAGTCATCTATAACAAGATCAGTGCGCTCTTCATAAGACATATCCATGTATTGACCTTGCGTAAGTTCCAGGCAGCAACCGTTCAATATGCTCGCCGCGCGAACAACCATATCTGCCGGGTAATGTTCCTTTAGATCGAGAGCCGCCTGATTTGCGATGACGAACAAAGCATCGCCAACGTTGATCGCCATTGGCGCACCCCATTTGACCCACGCAGTTTTCCTTCCACGCCGAAGCTCCGAGTTATCTTGGATATCATCATGAACAAGTGAAAAGTTATGAACTAGTTCAATAGATGCTGCAATCGAAACTGCGTGTAGCCAATTCATGTTATTACTTTTCTTCTCTTTATTTCCATCAAAAACAGAAGCAACAGAAAGTAATGTTAACAACGGTCGAATGCGTTTCCCTGCTGCCTGTGCACCTGCCCCCTCACCTGTCCAACCCATGTGATACATCAGCATTTCATGGAACGGTTTGGTATGAGGCTGGTCGAGCCTGCTCACCTGTCGCTTTAGTTCGGTCTCAATGGCTTCGAGCATGGATTGTTGAAGGTTTGCGGTCATGAATCGATTCCTCTTATCGAAAGTTTTTTCAGGTCAGCCCTTAGCAGGGCAGGGGACTGGTAGTGGATGGTTTGAAACCCCAACTCGTGAGCAGATTCAATATTGGCAAGCGAATCGTCAATGAAGAGACACTCATTGCTCTGACGCCCAATTCGTTGCAGCGTAATGTGGAATATCGCAGGGTCTGGTTTGATGGTTTTATGCTCGCCAGAGATAATCATGTCGTCAAATAGATCAAGGAAGTCGTGCTTATCTTTTACAAGTTCAAATTTTTCAGATGAAAAATTGCTCAACAGGTACAGCGGCCAGCCCGCCCGTTTTAATTTGCGCACGATCTCGATGGTCTCATCGTATGTTCCAGTCAGGCTTTCCTCCCAATGGGTGTCGTATGCATGGATCAGGTCTGCATAATGCGGGAACTCTGCGGATAACTCTGTGACCGCTTCGTGAAATGGACGCCCAGCATCTTGCTTTGCATTCCACTCAGAGAAACGAATCTGCTCGAGAAAACGGTCAACAGTTACCGGGTCCGGGAGGAGGCGGTTATAGAGGCGATGGGCATCCCAGCCAAGCAGGACATTTCCCAGGTCAAAGATAATGGCGGTGATATGGTGAGTCATGGTTGCCGCGCTATTTTATCCGAAGAGCACAAATCTGGCGGTATAATCGCGCGATTGTAAATTGACTTGGAGAAGCGAATTGAGCCGAATAATCAACCCCGATTCTGTAGGAAAAGAAAGAACCCGTTTGTCGAAGTCCATTGTGTTGTGCATTCGCGAGCTGGCAACACAAAGCCAGGTAACGCCGGAAACGAAAGACCAAGCGGCATTCATCGCGTTGGCGCTGCAAGCCATTTCCGAAGGGATCGACTCATCTGTGGCGGCATGGGAGAAGCGCGACTATTGGGTCAAAGCCGATAAATTCCGTATGGAATGGTTATGGGCTGGGCAATATGCCATCAAATTGAAGGACGCCGTGCTTTCAGACGATTGGGCGACCATTGCCACCATGCTGCCCTCGATTGCGCAAAAGTTCAGCAAAGTAGAGATCGCCCCAAACCACAGGCTGGGCAAGCCATGGACGAATGCCTATAAATTGCTGGCGCTGCACCAGAAGTTGTAATGAAAAACTCCGAAGTGATGAGCTTCGGAGTTTTTGTTTGTTATGACTTTATCTTTTCGAGATTGTGTTTGGTGTTGTTGAGCAGTTCGATCATCATCTCGCGGATGTGCGGGTTAAGGTAGTGGCGCTCAAGAGTGGAAAGGGGCAGGAAGCGCGCGCCTGCCACAACGTTGATGCAGTTCGCCGAACCGCACAGACAAATAAACGGGGCATCCATTTGCCATTCGGTAGAGGGGTAGAAGAAGAAAAGCTCTTCTCCTTTTTCAATATCCCTGGCTGCGACCATTTCCATGCTCTCGGTGTCGAGGATGACATTCGGGTCACATGAATGATTCAATGCGGCGAGTTTGCCAACATGCGTGTGCTTGTCGCGCCCGATCTGCACTGTGTAGCGATTGGGTTTTTCGCGCACATCCTCACTTGGCATTGCGCAGATGATCTCACCTTTTTTATATGCGCGCTTGGTAGTAAGTGTTCTAAATTTATTTTCAGTTTTGATGGTGAGTGTTTCCATCATTGTTGTTGAAGACATTTTTTCTTCTCCTTTTTATAAATCAGCAATTTATGTGTTTAGTATAGTCGTAATAAAACATTTTTCAAGAGTTTCAACAGTGAAGATAGAAATTTTAAGGTTGTATTGCCGAAAGATTCCTCGTTGTATTTGATCTTCAAAATCTGTACAATGATAATAAGTTAATTCGTCGCATTTGATATTGTTCAACAAGGTTTGGAGATGAAAAATGTCTGCTATCAAACACAAACAAAATGCAAGTGCCGATAAAAAAGACGAGAAATATGTTGAACAGGCTCCCGAGATCGAACGAGAGACTCGTTTTGCAGTGGTTATGTATGGGGGAATCTCACTTGCAATCTATATTCATGGCGTAGCGCAGGAGCTGTATCACATGGTACGCGCTACTGCAAGAAAAAAAGACGGGGCATATCTTATCCCTGCAAAAAAATTACGCAGTACTGAACCAATCTACCGAAAACTTGGTGAAGCGTTAAAGACCCGGTTTGTTGTGGATATTCTTTCCGGCACATCGGCGGGTGGGTTGAACGCTGTCTTTCTTGCCAAGGCGCTGGTGAATGACAGCCCAATGGAATTCGTGAAGCGGTTTTGGGTGGACGAGGGCGATATCTCTGCCCTCTTGAATGATGCAGGGTCGTTAAATGGACTGAGCGGAATTTCCCTGCAAAAGCCAACTCTGGGCTTATTTAACAGCCAAAGGTTTTATTACAAGCTTCTCGAAGCGCTCATGAAAATGGGATCGCGGGAGGAAACATTTGTATCTCCCTACATCCACGACCTCGACCTGAATATAACTGCCACCGATATTCGCGGACTAAACCTGCCGCTTTCCATCAGCAACAAAATTGTAGATGAAATGCGATACAAGAATGTATTCCAGTTCTACTATCGACCCAAAACTTCGGATGAAGAAGACGGGACGAGGAACGACTTTGCCCAGAAGATGGACCCATTCCTGGCGTTCGCGGCGCGTTGTACAGCATCCATTCCGCCCGCATTCGAGGCGATGCAATTAAAGGATATTGAACCGATCCTGAAAACCGATACATTCAGGGATTTGTACGGGAATCTATCCATGAATGAGCCAGATTGGCGGCGCTTCTACAAGGATTACCTGGGCAAAGGCGATGACTTTCCGCTTCGTTCTTTTGGAGATGGCGGGTATCTTGACAATAAGCCTTTCAGCTACGCCACAGATGCCCTGCTTCGCCGCCGAGCGGACCATCCTATTGACCGGCGATTGATCTACATCGAGCCATCCCCTGAACACCCGGAAGATAAACCGTATTTCACTCAAAAACCAGATATGGTCGAGAACATTCTCGCCGCGGTGTTGGAGCTTCCGCGTCAGGAAACTGTGCGCGAGGATCTCAAGATCATCGAAGATCGGAACCAAATCGTCAACCGGATCAACCACATCTTGCAAGATGCCTTTTCATGGGGGAATATCCACAAAAATGTAGACGACAAAAAAAAGACGAACGTTGCTGCCTGGCTCTACAGCCTGGAATGGGCGAAGAAATATCCAATGGATAAAGATGTCCTTGGGTGGTATGGCAGCGGATATTTTTCGTACCTTGAACTGCGCCTCGAATGTATGTTGAGAAACTTGTCACAGGCTTTTGCCCGCGCGCTAGGGTGGGATGAACATGGGGAAGAGGAGGGGACCCTTCACCGCATCCTGCATAGCTGGCTGGATCGATATTATGGAAAATCAAGCAAGGATAAAAAACTATCGCAGAACGATGTCTTGTTCCGGCTTGACTTCAGTTTCCGAATGCGAAAGCAACACTTCCTGCAATATATTTTGAACATTTTCCTGCGAGACCTTGACGATTTTGCGAAAGATGCTGGGACCGATATGCAGGATGTTTTAGAAGCATACGACAAAGACACCGTACCTTCTTTGCACAAGGAAGACATCCAACGGGTGCGCGAGTACCTGCTCTGGTTGAAGCGCGAGGTCAATTCGATTATCGATGATGCGCAGGCGCGGGGACGGAAACTGCGCGAATGGCAAATAGCCAGGAAATCCAAGAAGTTGCACGGGAGTTTGAAGGATTACGCAACTGAGCTCCTCAAAGTGGAAGAACTGATCTCAAAAGACAAGAATGCGGCTGACGAATCGTTATTAAGCGCGATTGAAAGCCTGACGCTGGCAATGGGCACGCATCCATTCGATGATAATGGAGAGAAAAACCAGGATCCCAAGGGCTTCTTGAAAGAAACTTTCGATCAGTTGCGTAAATCGGGATATGCGATCGGCATCATAAACAAACGCAGCAAGCCATCTTCACGGCCCAAACCGCAATTGATCGAAAAAAAGAATTTGAAAAAACAGCTTTCAAGCCATGTGGAAGATGCGCAACTAGGACGGATATTGAAGTTCTGCCATCAGATACAGAAGTGCCTGGCGTATTATTACGACAACTTCGAGTTTTACGATATGCTGACCTTCCCCGTTCAATTTGGAACGGAGGCGGGAGAAGCGGACTTCGTAGAGGTGATTCGTGTCAGCCCGGAGGATGCGACCCGGATTGTAAATGAGAAGGAATCTGGCAGGAAGAAACTTGCCGGAACTCAACTTGGAAACTTTGGCGCATTTTTCAAAAAGGAATGGCGTGAAAATGATATGTTGTGGGGGCGGTTGGATGCGGCTGAGATCCTGATCGGGGAGTTGCTAAAAGGTCCGTCTGCGGGGATGGATGCGGGGGATATAAAACGAGAAAATAAAAGGAAAGAAGAATTGAAGAGAGTGAAATTGGAGTTCAGCACATCCATGCGGGAGTTGTATTTGACGGAATTTGCCAAGGAGTATCCCGCCCATGAGGATGAGGATGCATTGTTGTACGATGTCCCATTTCAATTCATCCTTGAAGAAGATTTACAGCCATTGGATAAATCCGCCTTATATAATTTCCTCTCTGCCAGCAAGGAAGGAGCGGAGGAGCCGCTTCCCAAGGTTGAACCTGTTAATGCAAAAGAGCCTGCATCGGATGAGATGAAAAAGTTGAAGGAACGGCGGGAAAAATTGAACCGTCTGGAGGATGAATTTCTGCGCACGCTTGGTAAGAATTATGATGCCAGCCCTTCAGATTTACGGAAAAGCGTTGTGGCAGCGATAGCGGAGGAGCGGGCAAGTTTGGAAACGGAAGAAAAGGAGTTAACACGCAGGCGCGACAGGGAAGCGGAGGCAACCCAGAAACTTGCCACATTGGATGAAGCGATTCTGAGGGCGACGGGAGAGAGTTTTGATGCCCCGGAAACTGGCAAAACAGTTGCAGATGCAGTTGTGAGTTTGAAAAAGAAGAATCCCATCCGCTACAGCCAGATCATGCGCGCCCTTGGCACGCATGCCATTTTGGATTCGTTCAAGCTGGGGTATCGGACCGATCCGCATTTCGAGGTGCATCCAACACTTTCCTCGGCCAATCGCGGCGCAAGGGTGCTGAGTAAACTGGTTGAAGGGCTGACGGAAAAATATCCGATAACCAGGCAGCCGGCGGGTATCTTGAGAATCGTCGTTCAGGCGCTTACAGGTCTGATCAACCTGGTCATGCCAAAAACACTTGGGAATTTCATCTTTGAGAATTACCTGGTCTGGCTGGTTTACGTTGCGGCGGGTATCTTGCTGATCGGCGCTCTGTTCCTCAAGGAACAGAAAGATGTTGTTATGGATATTGCCATTTCCACACTTATCATCACGGCGTCTCTGCATTCGGTCGTGTTCTTTACGCGGTCATGGCTTGAGCGAAGGACGTTCAAAGCTGTTTGGCTTTTCTATATTGTGGAATTTGTTGCCTGGCTTATAGCGATTATTACAGGTTTCGAGCCCCTGGCACGTGTTGGCATGGTATCGTTTGCGATCACGTTATCGCTGCACATCTCCATAAAGGCGGCAAGCAAAGCCGATAATCGGACGCTTCAAATTGTTAGATGGTTCTTCGGGTTTTTCGTTCTCGCTTTTGCCCTGCTCATTGTTTATGGCGGGCTGGCCCGTTTGGGAATCCTGCCCGAGTGGAATATGCTGAGTGCTGTGCTTGACTGGCTCAAGAATCTGATCAACTCAAAATGATATGAACGGAATTTGATATGCCGCGCGCTTCCCGTCCAATAGCACATAAGGCGCGGCACGTTCGGCGATGACGCCGAGTTTCTTCAGCGCGGATAGGTCGCGCAGTTTTTGGATTCGTCGCGCGGAGAGGATCGCCTCTGCGCCTTTCATGCCGATGCCAGGAATCTTCATCAGTTGCTGTTTGTCGGCTAGGTTGACTTCGACTGGAGTGTGGATCAAGTTCATTTGCGCCCACGCAAGTTTCGGGTCGGTGTGAAGCGGAAGGTTTTCATCCGATGTGAAGGGCAGGTCTTCGAGTTCGAATCCGTAGTCGCGCAACAGGAACGAAGCTTGGTAGAGTCGATGCTCGCGCATGGGGTCCACGGCGGCTTTGTTTTCGAGTGGCGTATCGAGAATGGGATGGAAGGCAGAGAAGTAGGCGCGTTTGAGGCGGACGTTCTTCATCAGCCATTGAGTGGTGTTGAGCAGTTCGAGGTCGCTTTCATCGGAGCCGCCCGCTACGAATTGCGTGACCGTGGACGGATGCGTGCCATTCCAAAATTTATACGCGGGGACGGTGCAGCGAAGCTCTTCGACCCATCGTAATGGACGCATCAGCTCTTCGATGAAAATTTTATGCGGCGCGAGCTTGGCGAGTCGTTCGGTGCTGGGCGCTTCGAGGTTGACCGAAACGCGGTCGGCGAGTTGCATGGCGCGATAGACCTGTGCCTTCTCGGAACCGGGCATGATCTTGAGATGCAGATAGCCTTTGAAGCCGTGCGTTTTGCGGAGGATGTCGGCAGTGTCGAGCAACTTGTCCATGGTGCGGACGCCTCCGGCTGCAATGCCGGAGCTGAGGAAGACGCCTTGAGCGAATCCACTCTGATTCATTTTGCTGAAGAGACCTGCGAATTCGTCGGGCTTGAAGGTGGCACGGCGGAAATCTCGCCCCGCCCTGAATGGACAGTAGAAACAGTCGCGCTCGCAGGCGGAGGAGAGCAGCGTCTTGAGGAGTTTGATGCTCTTACCGCCCGGCATTTGCGCCGGGTGGACGAAGGCGGCACGTTGTTCTTTAGGGGAATAACATGAAGGGTGTGTAGGGGCGGGGTCCTCCCGCCCTTGTTGTGTTGATACCCCACGCGATTCCTCGGCATGTTCCAAGGTCATCTGGCTGGAAAGTTCGACGAGGGTGTCAAGGGCGTTCATAAATTCATTATAGAATATATGTTCTAAATATGCAAGTGGTAATGCGGTTAGTGTGTTACACTGATTAAGTTATAGTTAATTTGCCATTTGGGGGAAAACGGAGGGTATTCCATAGGGTATACGCCTTATCATCCAACCCAATTTGCCATGAATTCTCAAAATCAACGGTAAAGATGTAGGGGTGACCTTGAGAATCAAGCAGCTGATCTGGATGGCAGCACAGCCGCCCCTCCTTTTTTATTATGATGAGGCATCATAAAAGAAAGGACAGCAAAGAAAAAGAGAGCGTGCCATGTTCAATATAAATACAAGCCGATCATTTACAAGCCAGCCAGGCTGATTTTCGATTTCGTAAGCACGCCCGAAAACGATTTTCAATGGCAATATGGAACGTTGGCATCCAACAGGTTGTCTGAAGAGATAAGTTCAATTGTTTTTTTCCGAAGTGCCGGTCATTTGATGGGACATCGAACCTTGAGTACCAAGGAGATTTTGGAAGCAAAGCGATCATCACCGTCTGGCAACACCGTTCCGGCGGTTAATTAGCCAGGAAGTTATTACTAACAGGGGTTTTCAAAGGAAAGTTATATGGAAAAGCCGTCTCATTCGATCATCAAACGCATTGCCTTTATCGGCAATTACCAGCCGCGTCAGTGCGGCATTGCCACGTTTACCACCGATCTGTGCGAGTCCATTTCGGACGAATACAAAGGAACCGCCTGCATTGCCCTGCCCGTCAACGATATCTGGATCAATTATGCCTGCGTACATCAAGTTAAGTTTGACGTTACGAAGAATGGTATGGTAGCATAACGTTGTTCGTTTAGGAGCCAAAATGCTAAGAAAACCATTGCGTTTTTTTGTAGTCATATATTTCATGTTGGTCTGCACTTTTGTGATTCCAACAATTGTGGCCGCGCAAACACCATCCCCTACTCCTGTTCCACCTTCAGTAACTCCGTCAATAACACCAGTATCACTAACAGCCAAACCAACGCTTCTCACACCCTCCGTTACAGTTCCATCTATCCCAGCAAGTGCTTCTCCAGAATGGTTACCTGGTTTGATCACAAGTCTTGTAGCTGCGGCAGGTGGCGCTATAGGCGGTGCTTTCGTTGTATATTCGCTAGAGGAACGCAAACGAAAACAAATCAAAAACGAGGGAATTCAGACCGCAATTCGGAGACTCTATGATGAAGCACTAAGTAATCAGCAATGGCTTTCTGATATTGACAAGACACGACTTTACCTTCGCGACGAAGCATGGGTTTTGTTGAAAAACGATGGGTATCTCGTCTATCTACCGAAAGATATCTCAACAAAGGTAGCAAATGTATATAAATACTTACACTCTCTTAATGGATATATTAGAGAGTTACGAGAGGCGATAACAAACAAGAGGAAAGTAGTTGCAAACCAGAAGCAGGTAGGGGAGGGAATCGAACAATTGAGACCATTACTGCAAGAACTTATTTCCCAATTGGAAACCCTGCCAACCCTTCAAAAGATAAGTAAAGAAATAAAGCGTTTAGATCGATAATTTATGACTTTATCCTTAACAATACCTTCGCCAATTAAGCGGTAGAAACTGGTTCAAAGGTAGGATGAACCATGCCCAAACGGGCAATTTGCTGGAAAATCTCGGACAATAAAATGCGATCAGG
Source organism: Chloroflexota bacterium (assembly GCA_016191955.1). Taxonomy (GTDB): domain Bacteria; phylum Chloroflexota; class Anaerolineae; order Anaerolineales; family Villigracilaceae; genus Villigracilis. The sequence continues at coordinate 34,156 of JACPVC010000333.1, forward strand.
TTTTTCGGGAAGTAATTTTATTGTCTCGGCGACA
>JACPVC010000061.1 GCA_016191955.1 Chloroflexota bacterium
ATCGCCGCTCGCGGGGTGAATGCCATTATCGCGGCGAAATGGGTCGATACTGCCAGCCCCAAAATGGCATTGACTGATTTTCCCACTGCCATTGGGCTGTCTATTATTCTTTTGCTCCTTTTGCAATGGAACAAAGAACCGGCGCGGATCGGTAAACTGGTTTGGGTGGGGGCGGTCTTTGGCTTCACGCTTATGGTTCGTTCTCAGGTGCTCACACTCTTGCCAGTTGTGCTGGTCTTCATTCCCTTCTTCCTAAAGCTGCGTTGGAAACAGTCCATCTTAACTGCGCTTCTCGTTTTGTTGGGCGTGCTTTCTGCCACACTCCCGTGGGAACTTCGGAATCAGTCTCATGGGATACCCATGTATTCGATGTACTACTCCCGCATTTTGACCATTCTCCGCGCGCGCTATGGAATCAGCGCAGACCCTTCCATTCCGCCGCAAGCGACAACTCAAGCAAACGAGCAGGACGGCATATTTTCACGCGAAATGGTCCGCCAGAGATTCTCCGCCGCGGACGACTCTTTATGCGACTCTGCACTCTGTTCCATTTTCCACCATTTTTTTCACAATACCGTCACATCGTTTGTATCACTCCCCACTTCGCTGGTGTTCGATGATCTCTGGAACACGGTCAAAGCCGATACCCCGTATTGGAAAAAAGATTGGAGCGAAGGCAGGGTCGGGATACTTGGTTCATCCCTAGTCGTTCTCAACTTGGCTGTGATCTCATTGGGCGTTGGCATGACCTGGAAGCAAGTCAAAACCCTTGCCCTTTTGCCGATCCTTTTTTTTGTAGTTTATCTGTTCACCAATTCCCTCGGGCTGACATCGGGCGGGCGTTACGTTGCCCCGGTGGACTGGATCGTTTCCCTCTACTTTATAGCAGGCGGCATGCAACTGGTCATCTGGTTTTTGAAGGCGGTTGGAGTTTCCATCGAAGAAAAACCTGCAGGAGTGCAAAACGAGAGTATTTCGCCAGCGCGAGCGACATTCTTCAAGGCGCTTCCCGCAATGGCGTTTATTTTCGCAGCAGGCTTGTTCTTGCCTGTTTCCGAAATGTTCCACCAACCGCGTTATCAGGTGCGTGAAGCAGAGGAGATTCTTGCCAGCCTGGAAGAGGCGGGGTTTTTGGATCAGACCGGGTTCTCACGCGATGAACTCATGGCATTTCTCTCCCAGCCGAGGGCCATGATCCGCGAGGGGCGCGCGCTCTACCCGCGTTACTATCTTAGCGGTGGAGGCGAGCAGGATCGCAGCACTCAATACCGGTATCTCGATTATCAACGGATGGTATTCACCTTGATCGGACCTTACTCCGATGAAACTGAGGGGGTTGTTATTCCCGGATATCCCCCGCCTTTGTCCTTGCATACCGAGGACGTGGTGGTATTGGGATGTTGGAATAGCGATTATCGTCCCTACGTATACTTCATCGATGCAGTGGTCGTGGTGGTAACCTCCGGTGACGGGTATGTGTATAACCGTGTGCCAGATTCGCCTTTGCAATGTCCATTACAAACGCCTTGATAAAACAGAATTAAGACCCCAAAGATTTTCAAAATCTTTGGGGTCTTTTTTTACTCCATCTCAATGCGACTTGGAGCGCTTCCTGCCTCCGCCCAGGCTTGAGCAGTCTCTTCGATATTTGCCCAGCGGACGAAGGAGTACGAATTCATCTCGTTCGCAAACGTAGCGATCTGGTCAATTCCGTCATTGCTTTCAACAATAGTCAATGAGGTGGGGGAGACCATCAGAGTGAAACTGATAACTGGAAAGGCGTATTGCCCATTGGCGATGGCTTGAGCGAGGGCGCGACCATCGTCCAGTTGATGTGAGCCGCCGCCGACGCGGACCAGCGTTCCGTTCGGGTCGTGAGTGGAATATTGCTCGGCGCTCAGCGGAATCCACAGCCCGGCGGAATGATCGTCACAGCCGGGGCGATGCGCCACACATAATGTGCCGCCCCATAAAACCTGTGGAGTCCATGTGAAGCCCTGGTAGGTGAGCGGTTGGCGTACAATGTCCAATTCGGTGACAAGCATGCCCGAGACGACGGAGTTAGGATGCCCGCCTAATTGCGTAATGAGATACGCGACTTTTGCGCGGTCTTCTGCGCTATGGGCATGGACATCCCACTGCACGCCCATCGCTTCAGACTTTTGGATCAGTTCCGCTGCGCGCGCCTCACCTTCGAGCCAGCCCACGTCTGCTCCAACTGACCACTTCATGCCAAGCATGGTCACCTGTCGGAGAAAGGCGAGGTAGGCGTCTATGTCTGGCCAAGTTTGCGGCTTGGATTCGATGTGGGATGTGCCGGAGATGTAGAACAGGGTCGCGCCGTTTGAAGATGGCGCGGCTGCGGGAGTCGCTTCGGCGGGGGCTATGGTTGGGGGAGCAGAGTCAACTGGCGTTGTGGGGAGAGGCGGGGTTTGCGTCGCTGTGGTGAACGAGCAGGCGGTGGTTAGAATCAAGGTGAGAAAAAGAATCAGCAGGCGTTTCATTTTTTACTCCTATTGGATCATTTTTAATATCATCGGTAAATTGACAATGCCGATTCTATTGCTTTGCGAAGCGACGTAGATGACGGTTTGTTCGTACATCGTCCACATCGCATCCTGTTCAGTTTGGGAGAGCAGAGGCGATTGCAGGGATGGATTCCAATTTGGGCGTTTGCCGCCATCCACGTACACAGTAAGCCAGGCAGATTGTTCGGCGAAGAAATCGTTGTCGTGTATCTTCACGCCGACGAAGTATGGAGCATGCGCGCCTTGGGTGGTGTGCGCTTGGTTCAATGCATTTTCAAATGATTGAGCCGGGTCTGTGCCGACGTTTTGGAAGAGCATGTAATCGTAATGCTCAGGACGCACATACAAACCCTTCTTGACATCGCCGAGATTAAGAACACGCCCGTGGACGACGGTCATCTGCGCGCCGAGGTCGTTGAAGACGCGCATGAGGGCATCGTCGATGTCCCCGTCGCTGGCGAGTGATGATGCCGCATACGGTGGATATCTGATCAGCGAAGCGACATATTGATAACCGCCCGGCGCATCGGTGGTTTGCCCGGTGACGAGGTCAACCGCGTGGGTTTCGTAGCGCAGGACGGTCTGATACATTTCATCCGCGTTCATGTTTTGCAAGCCGAGCCAATCGTAGTTGTTCGCGTATGGGCGCGGAGCGCGATAATGGTATGAAATGGCAACCACAGGCGAAGTTTTGAGCCGCTCCAGGAGAGCAGGGAACTGTTCGGCATAAATTTGCGCCATCCCATCGGTGAGATAAATATCCACGGGTACGTTGTAGGTTTCATGCAATGTGATGATTTTATCGAGCACGGTTGCAGATTGTTGCGGGTACGAGAAGTCTTGCACGTTGATGGAGAAGACGGCGTAATCGCTGACGTTGTCAGGCGCGCCCTGAGCCGCGTCAGAG
>JACPVC010000356.1 GCA_016191955.1 Chloroflexota bacterium
AATATTGTTTTCCATTGCACAAGCAGCCACACAAGCCTGGCAGCCCGTGCAGATATCCTGGTTGATGACCATACCCCATTTGCCGGTTTCTTCGGCGCTCATTTTGATTTCTTCGGGTCTAATCATGATTAATGCTCCTCGCCAAGGCCCTCGCCATACACACCAATGCGGCTTTCCATGCGGGAAAGACCAACACCACTGACGGCATTGGAAACCTTTTCTACTTTAACTTTCATACCAGCAAAGGCAAGATCACCGGCTTCATTAAAACGACCGGCAATCAGGTCGGCAGGATTCACGCCGCGTTTTTCGGCGTAACGCCCATACGCAGTGTGACCCTGACCGAACGGCATCGCAATCGTATCGGGGCGAATGGCTGGGTACAAATAAACATAGGCTTGCACTTCACCGATTTCGCTGATGACCTTGACCACATCATCATTTTCTATGCCGAGTTCGTGAGCAGTTTCAGGGTTGATCTCGATCCAGGTATTCCACATGACGGTCGTGGTGGGATCGGGCAGTTCCTGCAGCCAGGGCTTGTTCGCGCCCGCTTCCGCAAGGGTTGGGGAAACGAACAGGACGAAGAAGAACTCACCTTCACCGGCAAATTCAGGTTCGGTCGCTTTGACGTTGCTGTTGAGAATCCCAGAACCATCCGGCACAATGCGGGCATCCGCATTCTTGAGCCAACCACCGTATTGCTGGAAGTACGCCATGAACGTCGCTCCATCGAGCGCAGTGAAAGAGCCATCGGCTTCGCTCATCAAAGCACCGACCTTCGTCTGAAGGAACTCAACTTCATCCTTGTAAGGAAGGGCTTCGGCAAACTTTCCGCCAGCCAGTTGAGCCGCAGCGATCAACACATCGGCAGTGGCGCGGGTGTCATAGAACGGAGAAACCACAGGCTGAGCGCCGGAGAGCACAGGCTGAGCTACGCCCGTGGCAACGCGTTGATAGCCCCAAGACTCGAGTCCGTGGTGATCGGGGAAAACATATTTCGCTTCGGCAGAGGTTTCATCGGGGAAAGTCGCAAACGAGATGACCTGCTCCACGCTGCCAACCGCTTCTTTGAAGCCAAGCGTAGCAGGCAACTCAAAGACCGGGTTCACGCCGTGAACGAACAGCACCTTGAACGCGCCGCTCTTCACCTTCTCAACAAACGCCTGCATTTCCTGGGCAGAGGCAGGGCGGTTGTATTCGGTTTGGGTTGGGGCAAGGGCAGAGAGATACACGCCGCCGGGTTTGCCGAAATTATCGGAGAGGGCATTCAACGCCAGAACCGCTTCGGCAATTTCCAAACCGTTGGATTGACCAAGCGCCGGTCCGCCGGGGATGGCAAGCGCATTGGAGTTGGCGAATATCGCAGCAAGGGACTCGAGCGCCTCCAACTCGACGCCGGCTGCTTCAGCAACCTGAGCCGGATCCACGCTGGAGAAGACGCGCGGTGTCGCGCCGCCGCGAATCTCAGAGACGAGTTTACCGATTGCAAGGGCAACCAAGCCTTCGGTCCCGGGGCGAACCGGAACCCAATGATCCGCCTTCGCACCCGTTGCAGACATCCGCGCCTCGAACTGGACGAAGGTACCGCGTATCTTCGTCTTGTTTTCGCGCAAGCCAACAAAGCCACGAGTATAAGGAAGCGGTGAAAGCCACGTCTCGAGGAAGTTCGCGCCGAAGGAGAAGACCACCTGCGCCCCACCGATGTCGAACCAGGGTAAGCCAGCCTGACCGAAAAGATTCTCAGCAGCTTTGCTGAGGGTGGCGCGGGCTTCGAACATGCCCAGCGCCCCAAAGCGGACAGGAGCATTTATGCCGGTCGCATTGGCGAGATCGGTCACAAGGTCGAAGAGATGATCGGGAGCCATGCCCATCAGGAAGGCGATCTCGCTGGGTTTGTAATTCTTGAGAGCATCGGCAACCACCTGAATGGCAGCGTTCCAATCGCCATTCGAAGGTCCTTGAACGCGGTCGGGATTGTACAAGCCTTGCAGGGTGGCTTGTCCGCGCGCGCAGGTCTTGCCGAGGTTGAGGGGATGATTGGCATTGCCTTCGGTCTTGATGGCGCGACCCTGATAGGTGCGCACGACGAGACCGCATCCCGCCGCACATTCGCGGCATGTAGTGGCGTAATAGGTACTCTGCCCGACCGAGTTGTATTCAGGCATCTGTTGGTAAGGTTCGCGCTTAACATAACGCGAAGCGGGACCGCAACCCGTGAGGATCGCCGTAGTCGCCGCTCCCAAACCAGCCAGTTTTAGAAAATCACGCCGGGAAAATTGTTCACTCATGTGGATGTCCTTTCACCCGGTTTAATAATGACACGTACCGCAGTCGGTGAGTTTGATCAGCTTTGCCTGATCCTCCCCGGCAGTCTCGATGTGACAATTCAAACACCAGCCCATGTTCATGACCTGGGGATTCTCATAGATGGTCATCTGTGTCAGGTCGCCGTGGCAATCTTCGCAGTTCTTTCCAGCAGCGACATGTGCGCGGTGGTTGAACTGAACGAAGTCTGGGACGATGGCAACGGGAACCCATTCAAGCGATTCTCCGTTTAAGACGGCGTCCTTCAGCGGGGCAAGCAGGGCACTGTCGCGGGTCTTGACGATCTGATTGTGGCACGCCCAACACTTCGCTTGTGAAGGAAGTCCGGCAGCAGGACCCTTGGATGCGCCCGGATGGCAATACAAACACTGAACGCCAAAGGCAATATGGGTCTTATGTGGAAATCCTGGAACCGGTTGAGCGGGTGCCTGCTGGGTTGTATAGATCCCATACGCAGCCGCGCTGAACACTGCCAGGAACACGATCCCCACCGCGATCAGACCAAGCGGCTGTTTCAGCCAATCGAAAAACTTATTGATCATGGATGCTCCTGAAATAAACTAAGCGTAACGCCGCCGTTGAAGATCAACGATGGCGTTTGCAAATTACCGATTCGTTTCATAACGATCATGAAGCGCTGATGTTGTTCTCTCTCTTCACAAAAAAAGAACCCGCCCTATAAACTCTCAACACAACTGCGCTCTGAGGGTATTCTACATCATTATCAATTGCGCGCCAGCATAAGCTGCGCGCAACTTTGGGATTATACATCGAAAGTGCAAAAAGGTACAAGTTGTCCGATTTACTTTTTAAGGTTAAATAGGAGTGATTCGGTCAAATTTATCATCACTGCGTCATGACTCAACGCAGGCAATATTTTAGAGAACGCTCCCGACAAAAGAAAGGTTTCATCTTATAATGAACACACGATGAAAACAAAAAATATTTTCAGCGCATGTATCTTTTTGGTAGTCGTTCTGACTCTGTTCCTGGCAATGACTAATTTTGATCCGCCCGCTGTATCTGCCAAAGACACGAGTTCAGTGGCGCTTCAACAAACCACGCCCACCCCACAAACGGAAGATGTCTCTGAGATCGGTTCGACGGATGGCATCCTTATCATGGGCGTTGTCATCGTGTTGATCATCACTCTGCCATTGATATTCCAAAAAAGAAAATGACCGCTTCGACCTGTCGCATATGGGCAGGTCGAAGTCATTAACATCGCCTTAACAGATTGAGATTCTCTTTATGGTATAGTGCCGCCCATGCCGGAAAAAATACTAATCGTCGAAGATGAGATCGCCCTTCAGGAAACGCTTGCCTACAACCTGAAAAAAGAGGGATATATTGTAGAGACCGTGGGAGATGGGCGCTCTGCGCTTGAAACCGCCCGTAAACTCAAACCAGATTTGATCGTGCTCGACATTATGCTGCCCGAAATAGACGGCTTCGAAGTGGCGCGCACCCTGCGCAAGGAAATGACCACCGCCATCCTGATGCTGACCGCGCGCGACGACGAGATCGACCGCGTGGTAGGGCTCGAAGTGGGCGCAGATGATTATTTGACCAAGCCCTTCTCGATGCGCGAATTGATCGCGCGCGTCAAAGCGCAGTTGCGTCGTGCGCGCCTTTTAAGGGAAGAGATGGGAAAATCCGTCGAAGAGACGCCGCACGAAACCCTGACCTTCGATAACCTGACCATCAACCTCACCCGCCGCGAAGTGACGCTTGACGAAAGCCCGATGCAACTCAAACCGAAGGAGTATGAGCTTTTGCTTTTCCTAGCCGAGCACCGCAGGCAAATGCTCTCGCGTGAATTCATTTTGGAGCGCGTTTGGGGCTGGGATTACATTGGCGACAGCCGCACGGTGGACGTCCATGTGCGCTGGCTGAGACAAAAGATCGAAGAGAATTCAAGCGAGCCGAAGCGCATCGTGACAGTGCGTGGCGGCGGGTATCGGTTTGAGGGATGAGTACGTAAAACGTGATGCGTAATTCGTAATTTACGCATCACGTTTTACGAATTACGTATGAGCCAACTACTCTACTTTCTTGCAATCATCTTTCTCCTGCTTGCCGCATGGTTTGCGTGGCGATATTTTGATCTGCGGCGCAATCTAAATCAAGTGACGCAATCGCTGCGTGACCCCAAAACTCCGCTCCCCCATTCCAAGGAAATTGACGAGCTTGTCAGCGTGATCGAATCGCGCAGGGCAACGTTTACCGCAGAACTCACAGCCCTTAAAACGGAAAACGAGCGCCTCTCGACAGTCCTCGAGCAATTAACCGACGGCGTTCTCATCGCGGATGCGGACGGGCGCGTGCAATTCGCCAACCCGGCGGCGGGCAAACTCTTTGGCACACATAACCCCACCCAACAAAGCGTGGCGCAGGTAGTGCGAAGCCATCAATTGATCGAAGCATGGAGGCGCTGCCAGCAAACCCGTCAGCTTCAGATCGAAGCCGTTGAAATCCCTACGCGCAAACAATATTTGCAAATCATCGTCATCCCAGACAAGCACGAAGGTGGGAGTTTGATCCTCGCGCAGGATTTGACTCAAGTGCGCAAACTCGAAACCGTGCGGCGGGACTTCATCTCGAACGTCTCACACGAGTTGCGGACTCCGCTCGCCTCGCTCAAAGCCCTGACCGAAACCCTGCAAGGCGGCGCACTCGCGGACCCGGATGCTGGTCCGCGCTTCCTGGACCGAATCCACACCGAAGTCGATGCACTGACGCAGATGACGCAGGAACTGCTCGACCTTTCACGTATCGAGTCGGGGCAGGTTGAACTGAATTTCGAGTCGATTTCACCGCGCAAGCTGATCCATTCTGCGGCGGATCGTATGAAGGCACAGGTGGAACGCGCGAATCTGAAATTGGAAGTGAAATGCGAAGACGGCTTGCCAAACATCCGCGCCGATAAGGGTCGGTTGGAGCAGGTGTTGGTCAATCTCATTCACAATGCGGTGAAGTTCACAAAGCCCGGAGGGAGAATCTCTTTGGGAGCAGAACCAATTAGCGGCGGGGTGCGATGCGCAGTGCGGGACACGGGCGTGGGCATCCCTGCGGAGAGTTTATCCCGCATCTTCGAGCGTTTCTATCGAGTCGATTCATCCCGCACCGGTTCGGGCACGGGATTGGGACTATCGATTTCAAAGCATATTGTGGAAGCACACGGCGGGAGGATCTGGGTGGAAAGCGAAGAAGGGCGCGGCAGTGTGTTTTATTTTGAAATTCCCATTAATTGAAAATGCCGCCGGGGACGGCGGCATTCGCAAAACTAACTACGCGCCGAGCAAAACGGCTTCGACAGATTCGAGCTGCGAGTAAACGGGGATGATCGAGGGGATGGCGGTGATCTCGAGCACGTTCATCACATCGGGGGCAGGGTTCAAGAGCGCCATCTTGCCGTTGCGAGACCTCAGCGATTTGGCGTTCGTGACGAGCAGGCGAATACCAATGGAAGCCAGGTAATTTACTTCAGATATATCCACGATCACACGCGGCTTTTCTCCGGAACAATACGCCGCAAACTTCGTTTCGATTTGACTGACCCCGGCAATATCTAGCCTGCCGCGCAGTTTGATGAGGGTGATATTTTTATCCAGTTCGCTGGCGATTAATTCCATTTGAGTCACCTGTGCAAGAGAGATGCCTCATTATATGGATGCGGGCAGGAATGATTGTTAACAACAGGTTATGGTTTGGAAGATTTAGCAGAGCGACTGAAGTCATTATTACGTTGATTTAAGGGCAGAACGAACTTTCAAACCTGCAAACCATTTACCAATTGTTAACTGGTTCTTAAGTCCGTAATAAAAGGCTTGTTGTAAGATAGGGGCATGGAAACGTACTTCGCTCTGTCCTTATTGGTCTCTTTGCTGACCGTCTTTTCGATAGACGCTTCTCGCAAACGCCGCGAGTTTTTGCAGAGCCAAAGCCGCGCGTAGTTCCTTTTCAAAATTCTTCTCCTCCTTGACCCTCCACCCGCCTGTCAGCGTCAGGCGGGTGGAATCGTTAACGAAAACCATACAACAAGTTCAACTCCCATTAACAACACCGCACTACACTAAAACTATAAATCTTGAAACTTTCCGAAAGCCTTTCGGTCTAAAGAGATATAGAAACGGAGACATCAATGGGACTTGCAGACTTACACTTACATACAATCTACAGCTACGATGGCACCGCCACCGTCCCTGCTGTTTTGCGCCGCGCGCATGAGGTCGGATTGAACGTCATCGCCATCACAGATCATGACGAGATCGCCGGTGCGCTGGAAGCCGTCAAACTCGCCTCACACTACGGCGTGGAAGTGATCCCCGGAAGCGAGATCACCACCGCTGAAGGCGATTTGCTGGCGCTTTTTATTCACGAGAAAATCCAGCCAGGGCTTTCGTTGATCGAAACCTTATTGCGAGTGAAAGAACAAGGCGGCGTGGCAATTGCCGCTCACCCCATGGCAGGCGGCATGGGAATGAAGAGCCTGACGCCCGCGTCCATTTTGAAAGCGTTGAAACATCCGATTGCGAGAAAAGTACTGGTTGGGATTGAAACCTATAATGGCACCGCCATTGACCGTGTCAGCAATCACTATGCACGCATCTTTGCCAAAGGACTGAACATTGCTCACACCGGCAACAGTGACGCGCACGTCATCGACACCATTGGCTTCGGCGCAACAGAATTCCCCGGCACCACCGCCGCAGACTTGTTGAAGGCGCTGCACGAACGCACGACCCGTGTCCGTAAGATGAAAGAGTGGAGCGCCTTGCGCGTGATGAGCAGTTGGGGCTATCGTTATATCGAAAGCGCTTTTGTCCGCCTTACAATGGCACGCGCATAAACAAATCCCCCCCAAGTCTTAACTAATTCAAGTTGCTACCTTGAAATCAAAACCAAGTTCTTTGCCGCGGATTTCGCTAATTCACGCGAATCTTTGAGCATTAATCCGCGAAAATTCGCGTAATTCGCGGCTGAGGTTTTGGGTTTTCAACATAAATTGGAAGGGTAGCAACTGTCCTGAAAATCGTTTATGCGACAATGGGCATGGATTGCTCCAAATGGATGGCATAGCCAAGTTGTTCGAGTCGACGCACCAGACGCTTGGCAGTGGCTTCGGAATTCCTGCGGTCAAAGTAATTGCT
>JACPVC010000357.1 GCA_016191955.1 Chloroflexota bacterium
CATATTCTTTAGCCTGGCCATTCAGCACAAATTTCATCGCCACTTCTCCTACCAATGCTGCCAATGGTCAATGGTTAATGGTCAATGACCATTGGCAATGGGTGTGTTTCATTTGAGTTGAAAGTCAAACCGCCAGGGGCAACTCGGCATAAACTGGCACGGTCGTAGACGTGTCGGCTTTGCCACTGGTTGTGGTCGATTGAGTCGCTGGCTTTGCGAGACGGGACAAGGTCGGTAAGACAACCGCCTCGGGCCAGTCTCGTTGATATAGACGTTGCTGCCGCTGTTGTTGACGGAAACGGTGATAAGCCTGCCAATCCTTGTTTTCAGCCACCGCCCGCAGGTGTAGGAGGTTCTCCGCACCATCTTGCGACCAACGCATACCGGACAGTTCCAGCCGATCTTTAACAAAATGGCGACAAACGCCTTCAATGACCCCGGAAGCAATGGGCCAACCGTGAGCCAGATAAGTGGCATAGTCCATGAACTTCTGGTTGGTCTCATAATAGTTGGCGGCTTTCAGGAGAGTGGCTTGTTGTGTGGTGGAACGCCCTGTCTCTTGAGCTAAGTGACGGCAGGTATCAGCCACCGCCGTGGCTTGACCTTCCAGCAGGCGACGGGTTTGCTCTCGCATCCAGGGCAAGCGTTCGGCACTATCTTGACCATAGAGGGTATTAGCCACTAGCCAGAGACGCTCGTAAACATGGATGAAATCCAAGATCAAGGTGAAGTGGGGAAACTGTTTCTGTAACTGGGCTTGCAACGAGGGGTCGCCGTCACAGAGCAGGAGACGATGCTGAATGTGGTCGCCCTCTCGTTTAAGCACCTGGCTTTGTAACTGGCTCAGGGCGGCCTCTTTGCCGGCCAAGGTTCCCCAAAGCTGTTTATGTTGCGGGCCAGAGCGTGGCGTAGGAGGGGATGACCGATTTTCTTCAAACAGGCTGGTCAGCACATCGTCCACCGTACGCGGTGCCGGGGCAATGGTGTAATGCGCCGTAGCTGTGACAGCCTTCTTCTGGCTGCGGGCTTCCCCTCGTTTCAGGCGCACTTTGGCTTGATTGGCACTGGCTTTGATAATCGGCACCCCTTTGCCATCGCCTTGCGCCACCAGGATCGGTGCTTCTTCCTCGACTGGTGGCGGTGGTTTTTGCTCATAATAGGCCGCGACATCCGCCGCGTCTGTCTTGAGCAACTGCTGGACACACCGTTTGGAAAGGTCTATCTCTAATAAGTTATCCAAGAAGGCGATTCCTTTGTCAAAAGGGATTGCTACACTCAGTTCTTCTTGTAGTTCGCGTACATAATCGGAGTACATATCCTCACCCAATCCCAGTTCAGCGTCCAACGGACTGCCACTGCCCGCCGCTTTGGCGTAGAAATAAGGTCGCTTGATGACCAACTCGCCAAAGATGGACAAGTAGTCACGTGATTTTTCACTGTGATAGGGTAAGGTCTTGCCTGTCTCAGTCATCATTTCTTTTCGCGGATACGTTGTTGACCGTATCTCAAAATACAGTTGTAGCAGATTGGCTCCCAGACGAAGGAGTTGTTTGAACAAGTGCCGTTCCATTTGATCCGCCGTACTCTTTTGCGCCTCATTGCCGGTAACTGCGCTTAACAAAATATCGAAGTCTGTTCTAACTTTCTGTTGTATCATGGTGATTGAGTTGAGAGTCATGGTCGCCTCCTGGGTTATGTTTTTGTCTCAACCATAACTTTCCCTGAAAGTGGCTTGACTTTCAACTCCCTCTCAACTCAAATGAAACACACCCATTGGGTAATTACCCAATTACTCAATCACCGTTCCACACCCAGCCAACGCCCGCACAATGGGATTTTGGCCCCGCGCATCGCCCAAAACCACGTGCCGTACACCGCCGCGCAGTGCTTCTTGTGCCCCCAGCAGCTTAATCCGCATTCGTCCCTGGGCGAATTGGGTGGCGACGATGTCCAGTTCAGCCGTTTGGATAAACGGCAGC
>JACPVC010000358.1 GCA_016191955.1 Chloroflexota bacterium
CAGCGCCGTGTGTCATGTTCCATTCGCGAGTCACCCATCCTATTCACAGGGATATTACGACCGCGATAACGAGTTCTACCTTTCGTGGGACAAGATCAGTGAGTCGAAAGAACTAACACAGAAATATCTAGATGAATGGGTATACGGCATGAAAGACCGGAATGCCTATTGGAAAAAACTCGGCGAGAAGACTCACAAGCGCTTGAAAGTCAAAGCACAATACAGTGAAAAGATCAATTATGGCAAGTATTAAAGTAGACAGGTAAACAAGTAGACAAGTGAACAACATTCCACATTTCAATCTTGGCGGCGACGGCGAGCCGCTGCACTTCCTGCATGCCAACGGCTACCCGCCCGAGTGCTATGCGCCGTTGCTGGAACATTTGAAAAGCAATTATCGTCTCTTCGGGATGAAACTCCGCCCACTGTGGGATGGAGCGAACAAGGATGACCTTCAGGATTGGCATCCCTACTCGGATGACTTGCTGCGCTTCCTTCCTACCATTGGAGCTGACCCTGTTATCGGAGTTGGTCATTCCATCGGAGGCATTGTCACCTTGCGTGCGGCGATGCGTGACCCGCAGAAATTCCGCGCCATCGTCCTGCTCGACCCGGTCTTCTTCGTCCCGCCGTTTTTGGTGATGTGGAATTTTGTCCGCGCCATCGGTCTGGGAGAAAAGATGCACCCGCTGATTCCCGCCGCAAAAAAGCGCAGACGGGCATTCGATAACCTGGAAAATGTTTTTCGCAGCTATCGTACCAAACCCATCTTTCGTTACATGAGCGATGAGAGTTTGAAAAATTACATCGAAGGTATCACCAAACCCAAAGCGGACGGTGGCGGCTACGAACTGGTCTACACGCCCGAATGGGAAACGCACATCTACCTGACGGGCTTGCGTGATTTCGATCTCTGGAACGGGCTGTTGGATTTCGATGTGCCCACCCTCATCATCCGCGGTGCAGAGTCGGATACGTTTCTGCCCAACGCAGAGAAACTAATAAAAAAGAAGAATCCAAAGATACGGATTCACACATTGGAAAAAGCCACTCATATTCTGCCGCTCGAACATCCACAGGAAGTGGCGAAAATTATCAAGAACTTTCTTGACGGCGGACGATAGACATAAACCGTTTTCACGGTCTATCGTCAACAACCACCGTCCATTAGGAGAACTCATGCCTGAACTCAAATATTCCTCCGCCGAACTGATGATTATCAACGCCGCGCGTCTTCTACGCGATGGCGATGTGGTCTTCGTCGGCGTGGGTCAACCCAACCTTGCTTGTAACCTCGCCAAGCGCACTCATGCGCCCAACCTTGTGATGATCTACGAAGCGGGCGTGATCGGCGCAGAGCCGGAACGCCTGCCCCTCTCCATCGGCGACCCCACTTTGGTCAGTGGCGCGCTTTCGGTGGTGAGCATGTATGATATTTTTGCCAACTACCTTCAGCGCGGCAATGTGGATGTAGGTTTTATGGGCGGGGCTCAAATCGATAAGTATGGAAACATCAACGCCACGACCATCGGTGGCTACGCGCAACCCAAGGTCCGCTTGCCGGGTTCGGGCGGGTCACAGGAAATTGCAGCGTGGGCAAATCGTTGTTACATCATGACCCCACACCAGAAGCGGCGCTTCCCCGAAAAAGTGGAGTTCATGACCTCGGCAGGTTTCATCGACGGGAAAGGCGCGCGTCAGGCTCGCGGACTGCGCGGCGGCGGGATGTTGGCAGTGGTCACCGACATCGGCATTTTGGAACCGGATGATTCAGGTGAGATGATGCTCGCAGCGCTGCACACAGGTCGAACGGCGGAAGAGGCGAAAGCCAACACAGGCTGGGACCTCAAGGCGGCATCCTCTCTCAAGACCACAGAGCAAGTCACGAAAAAGGAATTAAGAATCCTTCGTGAAGAATTGGACCCAACGGGTATCTATCTGAAGGGTGCCGCATAATCATCATTTCAGCCAAAGGAGATGAGATATGAAGCATGATAATTTCAAATCATTGATCGCCGTGTTGACCGCTATTGTGACCGTGCTGGGCGCAACCGCGGCATGTCTGGCATCGGTGGCGGTATCCACCGCAGGCGATAACGATTTTGCCGGGTTGGATGCCTCGATCCGCGCGCAAAAAGCAGAGATCATCAATTATGTCGTTGCCTATGAACATTACCGCGCATTTACAAGTTACATCCGCTATAACGAGCTTGGCAATTTGATGTATGACCCCGAAGCGGACGAGGCGACCGACATCCGCAACGGGGCAATTCAACGTGAGGTCTGGGGCGTGGCGAGCGGCATCAGTTCGCTCTTCTTCAGTCCGCGTTATATCACTTCCGACGGGCAATACGACCTGGAACGCGAATTACAGGAAGAATTCGCAAAGGATGCGCAAAACGAAAACTTGAACGCCGCTCCCTACTTTGAAGAATCGGACAGGCAAAGGAGAATCTCTTCCAGCCTGACTGCGGATATGATCGTGTTTGCGTTTTCGTTCTGGTTCTTCACCCTGGCACAGGCAACCGACAAGAAGATCAAATTTTTCTGGGCAGGGCTTGGCATTCTCATGGGCTTGGCAGGGATTATAGGAATTCTGATCGGGAGGTTTATGCAATGAAAACCGAACATCCCTCTGAACAGCGCTTTGAGAACATGGTGACGATCCTGATCGCCTCTGTCGCGATTTGGGTTGCCATTACTGCCTATTTTCAAAACTACGCCTCGAACATTTCAGACCAGGCGCGCCGCCGCGCGCAACAATACGCCATCGAAGCCACCAAGAAAGAAGTGGATGGAACGATCCAGTTCAGCTACGATTGGCAAGGCGCTTTTCAAACCTGGCAGGAATTGAGCTGGCAGATCACCGCCGCCGACCAGAATGGGGATACAGCGGCTGTGGAGCGATACCAACAACTTCAAGCACGCATCATCCCGCTCAGTAAAATGCTGGGACCCCAATATTTCGACCCGCAAGCGGGCTGGCCCGAGTCGTTCAAATATGAAGCCGAGTCGTATTTGGTCGAGTCCACGCGCCTCTCAGAGACCTATCTTGCCGAATCGGAATTGGGAAATTTCACCGACAATGTAGCCGATTCGTTGATCGTTCAGATCACGCTGTTGACAGTGTCCCTATCGCTCTACGGTCTCTCGATGGCGCTGAAAGGACGGGTGCGCTGGCTGTTCATCATCGTAGGCTCGGGCATTGTGGCGTTCTGCGTCCTCTGGCTCGGATGGTCTCTGCTTGAATTGCTCATCCGCCCGGAAGTAGACCAGGAAGCCATCACCGCCTACGCGGAAGGCGTGGGGCTGGAATACCAGGGACGGTACGAAGAAGCCATCGACAAGTTCACCCTCGCAATTCAGGAGAATCAATATTACGCAAAACCGTATTACGAACGCGGACTCTCCTATTACGAATTGGGAGACTTTCAAACCGCAGTGGCTGAGATCGAAGCCGCCCGTAGCGAAGGGATGCAGGATGACATCAGCCTGAACTGGAACCTCGGCTGGATCTATTATCTTTCCGGCGAGTACGACAAAGCCATCGAAGCCAATGACCGCATTTTGAACAGCCACCCCGAAGTGCTTGGGATGCGTATGAATCAAGCGATCAGTTATCTCTCGAAGGGAGATTTCGAAAACTCACAGACACAGTACGACCTTCTCATTCAGGAGGCTCAGAAACAAGTCAACGATGCGCGTTCACAGGGCGCCGAGCCGTCTGCCTCTCTGTGGTATTACATGGACGCCGGCGCTCTCGACCTGCAAAACCTGGTCGACCAGTTGGATAACAACCCGAAGGGTTGGACGCAAGCCCCATCTGCCAACGTGGTCACCGGCGACCATGCTGCTGTACGGGATTTTGCCATTTCACAGATGAAGCGTTTGAAGGAATCAACGGTTTCATTGGAATACACGGGGCAACTGCCGGGTAACCAGAATGGCATGCAGGTGCAGCCCTTCATAATTGGGCAGATCACCGGCACGGACGATCAGGGTTTCATCACCGGCTTTGAACCCGCGGCGGATAATGTCATTCCCTTCGGTGAAGAATCCTTCACAGTGCAATTCACGTATTCCGGCACGCCGCCCAAACAAATGCTATGGAAAGTGTACGTGAACGGCTACGAAGACCAGTCTCTGCGCATTGTTTCCGTCGATGACATCAGCAGCGGAGACACATGGTACAAGACGTTCGGCTACAGCTACACCAATGTATTCATCTTGAGCTCAGGCGAATACACCGTGGAATTGTACGCAGATAATATCCTCGTACAAAGCGGAAGTTTCTACGTGCAAGAGTAAGACCTGCTTCCACTCATACACAATTGGGCAGCCATCGTTACCGAATGGCTGCCCAACGGAAATCCATGTCTACATCGATTCAATATTTGATCTTTGACCTTGGCGGAACACTGATGCACGCCCGCGCAGACTGGGACCCCATCCATGAACAGGCGGATGAGGCGCTGGTACAGTCTTTGCGCGGCTACGACATTCACTTGGATGCAAAAGTGTTTCGCGCGCGGCTTCACGAGTATTACGAACAGCGCGACAAGGATTTCTACGAGACCACTTATCACCTCGTTCTGCGTGAACTGCTCAAAGAGTTGGGACATGCTGAAGTCGCTGAATCAGTTCTCAGGTCCGCGTTGGATGCGTTGTACGTCATCACGCAAAAGAACTGGCAGTTGGAATCTGACTCGGTTGAAACTCTCGAAGCGCTAAAATCTCAAAATTACAAACTTGGAATTTTTTCAAACGCAGGCGACGATAAGGATGTACAGGATTTGATCCAATCGTTTGGCATTCGCAGTTATTTTGATTTTGTGCTCACCTCTGCCGCGTGTTTTTATCGCAAGCCGCACCCGCGCGCATTCGAGATCGCCCTCGCACAATGGAACGCCACGCCGAACGAAGCCGCCATGATCGGCGACAGCCTCGAAGCGGACATCCGCGGAGCGAAACAAGCGGACATGATCGCGATCTGGTTGACGCGCCGCGCCCAATTCAAGGACGAGGACATGCACCGCATCAAACCGGACTTTAGCCTGCGCAAACTCACTGAGCTGCCACCCACCCTTGACCGCATCGCCATCTCGCGCCGCTGACGTTCGAGGTACAATACTGCCCCATGCTTTGAAAAAAACCCCAACGCCTGACAAAAGGAATATTTTATGTTGGATATCAAATCTCACACCCAAAACGCACGCGTGCCTGTGACCGTCCTAATCGTCTCAGGCGACATCGATTCTTCCAATTTCCAGATATTTCAAACCTACGTGGACGAACAAATTAACAAGGGAGCACGCCATGTACTCCTGAACTTCCGCGAGGTCAAACACATCAGCAGTGCGGGGCTGCGCGTGATCCACAACTTGTTCAATAAACTGCGCGGCATTCACAAGGATGTGAACGACGACGAATTACGGAAGCGCATGAGTTCCGGCGTTTATAAATCCCCGTATCTCAAATTGACCAGTCTCGCTCCGAACGTAGCCGAAGTATTCAAGCTGGGAGGGTTTGAAATCTACATTGAAGTTTTCGATAATGAAACGAATGCGTTGGACTCCTTCGAAAAGCCCTGACACGCCTAAAATAGCCGAAAAACAGAATACAATACGATAATTATCAGCCAACCGGAAAGAAAGGAGTATCCCATGGAAATAAAGGTCTTTACTGAGAATGGAAATGTACCTGTAACCGTAATGCACATCGACGGCAACATCGACTCTTCAACTCACGATGCGTTTCTCACAAAAGCGCGCCAACTCATCAAAGATGGTGCGCATCACATCCTGCTGGACCTTTCTCATACTGCATTTGTCAGTAGTGCGGGCTGGCGGGCAATACAAACCATCTTCAACGAACTTCGCTCCCTGCACCCGAGTGCAAACTTGAGCGAGGAAGAAATGAAGAAAGGTATCGCAAACGGAACGTATAAATCTCCACATCTGAAATTATTGAACCTGTCCAAGGATGTGCAGGCAGTCTTCGTCACCACCGGTTTTGATTTGTTTCTGGAAGCCTTTACCGATATGAAGACTGCTATCGCTTCTTTTTAGTCCAACTCTTGCCTACAAAAAAGGACGCTGTTCACACAGCGTCCTTTTTCATTTCAAGAGAAACCAAATCGGCGAATGGATCTGACAATTGGCTTAATTTTATAGCGCTGCGCAACCGATTTGAGATTCGCTTATAATCACCTCCATGCCCGATCTCTTTGACCACGCCATGCAAGAACGCATGAAGACCGAAGCGCCACTCGCCGCACGGATGCGTCCGCGCACGCTGGAAGAATATATCGGTCAGGAACATATCATCGGCGAGGGCAAACTTCTGCGCCGCGCTATCGAAGCGGACAGGCTCTTTTCTTCCATCATCCTGTGGGGACCTCCCGGCACCGGCAAGACCACGCTCGCGCAAGTCATCGCAAACACCACCCGCAGTCATTTCGTCACCATCTCCGCCATCCTGGCGGGCAAGGCAGACCTGCGCGTGGCAATCGATGAAGCGCTCGAACGCCGCCGCCTTCACAACGAACGCACCATCCTATTCGTGGATGAAGTCCATCGCTGGAACAAAGCCCAGCAGGATGCCCTCCTCCCCCACGTGGAGAACGGTACTTTCACCCTCATCGGCGCAACGACAGAAAACCCATACTTTGAAGTCATCAAAGCCTTGATCTCGCGCTCGCGCGTCTTTCAATTACGCAATTTGAATCAAGGTGAGACGGGCATTCTGCTCGACCGCGCACTTGCAGACAAAGAACGTGGCTACGGAGACAAACGCATCACTCTCGACCTCGATGCCCGCAACCACCTCATCGAAGTTGCCTCCGGCGACGCCCGCAATGCACTCAATGCGCTCGAACTGGCGGTCGAATCCACCACCCCCGATAAAGACGGCATCATTCGCATCACATTGGATGTGGCGCAAGAGTCCATTCAACGCCGCGCTGTTTTATATGACAAAGACGGCGACGCGCACTACGATACCATCTCAGCCTTTATCAAGTCTGTGCGCGGCTCTGACCCAGATGCAGCCTTATACTGGCTTGCAAAAATGATCTACGCTGGAGAAGACCCCAAGTTCATCATCCGCCGACTCATCATCCTCGCCGGGGAAGATATCGGCTTGGCAGACCCAATGGGGCTGGTCGTTGCTTCATCCGCTGCGCAGGCATTTGAATTCATTGGCTTGCCTGAAGGTATCTACCCCATCGTCGAAGCAACGTTATATCTTGCCACGGCGTCCAAGTCCAACAGCGCGGGCGCTTATTTCAAGGCGATGAAAAAAATCGAGGATGAAGGGCAAGTCTCCGTGCCCCGTCACCTCATGGACGGGAACCGGGATGCCGCTGCGATGGGACATGGCAAAGATTACGTTTACCCGCACGAGATGGAAGGTCACTTCACGCCACAACAGTATCTGCCAAAGCGTTTGCTCGGCACCTATTTCTACGCGCCCTCTCAGGAGGGGTATGAGGCGCAAGTCACCGCACGCTTGGAAATGTGGCGTGAGGCGCAGCGCAAGGCTTTGAACATCGAACGCACAGAACATATCCCCAGCCTGAGCGAAGAACAGATTCAGGAAATGAAGAGAAAGATCAAATAAGACGAGAGCCGAATAATCCCACGCGTCCGGGAATCGAAAAGAGAATTCATCCATTCAATGAAACAAGCATATCGCGAGGATATTGACGGGCTGCGCGCCATTGCCGTGCTAGCCGTCGTTTTCTATCATGCAGGTTTGAAATATTTTTCAGGTGGGTATGTAGGGGTCGATGTTTTTTTTGTCATATCCGGGTTTTTAATCACAGGCATCATCGTCCGCGAGATTCAGGAAAACAAGTTTACCCTTGCCGGTTTTTACGAACGTCGAATCCGGCGTATCTTTCCAGCAGTATTCACGCTCATCCTTTTCGTGTTGATCGCCAGTGCTCTGCTGTATAACGCATCCGATTTTTCAAACATCAGCCGCAGCGCCATCGCCACCACGTTCTTTTCCTCCAACATGCTTTTCTGGAGGGAGTCCGGTTATTTTGAAGACCCGTCCACCCTCAAGCCTTTACTGCATACCTGGTCACTGGCTGTAGAAGAACAATACTATATCTTCTTTCCACTCCTGATGGTGTTGATTGCTCGCTCCTTCAAATCCAAGTTGGGGACTGTCATCTTCCTCCTGCTATTGGGTTCCTTTGCCGCCAACATCTACGGGACGTATCAGTACGCCTCCGCCGCCTTCTACTTCATGCCGCTCCGCGCCTGGGAACTATTCACCGGAAGTATGCTGGCGCTGACAAAGCCTTCGCTGCCAGTCAAGGCAGGGATACGAAACCTCCTTTCGTTTTTAGGCATTGGCGCAATTCTTGCAAGCATTCTTTTGTTCTCGGAGACAACTTTATTTCCGGGGTGGGCAGCCATCCTGCCGGTGCTTGGTTCTGCCCTGGTGATATTTGGCGGTATGGAAGGCGAGACATTCGTAAAGAAAATCCTCGGCTCGGCTCCACTCGTGTTTGTCGGCAAAATCTCGTATTCCCTCTATCTTTGGCATTGGTCCCTGCTGGTGATGGGAAAGTATTACCTCATCCGCCAAACCACAACTACAGATCTAATTCTCTGGCTGCTAATTACTTTCACAGTATCCACTCTTTCGTGGAAGTTCATCGAGACCCCGTTCCGAGTCGGTAGCAAGTGGACAAGAAACAGGATGTTCGCATTTGGCGCAACTGCGATGACAATTACCGCTGTCATAAGCGGAGCTATCTACTTGAGCGGCGGCTTCCCTCAGCGCTTTGCTTCATCCGTGCAAACTGAATCGGTCGATGACCCTGAACGGGTAAGATGGGGTCAATGCATCACCGAAAAAAGAAAGGAACCGCCAACTGAGGTCTCACTCTGTACCATTGGAGCGGAAGATTCCCAACCGGAGTTTTTACTTTGGGGGGATTCTCATTCCCGGGCGGTAGCCCCAGCAGTGAACAAATCCGCCTCCGCCTCTGGCGTGACCGGGTACTTCTCCTCCATGCCTGGCTGTCCCCCCCTCCTCGGCATTGACCGCCAGGACCAATTCCTAGGCAGTTGCAGTACCTATAATGACATGCTCATCGAGTATCTGCAAGTGCATCCTGAAATAAAAACTGTGATCCTCGCGGGCAGGTGGAGCATCTCTGCCGATGGCAGGAAGTTCAAGAACGAAGAAGGCGCGACAAAAAGACAGATCGATGTTTGGAAAAACGAGTACGGTACAAATGCAGAATTGTTCGATCTGGGGTTGAACCGAACCGCCGAAAAATTGATGGAAATGGGTCGTCAGGTTGTCATTGTCTCCGGCATCCCCGAAGTCGGATACGATGTGCCGTCTTCATATGCAATTGCCTCCCGCACCGGCAGGGATGTCAACATCATCATCGCCCCCACATGGCAGGAGTATCTCGACCGCAATCTGGACGCCAACAAAACGATTGATGCAATCGCGAAGAACCATCCTGTATTGATAATCGACCCCACCGCGTCCTTGTGCAACGAACAAAAATGCCCGGTTGTTGTCGATGAGCAATCAATATACCGTGATGACGACCATCTCTCCACATTTGGCGCGTATTCCATCTCCTATCTTTTTGACCCGCTGTTCGAAGAGCTCGGCAAAAAGTAAACCAAAGACAAAGGCAATACACATTCGATGAAACTAGACTATCGTAAAGATATCGATGGAATGCGTGCGATTGCGGTCCTGGCAGTTGTGCTCAACCACGCAAAGATACCCGGCTTCTCCGGGGGTTATATTGGGGTGGATGTATTTTTCGTGATCTCCGGCTTCCTAATCACCGCCATCATTGCGCGCGAGATAGATGAGCATGGGTTTACTTTTGTCAAGTTTTACGAGCGCAGAATCCGGCGCATCCTGCCTGCTCTCGTTGGAGTTGTCATTTTCGTCCTGCTGGCAAGCTTTGTGCTATTCGATGCGCCAAAAATACAGATGGTCGGGAAAAGCCTGATCGCCACCACGCTTTTTTATTCAAACATCAATTTCTGGCTTGAAGCGGGATATTTCGATGCACCCTCCCAGCTAAAGCCCCTGCTACATACCTGGTCGCTGGCGGTCGAAGAGCAGTTTTACATCGTCTTCCCGCTTTTGATGCTCATCCTCAGCAAATATGTGCGAAGATTTAGAAACCCGATCCTATCTTTTATCCTTGCCATCTCTTTGGGATTCGCCATATATCAGGCACAGCAAGATCAAGCCGCCACCTTCTATCTTGCGCACTTTCGAATGTGGGAACTGCTAACCGGCACATTACTGGCATTGGGAGTTTTTCAACCCATTCCGAATAAGACGACCAACATAGCCTTGGGAATCGCTGGCATGATCCTGATCGTAACACCAGTCTTTCTTTACACTGAAAACACCCCCTTCCCTGGGCTGGCAGCTATCCCATCCGTTGCCGGGACAGCATTGGTCATTTACAGTAACAGCACCAGAGAGAATTTCACTGGAAGGATCTTAGGTAACCCGGCGCTGGTCTTCATCGGAAAAATTTCCTATTCCTTGTATTTATGGCATTGGCCCCTTATTATTTTCGCCAAGTATTACCTGATCCGCCCAATGACATCCCTGGAAACCGGCATCGTTCTTATCCTGACGTTGGTCATCTCAACCCTTTCCTGGCGATTTATTGAAACACCGTTCAGGTCGAAGAATGCATTCAGCGCCAAAAAAATATACCAGCTTGCTGCAGCAGCCATGTCCGTATTATTGTTTGTTTCGGGCACAGTTTATTACCTGGACGGTTTTTTGACCAAGGCCGGGTTGGAAAGTCCGATCAATGTCGACAGATTGGAATTCGAAGAGTGCGACATCAATTATATCGATAACCCGGAAGATATCTTGACATGTAGAATCGGGGAAAAGTCTCAACCTGTAAGTTTCATGATCTGGGGCGATTCGCATGCCCCAACTTTTGGAAAAGCCGCCAACGATGCCGCAAGAAACAGTCAAGTGGCGGGCGTTCTCACATACGCCATAGGCTGCCCGTCTTTAATGGAAATAGATACAACCCCAAAAGTAGGAGACCTGCCCTGTACTCAATACAATGAAATGGTCATCAAGCATCTTGAAGCACACTCGGAGATAACAACTGTCATTCTCACGAGCCGTATGATGCTTTGGGTTGAAGGCTCTCCTTACAAGCAGGAGGAAGGTCCAAAATACACTCTAAAAGATAATTTAAATGAGGCGCCTGTAAATGCAGATTCTGGAGAAATATTCAAACTGGGCATCAGCCGGACTATTCAAGCTCTTCAAGGCATAGACAAGCAGGTGGTTGTTATCGTCCCGATCCCGGAGATCGGATACGACGTCCCATCTGCCAACTTTATCGCGAGCCGAACCAGGAGAGACGCGAACGAGATCGTTGCACCGTCTGTGGATGAGTATCTTTCCAGAACCCGCCGGACCAGAGATATCCTAAACGAGCTTAAAGATGCTTATGGTATTCAGCTTATCGAGCCTTCAAGGATACTCTGCGATCAGTCCATCTGCCGTGCTGTCATTGACCACATCCCGCTATATTCAGACAACAATCATTTATCTGGTTTCGGGTCTGAGTTTATTACTAGCATCTTTGATCCCTTATTTGTACAATTAGCACAGCAATAGAAATCTCCACATAAGAGGCTGCCTGATTTTCCATCAGGCAGCCTCTCCATTTTGCATTATTCGCTTGTATCGTCCGGGCTGGCGCATTCGCGGTCGCGCATGTCGACCAGATTATCGCCATCATTATCTACACCATCATTGCAAGCGGGCGTTTGGGGCTGGTTAGATGCTGGAGGTTCGGTGATAGGAGGTTCCCGGTCTTGAAGGGTCGGCGGGTTACAATCACCGGTGGTACTCCCAAATTTTTCTGCCTTTGGAACATACCCAAGCACACTTGGCTGGACTTCTACCACCCAGAATTGACCGTCTTCACTTTGACCAACTATCGGCAGGCTGGTTCCGGCAACCACCGCTGTAATATCTGAGTACAAGGTGGAGCTGGGTCCCTTGCGGATGAACACATTCAGTGTTGAAGTCCAAATACAGGCTTGGGAGGCATCGGATGGTAAGTTGACCGGTCCTACCGTCGGGAGTTGGATCACTGGCGGATCAAAAACATTGCAGTCTTCATCTTGTATCGGGAATTCTTCGCTGTGTTGGCTGAAGGACTCGCCATCCTGGTTGAAGACACTCACCCGATAACGATAGATCGCTGGAGGCAGATTCAGATCGTCATAATAACCAGTAGGCGCATCGCTGGAGGGTAGTTCGGCGATCATGATCTCGTTGAAGCCATTTTCTGAAGACTCACGGTAAATTCGAATTCCGTCTTCGTTCAGCGAGTTATCCTGGTACTTAACACGGATGGCACATGTATTGTCTACAAAACGTTCCAGGGAAATAATGACCGGATTCAAGGGTTTATTCGGGATGGTATTGTCGCTACAGACATCCGAATCAATGGTGATGGGCAGGCTAACATTGCTGAAAGCTTCGCCCAGTTCGCTAACAACGCTCACCTTGTATTCATAGGTTCCAGGAGGAAGATTTGCTTCGCCAAATGACCCGGGTCCGCCAGCATGAGGTCCGGTTACTTTGAAAGGCACAAAATCTGTTACCCCCACAACTCGACGGTAGAAAAATACGTTATCTTCGTTCTTTTCATTGTCATACCACCATAGCTGTGTGCCGCATTCGTTTTCTTTCTTCTGGTCAGTGATCTCCGGTGCAGCAAGCCCGATATTGGGGAGGTCAGGAAGATTCGGTTCCAAGCCTTGATTAATTTCCTCTTCATAGATGGTTCCAGGGTATTTGTCAAACCATTTGGATGGGTCCATGCCGCCATAATACGCCATGGTGGAGATGGCACCCAAACCCAAAACCGCAAATGCAATTCTCAATAACAGACTTTTGCTAAACATGATCATTACTCCTAAAATTAAATCCGATAAATTTACGCATGAACAAGAATACATGCCCTTGAAAGGAACAACAAGATTACTCTGGTAGCCTTACTTGAGTACTGCATCATCTTACAGATTTCAGAACAATCGTTACGGGGCTGGTAAAATTCATGGCATTGTTTATGGAGCAAAACACATGACCTTATTACTACTCATCCGACATGGTGAGAACGACTACGTCAAGACCGGGAAAATGGCAGGAAGAATCCCCGGCGTACACCTGAATGAAAAGGGGCAGAAACAGGCTCAGGCGTTGGCAGAGGCGCTACGCGATGTCCCGATCAAAGCCATTTATTCAAGTCCGTTGGAGAGGGCAATGGAGACGGCAAGCCCAATTGCAGAGTCGCATAAGTTGAAGATCATGCAAGAGCCAGACTTGATGGACACGCATATCGGCAAGTGGCAAGGGAAATCATGGAAGGTGTTGAGGCTGTTGAAAGTGTGGAAGATCGTGCAGAATGCGCCGTCGCGGTTTCGTTTCCCTGAAGGTGAGTCATTCCCCGAGTGTCAATTGCGAATCGTGAACGTGCTGGAGCGCGTCATTCAAAAGTACAACAAGCCGCAGGATATTGTGGCTGTGGTCTTTCACGCGGATCCGATCAAGCTGGCGGTAGCGCACTTTTTGGGAATGCCGCTCGATCACTTTCAACGGCTGGGCTGCGATACCGGTTCGTTGACGGCACTGCACGCCGGGGAAAGCGGTGCGCACTTGATAAAGCTAAATCAACGCCCGCCGTTTGAGTTTCTGCCGAAAGAGAAAAAGAAATAATGGCAAAGCTAAAACTTGACCTGCATGAAATTTACAACAAGGGTTACATGATCGATAAGGAATTAAACCGCATCCTGGAGGAGGCAATTGACCGGAAGATCGAACTGGTTGAGATCATTCCTGGCAAGGGCAGCGGGCAATTAAAGAAGAAGGTGCTGCGGTTTTTGAACCAGGGGCATATCAAAAAGCTATACCATCGTGTTGAAAAAGACGATAAAAATTTTGGGCGGATTTTTATTCACTTTCGGTTTTAAAAAAGTAGAGCGAGATAGCATCTCGCTCTACACGTTATTTCCACAACTTCGCCAATTCATTCAATGATCGGTAATACGGCTCGATGCTGGGGATGAAGTGAGCCTCATTCTTCGCATGCGGACCCACGCCGGACTGCCCCCACACAACGGCTTGACCACCGGGAGCGAAGCGCGCGCTGGTGCCGGGGAGCTTCTTCCCGATTCGCGGCTCTTCCCCCGCCCCAGCCTGTTTGACTGCTTCGATGAGCGCTTTCAACGCTGGGTTATTCAGGTCGCACGCCACGCCGTTCTCCATGACGGTGAAGCGGACTTGAAGTCCGCACTCCGCACAATACGACTCGACCTTCGACCTTAGACCTTCGACATCATCTTGTGGGATAGCGCGGATTTCAACACCTAAAACACCTTCCGCTGCAGTGACGTTATACACGCCCGGCGTGCCCACATTGATGAACGGAAATTTCGCCTGCGATTGCCAGCCATCTGCAGATTTGAGAGTGAGGTGTTTGGAAAACATTTCGTTCAAGGCAGAACGCGCGGCGATGAGCTTCTCGCTGAGGTCACCCGTGCCCGCCACGCCGCTGTGACCTTTTGCCCCATGCGCGATGATATCAAAGCGCATCACACCGCGGTTCTCGATGCAGATTTCGCCGAAGAGTTCATTGCCCTTTTCGCCGGTGCGCTCTCCGGCAATGAATAGGGCGGGCTTTAGACCTCCGAGGTCTTTAAAGACCTCGGAGGTCTCTAATGCCTTCAAAACATGTGGCGTACCCCATTCTTCGGCTTCGCCGTTCTCTTCGTTACCTACCAGCAGAAGTTGAATATTTGGGTAAGGCTTGCCTGCCTTCACAGCATCCTTCATCCAAACCAGATAGGTAGCGACGACGGTCTTCATATCCGCTGCGCCGCGACCGTGGAGGTAATCGCCTTCGATGCGCGGAGTGAACTGGGAGTCATCCGGCTCGGGTTCGACGACGTCGAAGTGACCGGTTAGCAAAATCGGAGATTGGTGATTGGTAATTGGAGATTGAGGGAAGGTGGCATACACGGCGGGATATTTCCCATCGAAGTAATTCACTTCCAAGCCGGCGCTGCGCAAGTAATCATCGATCAACGAACCCGCGCGATGGACTTCATCCAGGCGCTCCTCTGGGCAGGCGGTGACGGAGGGAATACGAATTAGTTGCTGGGCGAGGTCGAGGATTTCAGCAGTCTTGTTGGGATACGAAACTTCGATCACAGCCTGCGTACGCGGACGGAACTGAATCGGGGCATTTTGAATCTGGCGGGCAGAATCGCGCCCGCGTTGGAGGAATTCGGCGATCTTGGAGGCGTCACTGCCGAGCGAGCCATAATCGGAAGCAATGCGTTCCACATCCGCTTTGACCTGGACCTCGCGTTCGAAAAAGATTTCCTTCAAGACATTCAACGGCACTTCATCGTTCGCGCCCAATTCCATCTGCAATCGCGCGCGGATCTTCTCAGACGTGTTGCGTCCGCCTTCGGACATTTCGACTAATGGCGCAAGGTCACCCCACATGTTCAGGGCTTCGGCTAAGGGTCTCACCTCACCAAGAGTCCATTTGAGGAAGGCGCGGACGGAAGTTGGCTTGCCCGTCAGCGGATTCTCAATTTCGGCACGCAGACCATATTTAGCGGCAAGGTTTTCATTGGCACGAGCACGGGTGATGTCTTCGCGGTCATAGCGGAAAGAACGCGCAAAGGTTGGGTCTGAGTAGATGCGGAGAAGGAGCAAATGCTTTAGCGTGAGATTGGCGATATCAAGGTTGAGGTCGTGCCCGCCTTCATCGGTGCGGACTTCGACACGTCCCATCGGCAAATTGATTCGCGCCATCAGGTTTTGCTTTTCGATTTGCAGAGCCATCTCTTCGGGAGGAGTCGCTTCACCGACGGCGAACAAGCCGCGAGCGTAGAGAGAAGCGAGCTGGTCACTCGTGGTGGAAATAATACGCTCGACGGGTTCGGCAAAACTTCGGGCGCGGATCGGAGTCCAGTTGTTGTTCCCAAAGCGGACGCCGCGACGCACGAGGTCGTAGGAAATTTGCAGGTAGTCGTTGTAGGAACGATAAAGGTCGGGCAGGTCAATGCTGGGCGGATTCGGGAACGTGAGGTTGCGAATCGAATCGAATTCGGTGAGGGCGACTACGGCGCGTCCAGCGCGGACTTCGGCTTGCATCGGCGTCGAAGCCGTGGTTGCCACGAAGAGCGACGCAAAAGCGCGCAGGAGTCTGGTAGCGGTGATGTAGAACTCGGACTTGAATTCGTCGAGGTGCATATCGCCGCGCTCGGTGGAATTGAGATGGACGAAGTCCCAGGTGAAGAGCGGGTCTGGCAAAGAAAGGTTGCTGTGAATGCCAGTCGTGGCGAGGGTGTCGCCGTACAGGTCGACGCATTTTTCGAGATAGCGGCGTTTGGCGATTGCCCAGTTGCCGGGGATGGAGTGATGACCGATGTCGGTGAGGAAGAGCAGGTTGCCGTGCCAGTAATGCAGGCGCTCGCCGAAGTTGACGCCCGCGCGATGCAGGGCATTGAGCAGGGACGCTTCCATGAGGCGGGCTTCATAGATCGCGCCGCGCGGCGTGTAGTATGGGCGGGTCGCCCATTCGATCATCCAGTGGAAGACTTCGAGCTGGCTGAATTGCTTCTGCCACGGCGGGACGCATTCGGCGCGCAGATAATCCACGAAGGAATGTTGGTTGGGTCCGGTGCCCACGGTGAGCAGCGGGCGCAGGTCTTCATCGAGCAGATTCCATTCCTGTTCGAACCCGTTCAGCCCGCCCTGCGGTTTTTCTTTAATGGATTCTTCGAGCGCGAGCATGTATTTATCGGCGAATTTTTGAGGAGACATAATTTTTAACCAGGTATGAAAAATATAAAAAGGATAAGATCATGAACCGCGAAGAGCGCGAAGGACGCTAAGATTCTTCTGTTCTTCTTCGCGCTCTTTGTGGGCTTGGCGTTTATTTAGCTCTTAAGCGAATTCAAGCCTTCCATCAATCGCTTGAATGCACCTTCGGTGCGTTCAACAGGTGTAGCATACGAGAAGCGGATCCATTCACCGCCGAAGGGAGAGAAGAAGGCACCGGGGACGATGGCAATGCCATGATTTTCGGCGAGGTATTGACCAAGCTGTTCCGTATCTGCCCAGCCCTTGGCTTTGATGAACTCACCCACATTCATGAAGGCGTAATAGCCTTTGCCGAGGATATGCTGAAGTCCGCTTTCGGCGAGGAGTTTCTTCAAAACAACACGGCTGGCATTGGTCGGTTCGATGATAGTTTTGGCGGCTTCGTGGAATCCCATTTCGTAGGCTGCCATGGCGACAGCGAGCGAGAAGAACGAAGGGATGACCCCATGTGAAGCGCGGGCGGTGATGAATTTGATAACGGCTTCATCTGCAATCAAATGGCAGTTGCGGATGTTCGAGCCGCCCAAGGACTT
Source organism: Chloroflexota bacterium (assembly GCA_016191955.1). Taxonomy (GTDB): domain Bacteria; phylum Chloroflexota; class Anaerolineae; order Anaerolineales; family Villigracilaceae; genus Villigracilis. Next base: position 17,493 of record JACPVC010000358.1, read on the forward strand.
GGTAACGCCATCGAGGAACATGATGCGCTTGCGTTCTTCGGCGGTGAAATTCTTGAGGAAGGAGTTCAAGTCCATTGGTGATTCGTCGGTGACGTAGTGGTACATCCAGTCGAAGAGCACGAAGGCGACGCCGGCTTCAAGCGCGGCTTTGGCGAGCGAGACTTGCTTTTCCACGGCGATGGTCATGCCGGTGGGATTGTCTGGATTAGTGATGACGAGCCCTGCGATCTTGCGTCCTTTTGATTCGGCGAATTTGACGCTTTCGCGAATCGCATCTTCGGAATATGCCCAGCCTTGGGATGGATCACCGGGAGCCCAAAGGACATTTGCGCCAACCCCGTACGGACCCCAGTTGTAAGAGATCCACGGCACGCGCGAGACCATGATGAGGTCGCCCTGGCGTCCATAGCCGAGGGCAAGCATGGCTTGATAGGCTTTGACGAGGGCGTCACGTCCACCCGCGGTGCCGAGGACGTTGGCAGGTCCCCAGCCGGAGGAGGAGTCTAATTTCCAATACTGCTCGATGACCGCCTTGCGATAGGCGTCGGTGCCGAACGGCATATCGTAAGCCGTACCATGCTCGAGTTGGAGTTGAAGCGCGCGTTCCAGAATCGGCTTGGGCGTTCCGGGCAGCGAGGCGCCGCCGTCGCCCTGAGACGCGTCGAATATTTTCCCGCCGGGATTTTTTTCCTGATAGACCTTCAACGATTTGTTGATGAGGAACATGCGGGACGGCGGAATGTCCATCATCTGTTTGAGATGGTCGCTGACCGGCACGAGATGCTTTTCGTCGACGGCAAGAACGGGCGTGGCGTTGGAAATCATCATGGCTCCTTTAGGTGACAGTTACTTTGAAAGTGACTACTACCTTTTCGTAAGATTAAGAAAAATGCCCCGAATATTCGGGGCATTTGGTGTACTTAGTTGCTATGAACTTGTTGCTGTTCACCTGACAACCACCAATGCCCCGGGCACCAACGAGTAGTACGGGTGGTATTGGTATTGAGGTTGTGATTGAACAGGTTGAACATTGCGCGCAAGGATACCACTGCGATAACCATGCGTCAAGCAAAGAGGGTCTGCTAAAAGTTTGTAGATGAGTTGCTCCCTTCGCCGTCCTCGGCGAAGGATTTACTCGCAAAATGACGCCGTCCACAGGATGCTTCGCAAAGGACGGCGGCTTGAGCCTGATGACTAACACACTTTGAGTGCTCCCAGCAAAGATTACATATCCACTCCATGCCCGCCGAGGACGTGTGGTTCGGAACCGCTTGGCGCGCCCGCCAAAATGGGCATCGCCTCAGAGATCAAGGCACGCACGTTTTCATCACGCAATGAGGCGTCGTGAGACTCTTTGTCATCCCACATCTCGAAGACCCATACTGTAGAGTCATCCTTCGCATCTTCAAGGATGATATACGCGCGGCAGCCGTTCATGACGGCAACCATCGTCGAGCCGCGCAATAATATCTCTGCCAGTTGCGCGCGTTTACCAGGCTGGGCAGATAGTTTTCCCGTTATGGCATACATTTACAAGGTATCCCGCAACTATGATTTCATACTGGTGTATAGCCCAAGCACATTACCGGTTGGGTCTTGAAAAACTCCATACCAGCCAGTGCCGGGGATCTCCGCTTTTTCGTGCAGCACCTTGCCGCCCAACTGGCGCACCTTTTCGAGGTCCTCATCGATGTCATCACTGGCGATGTAAACCAGCACCTGCCCGGCAGGGTTCTCGGCAGAGACTTGCGGGATGCCGCCATATTCATCCCCATCGCCCGCCTCCCACATGGTGTAGTTCATCTCCGGCATGGGCATGATCTTCCACCCAAACAGTTCCTGATAGAACTCTCCGGCTGCGCCAACGTTCTCGGCGGGAATTTCAACGTGGACGATATTTCTTTTCGACATGGCATTCTCCTTTTTGATG
>JACPVC010000322.1 GCA_016191955.1 Chloroflexota bacterium
CGGGACCCATCCAAACCTGTGCTTTTATCGCCATCCTCGCTGGTGCGAGACCGCTTCTCACCATGTCTTGGGGCTTCGACTTGATGGACGACGTTCACAAGAACAAGTGGTGGGAATGGGTTACGCATTACGTATTACGACGCACGGACTTTTTCACAAGTGATGCTAATGTCACAAAGGACAAAGCCGTGGCTTATGGCATGAACCCTGAAAAGACCATTGTCTTTCCCTGGGGCGTTGACCTCGATCATTTCAGAATGCGGGATGAAGAAGTCGGAACGTCGCGGGAAGGTTTTGTCTTATTTTGCAATCGTTCTTGGGAAAAGCGATACGGTGTAGACGTATTGGCACGCGCATTTGTGAAAGTGGCTCAACAGCGTGAAGACGTTCGTTTGATCCTTTTAAGCGGTGGCTCGCAGGGTGCCAACATCCGTAAAATATTGCAGAACGGCAGCGTGGAGGAGTTCGTCACCTTTGGTGGTCAAATCTCGCAGAACGACCTTCCGCGCTGGTATCATATGGCGGATTTATACATCTCGCCTTCGCATGTGGATGGTTCGTCCGTGTCGTTGATGGAGGCGTTGGCATGTGGGTTGCCTTGTTTGGTCTCAGACATTCCTGCAAATAAAGAATGGGTATTTGAGAACGAGAACGGATGGCTCTTCCGCGATGGAGATGTGGATCACCTTGCAGAGAAAATTCTCGCGGCGACGAATCAGCGTGAGAAATTGCCTGGGATTGGCGAAGCAGCTCGCAGGTCCGCGGAGAGGCGTGCGGATTGGAAAAAGAATGCCGCGGCTTTGATGGAAGTCTATCGAAGTCTAAAATAAAAGTACCGCGAGATTCATCTCGCGCGACATAAATGTCGCGGTACTTTGGAAAAGGAACCATGCTCACAAAAAAACAACTGATCGAAGGATTCGGTCAAATTGGAATTAAGAACGGTGATACGGTCATCGTGCATACGTCATACAAATCGCTGGGCGGCGTGGAGGGTGGCGCGGATTCGGTCATCGATGCGTTCATTGAATTGGCGGGCAAAGACGGTACAGTGATGTTCCCCGCGTTCAATTTTCAGTCGTGGACGGAGATGCATTATTGGGATGTGCTGGAGACGCCGTCGAAGATGGGCGCGATTACGGAGATCGCGCGGCTCCGACCTAACGCAAAGCGGACTCCACACCCGATCTACAGCTTCTCTGTGATCGGTGCCCGCGCCGAAGAATTTTCCAAAGCCGACGATGTCGAAGCCTACGGACCGAATTCGGCGTTCGCGTTGTTCCATAAAATTAACGGAACGATTGTGAGCATTGGTTTGGATTTCAACAGCACCTTTTCGATGCATCATTACATTGAGTACAACGTCGGTTGTGATTATCGCCATGTAAAGGAATTCGCTGGGATTTACCTTGGTTATGACCGCGTGCCGAAGATCAAAATGCATTCGATGTTCGTGCGCAATAACGAGCGTGTGAAGACGTACATCGTGCCGGGTATGAATGAACTGCTGGCGGCAGGTGTTATCCGCGAAGTGCAAGTCGGCGCAGCGAAGGTACACCATTCCACGGCGAATGAGTTTTACGATAACATGTCTGTGATCGTGCGCGAGCACCCTGAGAAGTTGCATTATATTGAAGAGCCAAAGTATTAGACTGTAGGGGCGAGGGGACCTCGCCCTGTTCTTGCCATACCACATAATGGGGCGGGGAAACCCCGCCCCTACGTGACCAAAAATGAAACCCTACACCTCCCTCAAATCCATCCTCGCGGAATTTTTCCCACTATACCGCACTCTCGTCTCTGATGACCATGACAAGACGTTGGAGATCGTCGGTTCGTACATGCCTGATTCCTCGAATTACACTATCGAGACGTATGCGCCCCTCAAACAAGTGTGGACGTGGAAAGTGCCTGAACGTTATGTTGTCCACGAAGCCTATCTCGAAATCGAAGGTGGCGAGCGCGTTGTGGACTTCAAAGACAATCCACTGCACATCGTTTCGTACTCGTTGCCGGTTGATAAAGTCTTGAGTTTTGAAGAACTCCAACCCCATTTGTATTACAACGAGAAACGCCCGCATACGGTGCCTTGGGTCTTCAAATACTACGAACGCGATTGGGGATTCTGTTTGCCAAAAAACACGTTTGATAAACTTCCACGCAATAAAAAATATCACGCGATCATCAAGTGTGAGTTCATCACCGACCCGGCGCAGGGATTCAAAGTTGCCACGGCTGTTGTCCACCCCGAGGGCGGACCGAACCCCGCAGCGGGCGAGTTCCTTGTGCAGGCGCATACCTGTCACCCCATGCAGGCGAATGACGACGGCGCAGGCGTGGTCAGCACGATTGAACTGGCGCGGCGACTGGCGGAGAATCCGTTGCCTGCTGGCTCGATGAGCGTCCGCTTCTGGTTTGGACCGGAGACCATCGGTACCATCGCTTGGTTGGCTCACAACGAGAGTATGATTCCGAATCTGCGCGGCGGTATTTTCATGGAGATGACGGGCAATCAGAATCGCATTGCATGGCATCATACACGCCAACACGCTCATCTGCTCGACCGCATTACGCATTACGTATTACGCAATACGGATCACGAAGCACGCGATTTCGCCGCCGCTCCTGCTAACGATGAACGCGTCATAAACGGACCGGGCGTCAACGTGCCGTGTATCTCCATCAATCGCTTCCCCTACGACGAGTATCACACCACCGACGACAATCTCGACATCATGCACGAAGATATGCTCGTCGGCGCGGCGCAAACGGCGGAAGATATCATCCGCATCTATGCCAGCAACTACATCCCGAAGCGTACCTTCCGCGGACCGGTCTTTCTCAGCGGCTACGGTCTCTGGGTGGACTGGCGCGAGAACTGGGCGCTCAACCGCGCTATCGAAAAGATCATGATGCGCTTCGAAGGTCAGCACACGGTCTTCGACATCGCCGAGCAAGTCGGGCTCGATTACTGGACGGTGCGTGAGTATGTAGGGAAATTCCGAGCGAAGGGATTTGTAAATCCCTTGCCGATTCCATTCGAAGGACAATGGTTATAATGAAAATAGTTAATATTATTAGGAGGATTTCAAAATGACAGGCGCGCCTTCAGTAATTTTTTCCCGCCCATCTACTAAAAAATACGCTAAAGAGATTTTCTTACTTATCTTTTTATTATTGTTTTTCTTCGCTCTTAGTGCAATGAGTATAAGAGGAAAATCCCTGACAACAGATGAATATAGTCACTATGATTATGGTCGTATGATTTCAAACGGGGATTCGACCAAACCAACTGACGCAAGTATGACTAAGATGCCTATTTCTATATGGAATGCAATTCCCATTAAGATAGCATCTTATCTTCCGGAAGGGAAAATAAAAAGCTATTTGGAAATGTATCTCATTGCCAGATTGATGACAACTTTATTCTCAATGGCTCTGGGTATCCTTGTTTTTAAGTGGTCACAAGAATTGTACGGATTTATTCCAGCGATAGCGTCTTTAATTTTATATCTTTTCGACCCTAATATTATTGCTCATTCTCAACTTACTACAAACGATGTGTACGCAGCCGGAGCCATAACTTTTGCAACATACAGGTTGTGGAAATTCTCTCGTACACATAGTTGGCAAGACGGCTTGTGGCTGGCTTTTGCTCTAGGTTTTGCCCAGCTTGCAAAATACACCTCTATATCGTTATACCCTCTGTTTGCAATTGCATTGCTTGTGAGCGAGATCCCTGCTGTATTTGAAAAGTATAGCGCGATAGGCAAGGTTGCCGTTTTAGATACCATAGGCAGATATTTATTGTATTTACTAGTCTCTATTAGTATAGGTATTCTTATTATTAATCAATACCTTCGCCAATTAAGCGGTAGAAACTGGTTCAAAGGTAGGATGAACCATGCCCAAACGGGCAATTTGCTGGAAAATCTCGGACAATAAAATGCGATCAGGTTTTTCGGGAAGTAATTTTATTGTCTCGGCGACA
>JACPVC010000323.1 GCA_016191955.1 Chloroflexota bacterium
CCCATCTCCACAATGTAACCGTTGTTCTTTTCCATTTGATAGCAGGAATAATAAATAAGGTCGGCGGTTTCCTGCACATCGCCCATAGATTCCATGCGGTTCTTGCCGACTTCCATTGCCATGGCAGCGCCGAGTTCGAAAATACGATTCTCGATCAGTGAAGCCGCCTTGCGCAGCAGCTTTACGCGCTGCTGCCAGGGAGTGTGACTCCACATCGGGAAGGCTTTGCGCGCCGCATCCATCGCCATTTGAGCATGGCTGGCATTGCCTTTCTGCATTTTGGCAAGCACCCAATCGGTGTTGATGGGTGAACGGTCTTCGAACTTTTCATCGGCAAAGACTTCCTTGCCATTGATGAACATGCCATATTCCTGACCCATATTGGCTTTCAGTTTTGCCACAGCCTTATCGAAACCGGTATGCAGTTCTTCAGGCGGATTGAACATGGTTGCGTACGTGAGCTTAAAATTTGCCATAGGACTTCTCCTTTTGAAGTATCTTTTGTCACTCTGTTGGTTGGCGCCAGGGAGAATCTCGAAACTAGGGTAGAGACCTTCCTATTCCTTAAAATGACATGCTTTTGAAAGACAAAGTGCAAATCAAGTATAGCAGGGGAATGAACCTCCGTCAAAGTAGAGCGGCAGTTTTTGTGTATCGCGTACCTCATGTTAGAAATTGATGTGAATTGAGTAAGATGACCGCATAATCAGGTATCTTTTAACACGTTACAAGGAGAATATTGATGAAACCCCGCTTCCTTTTCTGGACCGTGGGCTTGGTCGCTGCCCTTCTGGCAGTTTCCTGCGCCCCGTCCGGTGCCACCGAAACCGTCCCTCCTGAACCCACTGCCAGTGTGGCACCCACTTTGGCAGTTGAAACAGCCGTCCCCCCGGTTGAGGCGACTATTCCCGCTGTTCTACCCGTCGCCACCTCTCGCGGACCGAACCTCGAAGCCACCGACCCAACCACCGTCAGCCTTGCCTCCGGTGGGCTGCAACTGGTGGAATTCTTCCGCTTCACCTGAAGTACCTGCCGCTCCATGGCGCCCATGGTTCATGGGTTAGAAGCAGAGTATTTTGGCAGAGTCAAATTCAGTTATCTTGACGCCGACGATCCCCTTACGGAGAACTTCCAACGCGAACTTGGTTTCGTGTACCAGCCCGAATTCTATTTTCTGGATGCGAACGGGAACCTCCTGAAAAAACTGGTCGGTCCTGCAACGGAGAGCGATTTTAGAAACCTCTTCGACGAACATCTTCAATAACCGCTTCAACGCGACTGTAATCAAAACTGCTCCCAAGAATTCAATCTGGGAGCAGTTTTGATATCAAAAAAGATGATAACTAACTCAAGTTGCCACCTTGAGTTCAAAATGAGCGAGATACAAGTTCCTTGCCGCGGATTTCGCTAATTCACGCGAATTTTCAAGGGCGTTTCCGCGAAAATCCGTGTAATTCGCGGCTGAAGGTTTTGGTTTTTGACTGCAAGTGAAAAGGTAGCAACTGTCCTGAAAATCGTTTATGCGACAATGGGCATGGATTGCTCCAAATGGATGGCATAGCCAAGTTGTTCGAGTCGACGCACCAGACGC
>JACPVC010000360.1 GCA_016191955.1 Chloroflexota bacterium
AACTCGAACTGCTTAAAGGCGACACGAAACTCAACCATTTTGCACTCAAATCAAAACTCTATTTGCACGCTATTCATGCCGCTTATGCCAAACTGCGCCAACTTAACCCTGTCTGTTTGGCTGCGTAAGGTGAGTTACTAAAATCTTTGTACCCAAAGCTCTCCATTGAAGCCCAAAAGCAACTGAAAATTGCTTCTGCTTTTCGTAAACCCTTTACCATTACAGAACTAAAGTCTTTCCCAGTAAGAACCGACTTCATTGAATTGAAATCCTATTTCTTTATTGAGGCTGACTTGGGCAATAGATTTTATTATTTACACCCAATTGTTCGGGAATATGCTTATAAAACCCTCAAGTCTGATGAAAATGAATATAACCAAGTCCATAAGACCATTGGGGATTTTTACTTATCACAGGTTAGATCATCCAGGCATTTCAAGGACGCCAAGTTTATTTCAGCGCTTTTAGAAACTATCTTTCATTACAAAAGAGTCAACTATATACAAGGGCAAATCTCTGTTGGAAATTTCATAGCCAGTCAACTCAAACAATCTCTGAGAGAACTTGCAAAGCTTGGTGAAACCAATTTAGCCAAAAAATTATATGAAGTTGCCTTGAAAACAGTAAAAGATGATAGCGAACTTCACCAATTTTACGCAAGACTCTTGGAAGATCATCATCCTACCTATCAAGCAGAAATCAAAAAGCACTACGCAGAATCCGTTCGCCTAACACCAGACAATGCAGAACGGCAGATGAATTACTTAACTTTCTTGGCAAAAAACAAAAAATATGAACTCGCACAAGAAGTATTCAAAAAAGCAATCCTTATTCCTCCATGCAAGTCTAACGATAAAATTTACGTTCCATACGCAAAGATTCTTCTTGAAGCAGGGAAAAAATTCGAAGCCGAGAAAGTTCTAAAATTAGCATTGCAAAATGTTGAGAAAGACTCCTTGTCACAAGTTTATGTAATGTATGGAGCAGCTTTAGCAGGTCAAGGTAAATTTGAACAAGCCGAAGAATCTTTTGACAACGGCATAAAAATTGCCCCAATGCAAAATGGACTTGAAGATGTTTGCATTGCGTTTGTAAAATTTTTAGTGGAAAGAAGAAAATTCGATAAAGCAGTGGCGATCATCAATGATGTCATGGTGAAGTTGCCGACCCAAAAACTAGCCAGGCTTTACGTTGAACATAGCAAGTTACTTCGTCAACAAGGTAAAGAAAAAGAAGCTGTCGAAGTTTTAGAAACTGGTATCAATAAAATTCCGTCAAGATTCAATTTGTATTCTCTTTATTGGGAATATTGCGATTTGCTAAAAAGCCGAAACGATTTTTCAGGAGCTTTGAAATTGCTAAAACGCGGGATAAATCATGTTTCGCCAGAGCATAAAGGAGACGCTCTAATTCTTGAATATGTAAAGATTTCAAGAAGAATCGGGAAATATGAAGAAGCCGAAGAAGTTCTAAAGTACGGTATTGAAAAAACACCTGTTGGCGAAGGCTTGAAAATACTCTACATTGATTACTCCAATTTGTTAATTTGGAAGAACAGATATGATGAAGCTATTTCCTTGCTTGACAAAGCACTACAAAGACTGCCTCGCCGAAGCCATAGCGCCATAAAACGAAAAAAGAAAGAAATAATTGAAGAAAAAAGCAAACGAAAAAATAAAGTCGCCAAACAAGTAAAAACTAAACCTGAGACGGTACAAAAATCTATCTTTTCTCTCGAAAAACCTGTTGATTTGGAAGAAATGCATAATTGCGAATTTAAAGAAATAAAAGGCAATAATCCAACAGGTTCAATTTCAAGTCTTGTTGATGAATATGTTGTCGCATGGCTAAATTCAATGAAAAGTGGCGGCAAAATTTATTGGGGTATCAGAAATGATGACAGAATAGTTGTTGGCGTTAATGTTGATTATCGAACAAGAGATGAAATTCGGCGTGTTGTTACTGATAAGCTAATGCAAATAAACCCCAAAATTCCTCCTTCAAGTTATAGTGTTGAATTCTTTCAGGTTTTGGATGATAAATCTCTCCCCATACAGGATCTATACGTTTTAGAAGTTTCGGTTCCTCAACCGAGTTCTGAAGTTATGCTTTACGCAACTGGAAAAAATGAAGTTTTTATAAAGACTGATAGCGGAAAAAAGAAGTTAGATGTGTTTGAGCTTCAAGCTGAAACTATTAAACGCCAAAACCTAAGAGAAAACCATAAATAACGATTAAGAACAAAGACCTCCGAGTTGTTCGCTCGGAGGTCTTACTTTCTACTCACTACTTTCTATAATCACTCCCCCGTCGGCACCCAGATATTCTTGACCTGCGTCGCCTCGTGCAGGAACTCGTGACCTTCGCCCTGCTCGCGGGACATCCAATCACGGGGCAGACCGTAGCCTGTCCATGTGCGCTTCATGTTCGCAGCGGATTCATTTTCCACGTGGTAACTGCCTTCCGCCAAGCCGAAGTACCAAACGGAATCAACATCTTCGTGCTGGACGAGAGTTTTCGTTAAATGGTCACAGTCGCCTGTGATGATGTTGACCACGCCGCCAGGCACGTCGGATGTGTCGAGCACCTGATAGAAGTCCGTTGCAGAGAGCGGATACTGCTGACTCGGAATCATAACCACGGTGTTGCCGCGTGCAATGGCAGGCGCCATCAGCGAGACAAATCCAAGTAGAGGCATTTCATCGGGGCAGGCAATGCCGATCACACCCATCGGTTCGTTGACTGCGACGGTAATTCCACGCAGGGTGGTCTCTTGCACAGTGCCACCGTATTTATCCGCCCAGGCTGCGTAGGTAAATAATCTTTCAACGGATGCATCCACTTCAGCTTGTGCGGACTTCTGCGTGCGTCCTGTCATTTCGACAATGCGCTTTACAAACTCAGCATTACGCGCATCGAGATTTTCAGCGATGAAATATAAAATTTGCGAGCGGTTGTATCCGTGGCGCATCGCCCAGCCTGATGTCCGCGCTTTGTGAGCCGCTTCCACTGCATCGCGGATGTCCTTGCGATTCCCGTCACCGACTTGACCAACTAATTTTCCTTTTGCGCTCAACACACTTAAAGTATATGCACCGTCAGGGCGAACTTGCTTGCCGCCGATGTACATCTTCGGGGTGCGATCTATTGGCGGAAGCGAATGTCCATTTGCCCGAGCAACTGTCGGCTGAGAAGGAAGCGTGGGCACGTGTTCGCCCCACTTCTTCTTTTCATCCAGTACAAACTCAGGGCGTGGACGATCCATCCATGTCGGTCTTAAATATTCAAACAGACCTTCACGCCCGCCTTCGCGTCCATAGCCTGACTCGCGATAGCCGCCGAAGCCCGACGCGCCGTCGAATTGATTGGTGCAATTGACCCACACCGAACCCGCCTTGATCTTGCTCGCCGCATCGAGCGCGAGGTTGATGTTATCGCTCCAGACGCTCGCCGCGAGACCATAGCGCGTGTTGTTCGCAAGTTCGATAGCTTCGCTCGGCGTTCTAAAAGTAAGCGAGACCAGCACGGGTCCAAAAATTTCTTCCTGTACGGTTGCGGCGGCGGGGTCAAGACCCGTGAGCAATGTGGGTTTATAGAACAATCCCTTTTCGGGCAGCGCGATATTCGGTTGGAAACATTCCGCGCCTTCGCTAATGCCTGTCTTCACCCAATCATCAATCGTGTCCCATTGTGACTGATCGACAATCGCGCCCATGTCAATCGCTTTATCGAGCGGGTCGCCCACGCGCATGTGTTCCATGCGAGCTTTTAATTTTTGGATAAACTTCGCTGTGACATTTTCCTGCACTATCAGCCTTGATCCTGCGCAACAGACCTGACCCTGATTAAACCAGATCGCATCGACCACGCCTTCAACTGCTCCATCCAAATCGGCATCGTCAAACACGACGAATGGACTCTTGCCCCCCAACTCGAGCGACAGTTTCTTGCCCGAGCCAGCGGTCTGTTGACGGAGCGTGCGCCCAACATCGGTGGAACCCGTGAAAGCGATCTTATCCACATCGGGATGTTCAACCAGCATCGAGCCAGCTTTACTGCTGCCCGTGATGATATTAACCACGCCAGGCGGTACTCCCGCCTCTGCAACGATCTCCGCAAATAACAAAGCCGTGAGACGTGTGTAAGAAGCAGGTTTCAACACAACCGTATTCCCCATCGCGATGGCTGGCGCGATCTTCCAGCCCAACATCAACAACGGAAAGTTCCACGGGATGATCTGCCCGACCACACCAACAGGCTGATAGTCGCGTAGTTCCGTTTCCATCAACTGCGCCCAGCCCGCATAATAGTAAAAGTGACGCGCCAACAGCGGCACATCGATATCGCGAGATTCACGAATCGGCTTGCCGTTGTCCATCGACTCAAGCACTGCCAGCAAGCGATGATGCTTTTGAATATTGCGCGCAATCGCATATAAATATCGCGCACGGACTACGCCAGGAGTCTTGCTCCACGTTCCAAACGCCTCTCGCGCCGCACCCACCGCTGAATCCACTTCCTTTTGTCCTGCCTGCGTGGTCTCGGCTAGTAGTTTGCCATTCGCTGGGTTGATGGATGAATAGAATTTCGCACCCTTCGGCGTCACCCACTCGTTGTTGATGAACAATCCAAATTTGCGATTGTGCTCATCCAGCCACGCGTTGACAGCATCAGGCGCTTCGGGCGCAGGTCCGTATTCCATCGTTTTGAAGATTTCAAGTAATGTGCTCATATTTACATCCTATCTCGGTGGTCGAGTAGCCCTGAGCGTTTGTTGCGAAGGGCGTATCGAGACCACAAATTACAAGTCAACTCTCGATTTCATATTTACATCTAACTGATGGTCTCGATACGGCGGCGGCGGAAAGTAGATTTGCAAAGACTCAATAACTTCCGCCGCCTACTCGACCATCGGAGTGCTCATCCCATCGGCATGTGATGTTTCGCCGCGTAGTGACCTGTGAGGTAGTGATACAGCTGCCGCTCAATGTCGGTTTTTATCAAACTTTCCGAATACGAACTGCTTTTTCTGTAATCACACTAAAAGACACAAGCAATTCATCTCCATGCTCAGATATTGCAGACGACACAATATCAGCTTTTTCTTGTGAAGAAAGTCCCGCAAGGCGATACAAAACAATTCCGCGTTTGACATATCCTTGGCGGAAAATCAACTCGCCAAAATCTTTATCCGCTGTGAGGAGCAAGGTGTTTTCGTCACTTGCCAGAACCAGAACTTCTTCGTCCATAATGCCAGGAGACATTTCAGCAACATAACCAACGTCATGTCCATCGCTCCTTAATCGCAGGACGATTTCGTTATCCACGCTTTCGTCAGCGAGTATTTTCATTAGACGGACTCGGAAATGGGATAAACAACGTCAGCACGTAAGGCATCACGTGCAAACTTCAAGGCGGCTTGAATTCCTTCTTTCGTCAAACGCGGGTGAGCCTTCAACAACTGGTCAAAAGATTCACCTGCTGAAAGTCCTTCAAGAATCAGGTCAACCGTAATACGGGTTCCTGATACAACAGGTTGTCCCATCATGATCTTTGGATTTGAAACGATAATTTGTTGCTCCATCTCATTTTCCTTTCTTTGCGTTCTTGGCGGTTAATAAGCTTTATCCCATCGGCATGTGATGTTTCGCGGCGTAGTGACCTGTGATGTAGTGATACAACTGCCGCTCGATGTCCGTCAACAAGCTGGATGCGCCGATGCGGAATAAGTCATTCCTTAGCCATTCGTCGCCGAGTTCTTCCTTCATCAGGGATTGCCACGCCATCGCCTGCTTTGCGGTACTGATTCCACCTGCGGGCTTGAAACCAACTTTGTAGCCAAAGCGATCTAAATAATCGCGGATGGCACGCGTCATCACCAGACTGAATTCCAGCGTGGCATTGACCGTTTCCTTGCCCGTTGAGGTCTTGATAAAGTCCGAGCCTGCCATCATGGCTACGAGGCTGGCTTGATAGACCTGTTTGAGAGAGCCGAGGTCGCCTGTTGCAAGGATGGTCTTCATGTGCGCGTCGCCGCAGGCTTTGCGAAATTGTTGCAGTTCGTCGTACATGGATTGCCAATCCCCCGTCAATACATAATTGCGGGCGATGACCACGTCAATTTCTTTTGCGCCGGATTCCACGGCTTGCTCGATCTCCTGAATGCGCTGTGGCAGGGGAGTCTGTCCCGCAGGAAAACCTGTCGCAACAGAGGCAACTGGAATTCCAGAGCCTTGAAGCGCGTGAACTGCATCCGCTACACGGTTGGGGTACACGCACACCGCACCGACGGTGATCCGCTCGCCGTTCAATCCAAGTTTTTCAAGCATGTCGGGGCGTAATGGCTGTTTGGCTTTGGCACACAGACGATGAACACGCCCGGGCGTGTCGTCGCCTGCGAGGGTGGTCAGGTCAATGTTGGTGATGGCACGCAGAAGCCACGCCGCCTGCCAATCCTTTTTGGCGGTGCGGCGACCTGTGAGCGTGGCAGTACGTCGCTCCACCGCGCTTTTGTTGACATGCGCGCCCATCACCCAGTCAAGGTCGAGGGGCGTGCCGGGGTTACGAGTGTGATTTGAAGTCATAGATAAACCTTTTCAAATACAAGTTGTCGTACAAATCCATTATACAGCCAAAGAATGGCAGGTAAAAAGAATCACTACGGAGACCACCGAGTTCACTGAAAAAATCATAAGGAATCTCTGTGCGCTCCGTGGTAAAAGCATTTGACAAAACGATTTAGTCGAAATACGTTTCAGGATACTCCCCTACTCTCGGCTCATTATCACGGATCGCCAATAACATCGTCGCTTCACCGGGATAAAACAGAATCCCTGTCGGGCGCGAGATGACAAAGCCATCGTACTCCGAGGTCAACACGCCAAGCGACCTGCCCCACGCATCGCGCATCTCCACCAGCGGGTCACCCACTTTGACCAAGTCACCGGGCTCCTTGAGATGATGGACGACACAGGACTGTGTCACTCGCGTCACACTGCGGCGATGTGTGGGAAAGCCCGGGTCAACCATTTTGATACCCGTAATCGACTCCATCTCACCACCTAGCATGCCGCCCCAACGCATCACATTTCGCAAGCCGGACACGCCTGCATGGACTACTTCAGGCGTTGGCGTGTATGGGCTGCTCAACTCCGCCGTCAGCGCAGGGATTCCTGCCAGCATCGCTACCGCTGCCGTTGTCGCACGATGCAGTTTTTCGTCAATATATTTTTCCACCGCAAAATCAGCCGTAACGGTATGACCATATGCCTGCGCCATCTCGTCCATTTTGACACTTACTTCCTCAGCACGTTTGCGGGCAGACTCATCACCCTTGCGATATAAAACACGGTCACGGAAGATGAACGAAAGCGAGCCATTGCTCATACAGTGCAGATCAAAATAGAACGAAGCCGTGTTCTTGATATCCTCGAACAAGCATCCATACGCTTGCTCCAACGCCGAAGGTGGAGCCTTGTCTGGATCTGTTTTCGGCACGCGTCCATCGGGGAAGAGGCGGTTCGGATCACCGTTGTGATAGTAGGCTTGACGGTTCAACGTTCGCAAACCTGCCGGGTTCAAAGCAGGGATGGCAACAATCGTCCCGCGCATCTGTTTCACTAATTCAGGCATGATCAATTTATGAATGACCTGAATGCCCGCATGCTCAATGCCATGAATTCCCGCTGTGATCCAAAACACAGGTCCATCTTCCTGACCCTGTGCGATGATGACAGGCAGAACGTCCGCGCCGCCGACGGGGTGCTGAACCAAAAAGTATTCTCCATACACGATCTCGCCGCGTTTGGCAGTGGCTGTGCCGATAGTGAGTGTCATTGATGCAATCCTTTATGAATTTGCTATATGTTGGCGGCTCGAGTATAAACTGAAAGTCGCGTCAATATCGCGATGCAATGACCGCATTCAATAGAATTCGGGAACTCGTCAAAGCCACGAACAAATAGTAGGCATGGCCGGAAGAGTTATAATTCCGACATGTCCACTCCATTTTTTATTCAATCGTTCGTAGATACAGGATTGGGCAACTCTGCCTACCTGATCGGTTCGCACGAAACCAAGAAGGGGATATTGATCGATCCGCTTCGAGATGTGGACCGTTACCTGCATGCCGCTTCTGAGCTTGGTCTTACGCTGACGCACGTCCTCGATACCCACTTGCATGCAGATTTTATCTCCGGCAACCGCGAGATTGCCAGCCAAACGAACGCCATTATCGGTGCCAGCGCAGAGGGACACATTGAATTTGAGCACATTCCTCTAACCGAAGATTCGATCATCGACCTCGGTGCATTCCAAATACACGTGATGACCACGCCCGGTCACACTCCCGAACACATCTCCTTTTTACTCGTCGAGCCAAACGGCAGAACACCTTCAGCTTTGTTCAGCGGCGGCGCACTCATCGTCGGCGGCGCAGCACGGACGGATTTGCTCTCGCCAGAAACGACACTTCCGCTGGCGAGTCATCTTTATCACACCATTCACGACAAACTGCTAAAACTTCCAGATGAAGTGGATGTCTTCCCCACCCACGGCGCAGGCTCATTTTGCGTTGCACCCTCTTCGCCAGAACGCACCACCACCATCGGGCGTGAACGCCTCACCAATACGCTTGCCCAACCGCAAAGCGAAGAAGAATTCATTAAACGCGCGTTGACAGGTTTACCCAATTACCCCACGTACTACAAATACATGCGTGAGCTCAACCAGAAAGGCGCAAGAATTCTGGGCGGCGTTCCCATTCTCAAGCCGTATTCTCCAAGCGAAGCCAGGTCCCTGATGGATGATGGTGTGGTCGTAGTGGATATTCGCCATCAGAAAAAATTTGCAGCGGGTCACATTTCAAACTCATACGGCATCCGCGTGGATGCGCCGCTCATCGTTTGGGCAGGTTGGGTGATTCCGTTTGGGAGTAGGATACTGCTCCTCGGCGAGTCGGCAACTCAAATGGAGGATGCGGCGCGGCAACTCATCCGCATTGGATACGATGATCTGCTTGGATACGTCGAAGGTGGAATCGAAGCATGGGCGAAGGAGTATCCGGTTGAGACCGTGCAAAGCATGGATGCGAGTGGATTGCGCGACCGTTTGAATGAAGTGACGGTGATCGACGTGCGGCGCTTAAGTGAATGGGATGAGGGACACATTCCAGGCGCGATCCATTTTGAAGGCGGGCGGATCGCATGGGAGGATTTGACCTTCCCGAAAGATAAAACACTCGTCATTCAGTGTGCAAGCGGGAACCGTTCGATGGTTGCGATTTCGGTATTGAAGCGGCGCGGTATCCACAATGTCATTCAAGCGGAAGGCGGCATCAATCAATGGAAGGCGCGCGGGTTTGAAGTAGAAAAAGACCGGATCCAAACTATCCCGTAAGGTCGATTACTTAATGATCCCATCTGTAAGCCATTCCGGGTCTCTTGCCGCCCTGCCCGCATTCCAAGCATCGACAACGTGCCACAGCATGTCTGACCTATGAAACCGCAGGGTTTCGATTGTCTCAGCATACTGCTTGTAAGCAGAACGCTCGCGGCTTTGTTCGGAGCTCAATTCTCGGTGGATCACCTTGAGCAGAGCTAGCGCCAGGTCTGGGCTGATCTCGCTGGATTCAAATAACAACTGAAAAAGATTCAGCTTATCGGCGGTAGATGGGGGGCGAAAGAATTTCCTATAAAGCGATGGTGAAGAATTCATTATTCTCTGTATTATACAGTGATTGAAAAAATTATCGGTACGTTATAATCACATCCATGAAAGAGATATCCGGTTTAGAACAGACAGGCAGGATCAGTAGGTTCATCCAAAATTATTCCTGGCTGATCGTCTCCGCGCTGCTGCTCACGGGCGTGATTGGGGTATTTAACAGAAGCAATGGTGGGACAAACCTCTACGCATATCAGGCTGAGGCTTTCCTGCACGGCAATTTCGCCATTCAAGAGAAACCCGCTAAACTACCCGGTGAAACACTCCAATATAAGGGGCGGATATACAGTCCCTTCCCGCCGTTTCCAGCGGTTATCTTGACGCCCTTCGTGGCGCTCTTTGGCAGGGATGATATCAAAATGTATTGGATCTCGTTCGCCATTGCGATGAGTACCTGTTTTATTCTTTATCGCATCCTATTGAAACTTGAATTGGATAAATCAGTCGTCGCGTGGGTCCTCGCGGGGTTTGCCCTGGGAACAGGGTACTGGCAGGTATTTCGAGCCAGTGATTGGGTTTGGTTGTTCGCGCAACTCACAGCGGTCTTATGCGCTGTGCTGGCAATCCATGAAGCCATGCACAACAACAGGGGCTGGCTGGCTGGGTTGTTCGTTGGCTTGGCTTTTCTCTCGCGGCAGTTATCCATTTACATGGTGGTGTTTATCCCTGTGCTTTTATGGAAGAATTCAGGCAGGCCCAGTCGACTCGCAAATATCATCGGGTTTCTTGGCGGCGTTGGAGTCTGCATCCTTCTTTATCTGGGATTTAATTATTATCGATTCGACAGCTTTGGCACCGGCTACGAGGCGCTAAATTACGAAACTTATGGCGGACCCGGAAATTTTTTAGCGGCGCGCGTCAGTCAATACGGAATTTTCGCTCCGGCTTATTTTATTTTCAACATAGCCTATATGTTCATCCAGGGATACCACATTGAGTTTGGTGGCGCGAACATGCTCGACTTTGCTGGAATAGATCGTTTTGGCACCTCTCTGTTGGCAGCAAGCCCCTTCATCATCGCCGCATTTCGCGCCAAAGCAGACCGACTAACCTTGTGGAGCGCATGGGTTGCCGTTCTGCTGTCGCTTGTTCATGCGTTGTTCTATCACAACAATGGCTATATCCAATACAACATGCAGCGTTTCTCGATGGACTTCATGCCGATCTTTATTCTCCTCGTTGCAATGGGAATCAAAAACTCCAGCCCAGACCTGCGTGCTTATTGGAAGGGCATGATTGTGTATTCCATCTTTTTGAACGTGATTACGAACTTCCTGCCCTTTTCCTAACAAATCGATCAGGAATCCATCGATGATATTAACTCCATCTCCCGAAGAATATGCTCCTTTTTATGCCGATTACATCCAACGCGCCACAGCCCGCGGGGATGTGACCGCCGCTTTGCCGCTTCAACTTGATGAGATGAAGTCTGCATTGGGAGAGTTATCTGACTCGCAAGCACGCTTCAAGCCCGGACCCGCAGAGTGGTCCATCAAAGAAGTCGTATCTCATCTGATAGATGTCGAGCGGGTCTTCGCCTATCGGTTGCTATGCATCTCCCGCAAAGACAAGACTCCCCTGCCCGGCTTCGAGCAGGTAGATTATGTGCGCGAATCTGGCGCGGATGAAATTTCGATGAACGACTTGCTCGAAGA
>JACPVC010000062.1 GCA_016191955.1 Chloroflexota bacterium
AAATTGATGAAGGAAGCCTCGCAATACGCCTCCCTCAAAATGGAAGAGGTCGAAGCGCGCGCTCACTTCGTCAAGGAACTGCATGATGATGCAGCGCCACTCGAAAAATAAGGATGAATGATGAATTTTGAAGGATGAATCAAACCAATGGCTCGCTTCATCCTTCATCCCCTATCTCTCATCCTTCCAAAGGAGAATTCATGACTCAACGCATATCCATCGACCCCGTCACCCGGCTGGAAGGTCACGGCAAGATCGAGATCTTTCTGGACGATAAAGGCAACGTCGCCAACTCGTATTTCCAGATTCCCGAACTGCGCGGTTTCGAACGCTTCGTGGTTGGGCGACCCATCGAAGAAATGCCTTTGCTGACCAACCGCATCTGCGGGGTCTGCCCCGAAGCGCATCACATGGCGGCGGCAAAAGCAGCGGACGCGGTCTATCACGTCGATCCGCCGCACACAGCGAAGATGCTGCGCGAACTGCTCTACTCCGCGTTCTATTGCACCGACCACACCACCCATTTCTACGCCCTCGGCGGACCCGATTTCGTGATGGGACCCGACGCCCCCGTTGCCGAACGAAACATCCTCGGCGTCATCCACAAGGTTGGGCTGGAGATCGGCGGCAAGGTCATCCAGATGCGTAAGTATGGGCATACCGTCGTTGAAATGATCGGCGGAAGGAAAGTCCATCCCTGCACATCCATTCCCGGCGGCATAACCAAGGGCATCACCGAAGAGCAGCGCAAAGAGATCGAAGAGATGGGTCACTGGGCAGTGGATTTCGCGCAGTTCAGCTTGAAACTCTTCAACGACATCGTGCTTGGCAACAAAGCCTACGTCGACCTGATCCTGGGCGATGTCTATACCCATCACACCTACTACATGGGCATGGTGGATGAATTCAACAAGGTCAATTTCTACGACGGCAAAGTGCGCGTGGTAGACCCGAACGGCAAGGAGTTCTGTAAGTACGCCCCCAACGAATACATGAACCACATCGCCGAACACGTTGAGCCGTGGACCTATCTCAAGTTCCCGTATCTTAAAAACGTCGGCTGGAACGGCTTCGTAGACGGCATCGACTCGGGCATCTACATGGCAACCCCGCTCTCGCGCCTCAACGCGGCAGACGGCATGGCAACTCCGCTCGCACAGGAAGAATATGACCGTTTCTACAAAACACTGGGCGGCAAGCCCGTCCATCAACGCCTTGCCATTCATTGGGCACGGCTGATCGAATTGCTTTACGCCGCCGAACGCTGGCTGGAACTGGTCACCGACCCGGAGATCACCTCGCCGGATGTTCACAGAAAACCGACTCAGACTCCGACGGAAGGAGTCGGCATCGTCGAAGCGCCACGCGGGACTCTCACGCATCATTACTGGACCGATGAACTGGGGCGTGTGACCAAAGCGAATCTCATCGTGGGCACCACCAACAACTACGCGCCCATTCAAATGTCCACGAAGAAGGCGGCGGCGAACCTCATTAAGGACGGGGTCGTGAACGAAGGCTTGCTCAACATGGTTGAGATGGCGTTCCGCGCCTATGACCCATGCTTCGGCTGCGCGACTCATTCATTGCCGGGGCAGATGCCCTTGGAGATCACGATCCGGGACGCGGACGGGAACCCGGTTGAAGTGTTGAAACAGTTCTGTTGAGCGGAGGCAGGCATCAGTTAAGGATGAAGCGGAGCGTCGTCATGAAAACCATCATTATCGGGCTTGGCAATCCCATCCTGGGCGACGATGGGGTTGGCTGGAAGATCGTGGAAGAAATCAAGCAGCATTTGCCTGCGGCTGCGCTTGTCGATGTAGACTTCCTTTCACTGGGCGGGATCGCCTTGATGGAACATCTTATCGGCTATGACCGCGCCATCATCGTCGATTCGTTCGTTGCAGATGCAGAAGATGTCGGCTCGATCCTGATCCACAAATTGGATGAGTTGCCGAACTATTCCGCCTTTCACATCACGAGCATACACGATACATCTCTGCAAAATGCCATCCAACTCGGCAAAGAGATGGGCGCGCACCTGCCCGAAGAGGTGATCGTGATCGGGGTCGCTATTCGTAGAATCCACGATTTCGGCGAAGACCTTTCGCCGCCGGTGCGGGAAAGCGTGCTGCCTGCCGCACATATTGCATTGAATTATCTGAAGGAAAATGTAATCAATTGATGAGAGGAAAGTCATCCGCATGGATGACTTTCTCATCTTGGTTTGAATCACATATGGGGGTACCTTAAAAGTGATGCACGAGCTATCGCTCACCCAGACCCTGCTCGATCTTGCCCTCAAAAATGCTGATGGGCGCAGAATCGTTGCTGTAAATCTATTGCTCGGCGAACTTTCAGACGAACGCCCGGAGGCGATCCGCTTCTATTGGAATGACGTCGCCCGGGGCACGTTGGCAGAAAACGCCGAGTTACGCTTTCGACCCGTAACAGCCAAGATGAAATGCCTGCAATGTAGTACGGTCTTTCACCCTGAAGAGACCGTTGTGGAATGCCCAAACTGTA
>JACPVC010000063.1 GCA_016191955.1 Chloroflexota bacterium
ACCATCCCCGCCACGGACTTCTCTTTGCT
This sequence comes from Chloroflexota bacterium, assembly GCA_016191955.1. Taxonomy (GTDB): domain Bacteria; phylum Chloroflexota; class Anaerolineae; order Anaerolineales; family Villigracilaceae; genus Villigracilis. Next base: position 30 of record JACPVC010000063.1, read on the forward strand.
CCACGGTAATTTTGGCGAAGGGATGCGCCTGCCGAAGATGTCGGCAATACCGTCACCACCGCACATCATCATAAGAGCAATAATGCCAATCGGGGAATCTTTCCAGTAGACCAACGTCAACACCACGAACATAATGCCGTAATAAAGCGGGCCACGCAGAATCTCTTTTGGGTCGCCGGTGCGGGACATGGCATCCACCGAGGCTTTATCTTTGATGACGCCGAAACCGATCAGCGCGAACTGCGCCGTGATAGCAAACGGAACCAACGCCGCGAGCCAACGGGCGGAGGGAACATCGTCGAACAGGAACCAGCACAACACAAAGATCGGACCCGTGCCGATGTGGATCAATTTTCGGCTGAGCTTGCTTTCGATCCAGCCGCGGTGGGCGAAAAAATCCATTAGGCGTAAAAATCCGAGTGCGATAGCGAAGGTGAGAGCGAGGGCGATGTAGTTGTTCAAAGGGGAAACTCCTGAAGAGAATTGACGATAGACGATAGACCGTGGATCAGCTTTTCCATCATCTGTCGTCCGTGATCGCTATTTATAACCCCGCACCTGCTATTAAAGACTCCCAATTTTCAAAATGTGGAACGCTTGCCGCTTCAAATGCCGCCGCCTTGGCAGGTATGCTGCTTGTCAGCCCGAGCGCGTGGACCGTGACATCAAACCCTGCTTTGCGCAAAATCTCCCCCGCCGCCCGCACCGAACGGATTCCGCCCATCGTATCTTCCACCACGACCAGTTCAAATGACTTGGGCAAATCGCCGAAGCGGCTGTTTAACTTGCCAGTTTCATGCCAATCATGCGCCGCCATCAAAGCGGACAGTTCTTCGCCCGTCCACGCAGCGAGTATGCCTGCCAATGCCTGAAACGGTGAAGGCTTGACGAGCGTTGCGGGGTCCAGCCCATGCTGGGCGGCGATGTATTCCAACTTACCAAACGCAATGAGCGGGATGTCTTTCATCTCAACGAGTTCGAGCGCCAATTCCGCTTCAGGAGCATAGCCGAGCGTTGACTCTGCGACTTCGCGCGGCGGGTGAGATGGTCTTGCCGTGAAGGCAGCGATGGAGTTTCCACCCTGAGAAATCGCGGCTCGAATGTTTTCATCGATGTTTGAATGATCGTATTTCAATAACAACGACTCGGTTTCAAATTCTGCTGGCAGGTTGTAGGTCTCTTCGAAATGTAGGCTTCCCAGTGTGAAATGTTGAAAGGTACACATCGTCATGGATTTTTTTACGTCGCGCGTGCCTGTCAAAAGACTTTTTCGCAATGCCTTAGGGACGGACGAAAAGCACCCTACATGAAAGGCAGTTTCTGCTGGGTATTGTCCCACTATCAATTCAAACTCAGGCACGGATAAATTTTTTGGCGCATTCGCTCGTTGATTCTGAATCTGCTTTGCCGCAATCGACACATTGTCCGAAAGATTTTCCATCGACTGACGCGCAAGCACATCATCCCAATACGCGGCAATGATCAGCGGCGACATATCCCACTCGCTCGAAATGCCGTGGTTCTCCATACTGACGATCACATCTTCTTCAATAAGATAATCGCCAATAAAGCGCTTCACCGTCGCACGCAACGCCGCCCGATACCCGCCAGGCTGGACGAGCACGCCGTCAATGTCCAATAGAATGATCTTCTTCATTTCTTGTGCCGCTTCTCCAACTCTGCTTCGATATGCGCCGGAGTCAATCCGCGTGCGGCGAGCAGGACCAGGGTGTGATAGGTCAAATCTGCGACCTCTTCGATCAGTCGCTGATCTTCCTGCGCCAATGCCGCTACTACTACCTCTGTCCCCTCTTCGCCAACCTTCTGCGCGATTTTCGGCAAGCCTTCGTTGAAGAGACTCGTCGTGTACGACTTCTCGCTAGGGTTATTCTTTCTATCTTGAATGACATCAAATAACCATTGAATACTCATTACATACTCCATGTAGGTCACGTTTTCAACGTGACTGATTTAGGATTTACGCAAAACCTAAAGGGCAAGCCGCGAACACTTGCACCGGCACGCAAGTGCAGGTGTTACACGAATTGTCGCGAATTTTTTAAACCATTCGTGACAAAAGATTTTGAACTGCGTAAGTCCTTATTTGCAAGTTTCGTCACGCTACAAGCGTGACCTACAGACTCCGATAAAAACACGTCCGCTCACCCGTATGGCACGCCGGACCCGCAGGCTCGACCAGCACCAACAGCGTATCCGCATCACAATCCACGCGGATTTCCACCACCTTCTGCACATTGCCAGAAGTTGCCCCCTTGTGCCAAATCTCCCGACGACTGCGTGACCAAAACACCGTCTCGCCTGTTTCAAGAGTCAACTGCAAAGACTCGGCATTCATCCACGCCATCATCAAAACTTCTTTTGTCTTTGAGTCCTGAATGATTGCTGGTATCAATCCATTTGCATCGAACTTAATTTCATCCTTCATAATTCATCCTTCATTTGCCTGACAGGCACCCCCCATCCCTCCAACTCTCTCTTCAATTCAGGAATCCTCAACTTCCCATCATGGAACAGTGACGCCGCCAATGCCGCATCCGCCATACCTTTCGTCAGCACATCCGCAAAGTGACTGGGAGTCCCTGCTCCGCCCGAAGCGATGACTGGCACAGAGACCATGTTCGAGATGATACTCGTCAGTTCCAAGTCATACCCCGCGAGCGTGCCATCGGCATCCATGCTGGTGAGCAGGATCTCACCCGCGCCCAACTCCATGCCGCGCACTGCCCACTCAACTGCGTCAATGCCTGTTGGTGTGCGCCCGCCAGCCACATACACTTCCCAACTTGAGCCATTTCTGCGAGCATCAATCGCCAACACAATGCACTGCGCCCCAAAGCGACTCGCACCTTCGGAAAGCAACTCAGGACGCTTCACCGCCGCCGAGTTCACGCTGACTTTGTCCGCACCAGCCAGCAAGAGATTGCGCATATCGTCCACTTCGCGGATTCCGCCACCAACCGTCAACGGCATGAAGACCGTCTCTGCTACGCGGCTTACCAACTCCAAGGTCGTCTGGCGTCCTTCGTGTGTCGCGGAAATATCGAGGAACACCAACTCGTCCGCGCCTTGCTCATCGTACAGACGTGCCTGCTCCACAGGGTCGCCCGCATCGCGCAGGTTCACAAAATTCACGCCTTTCACCACGCGCCCATCTTTGATATCCAAACAAGGGATGATTCGTTTTGCTAACATTTCAAACTCCTTCTTAAACACAAAGGACACGAAGGTCACGAAGGAAAAACCTTTAAGACCTTTTCCCCTTTGTGTACTTTGTGCCCTTAGTGTTTAAAGATTTAACGCCTCATTCAAGTCAACTGTGCCATCATATAAAGCACGCCCAATAATTACGCCAGATAATTCCGCATCCTTCGCTTCTTTCACATCTTCAATCGTATGCACGCCGCCCGAAGCGATCACGTCCAGCCCGCTCTGCTCAGATAACGCTCGCGTCGCAGGGATGTTCAACCCGCTGCCCAAACCGTCGCGGCTGACATCGGTAAAGATAACGGTACCCAGCCCAAAGGTCCGCATTTGAAGCGCGAGGTCAAGCGCAGGCACGCCGCTGTTATCTTTCCAGCCGCGAGTCCGCACGAGTCCATCGCGTGCATCGATTCCAACCGCAATGCGTTCGGCACCAAATCTCATCAATGCATCGCGCACGATCTCAGGCTGTTCAATTGCAATCGTTCCTAAAATCACGCGGCTCACACCCAACGACAACGCCGCCTCAATCGACTCAAGCGAACGTACCCCGCCGCCGAACTGCACACGCGCACCGAGTTTCAAAATCGACTCAAGCGCATTGCGATTCGCGTTATCACTTTCACCGAACGCACCATCAAGGTTCACCACATGCAGCCACGCCGCGCCCGCACTAAGCCAACGCTTCGCCGTCTCGGCAGGGTCGTCACTATAAGAAGTCATCCGCGCAGGGTCGCCCTCTTTCAAGCGCACCACTTTGCCGCCGCGCAGATCAATTGCGGGATAGATCATAAACATCACGCCTCCACAAAATTTTTCAAAATGCGCAGCCCCACCGCCTGGCTTTTCTCAGGATGAAACTGCACGCCAAACACGTTCTCGCGCCGCACCGCGCACGCATAACGAATGCCATAATCCACTTCCGCGATCACATCCGATGGATCGCCCGCCTGACAATAATACGAGTGATTGAAATAGACATACGCCCCATCTTGGATTTGATCGAAGAGCAGCGCTTCATTCTTAACTTTGAGTTGATTCCACCCCGTGTGCGGAATCTTCACCGACAGCGTATCTGCAAACTTCACCACCGTGCCGCGCAGCAGACCCAAGCCTTCATGCTCGCCCATCTCTTCACCGATCTCGAACAAGGCTTGCATCCCGACGCAAATTCCCAGCATCGGTACACCGCGCTGAACGACTTGCTTTACGGCATCATCGAGTCCCTTGGCTTTCATGCCATCCATAAAATCACCGAACGCACCCACGCCAGGCAGCACAACCTTCTTTGCATTCAAAACCTTATCAGCATCATCTGTGCGTAAAACATTTGCGCCAACACTCTCAAGCGCTTTCTGCACCGAGCGAAGATTGCCCGTGCCCGCATCTATCAGAATAATTTCTTTCATAATATTTCCTTTGCAGTAGTGCGTCGCACCAGACTTAATGAGACGAGTCCACAGATAAGATTCGCCTGATTAATCAGAATCATCTACCCGTTTGGTGCGACGCACCCTCGCGTTACAAACTTCCTTTTGTCGAAGGGATTGCCCCACCCCTCCGCGCATCAAACTGCGTAGACGCATCCAATGCGCGCGCCCAGGCTTTGAACAAGGCTTCGGCTTGATGATGGTCATCGCGCCCGTACAAAACGCGTGCATGGAGATTGCAGCGTGCCTGCACCGCAAACGACTCAAAGAAATGTGGGAACAATGTGACAGGGATATTGCCCACATACGGCGTGTGCCATTCGGCTTGTACTACCGTGTATGCACGTCCTGATAAATCAATCGCGACATGTGCGAGAGTCTCATCCATCGGCGCGAAACTATCGCCCATGCGGACAATTCCCTTGCGGTCGCCCAACGCCTTGTCAAAGACTTGACCCAACGCCAGCGCCACATCCTCCACCGTGTGATGGACATCAATGTGCAGATCGCCTTGGGCTTTGACGGTCAGGTCAAAGAGACCATGCACGGCAAGATGGGTCAGCATGTGGTCTAGAAATCCCACGCCCGTGGAAATCTCGTGTTTGCCCGTGCCATCCAAATTCAATTTGATCTGGATCTGTGTCTCGTTCGTTTGGCGGGATATTTCACTGGTTCTCATTTATGCTCCAATTCTCGTAGGTCACGTTTTCAACGTGACATGCTTTGTCGATTCTAAGTCCGTCACGCTACAAGCGTGACCTACAGTTTTCTCAACGCCTCAATCAATATATCCGTATCCGACGGACGCCCAACGCTAATGCGGATATGATCTCTCAGCCCCGGCTTGTTGAAGTAGCGGATGAAGACTCCGAACTCCTGCGCCAACTTGGCTTTCAATTCGGCGGCATCGCGTCCGTGGACCTGGCAGAGGATAAAGTTCGATTGCGTAGGATACGGCTTGAGGTACGGAACCTCCGTCAGCGCGGAGAGGAGGCGGGTTCTTTCATCCTTGAGTTTTTCGACCAACACTTTCAATTCATCCACGTGGGCAAGCGACGCTTGCGCGGCAACGCTCGCGGCGACATTGACATTGTACGGCTGCTTGGACTTCCACAAGGTGGGCATGAGCCATTTGGGGAACGCGCCATAGCCAATGCGCAGCCCCGCCAAGCCCGCCCATTTACTGAACGTGCGTAACACGATGAGATTCTCACGCTGCGGCACTTCGCGGATTCGACTGAGGCTGGCGCCGAGATATTCGCCTGCAAATTCAATGTAGGCTTCATCGAGCACTACCAACAGCGGAAGCGCGAGCAATTCATCCATCACGTTGGCAGGGATCAAAGAGCCGTCGGGGTTGTTGGGCGAAGCGATGAAAAGCAGTTTCGGCTTGTGTTCATCAACGGCTTTGCGGATGGACGGCATGTCGAGCGAAAAATCTGCGTTGCGCGGCACTTCGATACAACGCGCGGCGTTCAACTCCGCGTCGAAGGGATACATGCCAAAGGTCGGCGGGCAGGAGAGAATGCACTCGTTTGGTTCGAGGAAGACGCGCATAAGCAGGTCGAGCAGTTCATCTGCGCCGGAACCGGCGAGGAGGTGTTCTTCGTCTACGCCTGTAAACTCGGCAAGCGCCTTGCGCAAGGCGCGCGACTCAGGGTCGGGGTAGATGTGCGGAAAGTCCATCTCTGCGAGTGCTTTGCGGACGGCAGGCAGAACGCCATATGGATTCTCATTCGCATCAAGTTTGACGATCTGCGAAGGTTCGCGCCCGATCTTTGCCGATAAGATTTCAAACGGCTCGATAGGGGTATACGGGGGAAGAGATTCAAGGTGGGTTCGGATTTGCATAATGATTCCTGTAGGTCACGCTAAGCACCCAGATATGGGTGTGTAGCGTCACAGTTTTATTTGCCGTGCCCGCATGGACGTGAACGTCCACGCTATTCCTACGAAGCCGACTGAAGTCGGCTAGTCCGCTTTAGCGGGCTTTGTAAAACTAGCACGGGGTTCATCCCCGTGCGGGCAAGCGGGCGCACATTAAGCCTTGCTCCGCAACAACGCCGCATTTGCGTGCGCGTCCAATCCCTCAGACTGCGCGAGCGTCGCAGCGATAGGACCAACTGCCTGTGCAGTTTTATCATCCAACGCAACAAGACTGACGATTTTGACAAAGTCCCACACATTAAGCGGGGAGGCAAAGCGGGCAGAGCCGCCTGTGGGCATGACGTGGCTGGGACCTGCGAGATAGTCACCCAGCACTTCAAAGGAATGTTCGCCCATGAAGACTCCGCCAGCATTATTGACCTTTTCAGCCCAGCGCCACGGCTCCGTGACGGATAATGCCAAGTGTTCGGGCGCATACTCGTTGGCGAGGTGGACGGCTTCGGCGAGGTCGCGAGTCAACACCGCGCCGCCGCGATTTTCCAATGAAGCGACTATGATGTCTGCGCGGCTGCGTTGCTCGATTTGCTTGGCAACTTCGGCTTGGACTTTTTGAATGAGAGTTTGAGATGGGGTGAGAAGAATGGCAGAAGCGAGCAAGTCATGTTCGGCTTGGGCGAGCAGATCAGCTGCGACCCAAGCGGGGTTGGCAGAGTCATCCGCGATGACCACGGTTTCGGTGGGACCTGCCAGCCCGTCAATGCCGACTACGCCATAGACTTGTCGTTTGGCTAATGTGACAAACAAATTACCGGGTCCGAAAATTTTATCCACGGGGCGAATGGTTTCGGTTCCATATGCGAGGGCGGCAATGGCTTGTGCGCCGCCGATGGCATAGACTTCGTCCACGCCTGCAACGGCGCAAGCGGCGAGAATAATTGGGCTGATGGGCGCAATCGCCGAGGACGGCGATTGGAGCGAAGGCGGGGTGACGACAACGATCTCTTTCACGCCTGCCACTTGCGCAGGGATGGCACTCATCAAAACTGTTGAAGGCAATGGAGCCGTGCCGCCAGGGACGTATAAACCAACGCGTTGAATTGGGCGGATGATCTGCCCAACGGTGCCGCCGAGTTCGTTGGTGAACCATGAGGTCAGCGGTTGTTTTTTGTGGAAGGCTTCGACGCGGGCAGCGGCTTTTTCGAGCGCGTCACGCTGGGCGGGCGAGATCGAATCAAGCGCGGACTGAATCAAAGCCGTCGAAACGGGAGCAGGTTTGAGGTCGATTGAATCGAGGCGCTTTGTCCAATCTCGAAGTGCAGAGTCACCGCGAGTCCGCACATCTTTCAAAATGCGAGTCACGGCGGCTTCGGCGGTGAGACGTTCACCAAAAAGTTTTTCGATGTTATCCATCACGCGCGCGCTGACGGGAAATTCATCAGGCGGGGTGCGTTTGAGAATGGTTTGGCGTGCGGTTTGAGAAGTGTATTGTTTCATATCTTTTTCCTTGGAGTGCGTCGCACCAAACGGGTGGACGAGTCTTGTTAATGAGAAACGGTTTCGGGTTGGATGAGTCTGCTAAACGTTGGTGCGACGCACTTCCTTCAACATCGCGGTGTAACGCGGCGGTTCTTCTTCGAAGATGTAGGTGACAGGCGAAACGATGATGCCGCTGCCGCCGACGCTGCGAAGTTCAGTGATGGCTTGCGGAAGGCGCTTGCGAGATACAACAACGCTGACGGAGTGCCAGTCTTGATTCGATTCGCGCGTGACGATGGGGCTGATGGTGGGACCTTGCAGACCGCCGACGGAAGTTTCGTTGAAGAGTTTGGACGCAATCGCCTCGGGACTCCGCCCGCGCATGTTCGCAATGACCAGAAGATTTTCCTTCGCCCTGAGATGCGCCTCGATGTACTCGAGCAAGCGACGCGCCATTTCCAATGCCTGTGGATTCATTTGCAGAGCTTTGCGATTTGCAATCAGCGCGGCTTGCGAGGCTTGGATGACTCCGTCACGCAGCGCGCGCAGACGATTATCTTGTAGAGTTTGCCCAGAAGAAACAAGATCGGAGATGATGTCGGCATAGCCGATGGTAGGCGCGGTTTCGAGAGTCCCTTCGGCGGCGATGAGCGTGTGCGGAATGGTCTGCGCGTTGAGGAAGCATTCGGTGAGGACGGGGAATTTGGTCGCCACTCTCAGCGGACGGTTGAGACTCGCCACATATTTTTTCAACGAAGGGATGTCGATGACATCCGCCCACGCTTCGGGGACAGCGAGCATGAGCGCACAGCCGCCATAGCCGAGTTCGTCATGCAGGACGATGATCTCGCCGTTGTCGCCGCGTTTTTCTTCGAGCACATCAATACCCGTAATGCCAAAGTCCACGCTGCCCTGACGGACGCTGACCACAATGTCGCTGGGGCGTTGAAAGAGGACGGTGAGTTCAGGCAGCGCAGACATTTTCGCCTGATACTGACGCGGGTTGAGTTTCTGCACAGAGAGTCCGCACTCGGCGAGGAAGTCGAGCGAGTCGTCCATGAGGCGTCCTTTGGAGGGGAGGGAGAGGCGGAGAGTGGGTTGGGTCATAAAAGATTTCCTTTTTTCAGAAGTATTCCGGTGGTCGAGTAGCCGCGCTCTTGGCCTTTGCGGCGTATCGAGACCACCAAGTAATAGAAAATTGCTTCATTGAACAGGTGGTTTCAACTGCTTGTGCTCAACCACCGGACATCCGCGCGGGGATGAACCCCCGCGCTATTCCTACGAAGCCCGCTTCGCGGGCTAGTCGCCTTTGGCGGCTTCGTAGGAGTAGCCTGGACGTTCACGTCCAGGCGGGCACGGTGAGGAAGCATGCTCAGGGACTCGACCACCGTGCATACCAAAACAAAAAGCCCCGACGCAGGGTCGGGGCTTGATGAGGTAAATGACGAATTCCCGTTAGCTTGCAACAGGTACGCGCACAGAGACCTCCCGACCATGCGGGGGCTGAATATGATGGTGATGCTTCTGTGCGAAAGAGTTCATGTTGGGCGGTATTCTATGCCCGGGAGGGGAATGAGTCAAGGGATGAAGAGAGCAAAAATCACTCTCGACAGGATCATATTGCACGATTACGACATAGGTAATGTATGAAAAGAGTGATCCGTATAGTCAATAGGACATCATGGACATTAAAGTCAATCTCTTCATCAGTACGATCATCCTTGGGCTGGGAGCCACGCTCACCTTCGACCTTTGGGCGTTATTTCTCAAGTATGCCTTTAAGATCAAGCCGTCCAATATGTGTATGATCGGGCGTTGGGTTCGATATATGCCCGATGGTATTTTTAAACATGAAAATATCACTACTACTCCACCCAAAAGCATGGAATGTGAAGTGGGCTGGGTCACTCACTACTTGACCGGGATTGTCTTTGCAACCGGTTTTGTTGTACTTGCAGGTAAAAACTGGCTTCAACATCCTACACTCATTCCTGCATTGATCTTCAGCATCGTGACGGTCCTTGCTCCATTTTTCATCATGCAACCTGCACTTGGGCACGGAGTTGCCGCATCCAAGACATCCAACCCCATACAGTCGAGACTTCGCACTGTAATGAATCACATATCTTTTGGCATCGGACTTTATCTTTTCGGGCTTTTGACACAGTGGTTGCTTTAGCTATCTCCAAACGCAGACGTGCTGTATCATTGTGACAAAGGATCTAGAAATAATGGAAACAATCTATATTCTCGGTTCAGGGACCATTGGCTTCGCGCTCGCAGCAAATCTCGCACACGCAGGCAGGGAAGTAATCGCCGCCCGTACAAGCAGGGACGATATACCCAAAACAACGATACCAGTCGTTGTAGGCATGGCTGAAAACCAGATCAAAGCTTCCATCGAAACGATTTCTTTATCGAAACTATCCCACCTTGAAGGGATACTCGTCATCACCGCCAAATCCTATGCTAATGAGTCCATTGCCGCACAACTGCGTGGAAAAACCGCGGACTCACCGATCATCCTCCTCCAAAACGGAGTCGGCGTCGAAAAGCCCTTCCTAAATGCGGGCTTCTCTCAGGTTTATCGTTGCGTTCTGTATGCGACCAGTCAGGCAGCATCTGAAAACGAATTTCGTTTCCGCCCGATCACGGCTTCCCCCATTGGCATTATCCACGGTGACGAGGCGGGACTCAACCACTGCGTCTCCGCCTTGCACACAGACAGATTCCCCTTCCGCGCCGAAGCGGACATTCAACGCGAGGTCTGGAAGAAAGCCATCATCAACGCCGTATTCAATTCCATCTGTCCATTGCTCGAAGTGGATAATGGCATCTTCGTCCGCGATGAACAAGTCCGTGAGTTGGCTATAGACGTGGTTCAGGAATGTGTGATGCTCGTGGAAAAACTGAAGATCGACCTGACCCAAGCCGAGATCATGGAGCAACTTCTTGTCATCAGCAAACGATCAGATGGTCAACTCATTTCCACTTTACAGGATATTCAAGCAGGCAGGCAAACCGAGATCGATTCGCTCAACCTTGAAATCGCCCGCATTGCCGCATCCATGCAGGTGGAAGTTCCGAAGACAGAATTATTGGGGAAGATGATTTTGGCAAAGAGTCAGAAGACTATAAGACCCATCCACGAATAAAACCACGAATGAACGAATGGAGTCCGCCCTAAAACGCTGTATAATTCAACTATGCTTTCTACAAGAGATGCGCGGATTGCGCGCAAGGTCAAGCGTCGTTTGTCAGAAATTACTCCGATCAAGCGATTGGTGGTTTATGGTTCGCGCGCCCGTGGTACGCCAACCAAATATTCAGACCTTGATCTTTACATTGAACTCGCCACACAAGTTGACCCCGTTCTGCGGAGAAGAATCCGCGAAATCGCATGGGAAGTCAGCCTGGCTTCTGGCGTAGTTGTTACAACACTGGTTGCCAGCGACAGATTGAAGGGTCAGCCAATTCTTAAAGCAATCAAAGCGGAGGGAATTGCAATTTGATGGACGAGTCAAGGCAATATGCGGCACGCGCCCGCATGAAACAAGCCAATGAGACTCTTGAAGAAGCGAAGACCCTCTTCGAGCAGGATTTTTGGCGTGGGACAATTAACCGGGCTTATTATGCGATGTTTTACGCCGTTCTCGCGCTGGCAGCATCCAAAGGGGTAGTCATCTCGAAGCATACGCATGCCATCTCCTTTCTAGATAAGGAGTTCGTCAATAAGGGTATTTTCCCAAAGGAAATCTCGCGCGCCTTGCATATCAACTTTGACGAGCGGCAAACTAATGATTATGGGGAAATTTGGGACGTGAACAGCGACGAAGCTAAAGAGATATTGAAAGAAGCAAAGTGGTTTGTCAAGACTTTGAAAGATTATATTGACAAGCAGTAACGTTTAGGGTGAAAGGAAAAAGTCCGCTTGAACGGACTTCCACGTACTGAGGCAGGGCTTCAACCTACCGAAATTGTCTACAAATGAATGAATGGAGTCCGTCCATATCCGTACATTCGTGACCCATTCGTGGATAGTCATTCAGGGCAGGGAATGAGTCAAGTGGAAAGTTTGATTACCTTTTAAGGTTTATCCAAAAAATAAAGGTAAAAAATATTGTTTTTGGCATTTGATAATTACGCAGTAATTCCAACTAAGGGATGTAAATGCTATAATGCAATCCTAGTGACAGCGTAATAGAGTATATAGGGATAAATTAATGAGCACACATATAAAACAAATCCAGCTAAAAAATTATCGCTCTTGTATCTCAACAACAATAAATTTGCAACCCAGACTCTCAGCTTTGATCGGAGCTAACGGCTCAGGAAAAAGCAACGTCTTAAATGGAATCACCTTACTGGGTAAAAACTTTCCTTCTCGTCAATTTATCGACGAACGGGGAAATCCTTCTATTTGCAAATTAAATGCTTCCTTTGAAGTTGACGGAAAAACTGTAAAGTATCAATCAGTAATTAGATATATAAACAATGAGAAGAATATCGATAGCGTAATTGACAGAGATGAAAGATGGAATTTTGGGGATATTATTGACTACTCAAAATGGATAAATGCGCCACTTCCTCTAATATTAAATTTATCAAGGGCTCGAATTCCGTCAAAACAGCTAGCAATCCTTGAAGAACAACTATATTATCGACATCGTTACGTTCTTTTTGATGAAACCGATGTAGAACCTATCAAAAGGTATCTCAAAAAGATAACACGACCACTTCAGGAAGTCTTCAAGCTAATTTCAGGCATAGTATATTACAGTGCCTCACAATTTACTGATCCTACTAAATGTCCCACGTTTTTCGAGATCGACAGTGCACGCGTTGAAAGAAATGATGAGGTTTATCGCAGGACAGTTCGAAGCTCAAGAAATGAACATTCTCAATTTATGTATGACTTATATTTAGCATACAAAAAAAACACTTTGAAGTTTCAAGAGTTTATTTCTATTGTCGGAAAAGATGGGATAGGTTTAATAGACAAAATAACATATAAAGAAGTTCAAGCGCCTTCTAGAAAAATAGAGGTGTACACGGGTGGAAGAATCGTACGGCGTGAATTGACAAATCTTTTGATTATTCCCACGGTAACCGTGAAAGGAACCAAACTTTCCCCTAATCAGCTGTCGGAAGGTACATTCAAGACCTTAGCTATAATTTTTTATTTAGTTACAGATGAAAGCCAATTACTCCTATTGGAGGAGCCAGAAGTTTGTGTACATCATGGGTTACTTGGAAGCATCATGCAATTAGTGAAGGAATTTTCCAGAGAAAAACAAATTGTTATATCTACTCACTCAGATTTTGTACTTGATGGATTAGATCCAACAAATGTATTTACTGTCAAATATCAACCAACTAAAGGCACAGTAGTTCAACATGTACCGAAAGCAATGTCAAAACTAGATTATAAGGCCCTTCGAGAATATCTTAACAATGATGGTAATCTTGGAGAATATTGGCGTCACGGGGATCTGGAAAATGGCATATAGAATTGGAATAATCGCAGAAGACGACACAGATATTAATGTTATACATGAGCTGATTAAAAAATTGGCTCGCGGAAAAATATTTACTATCAAGAAGTTCTCGGCAAATGGTTGTGGAAAGTTAATTGGAAAATGCTATCAATGGTCAATCCAATTAAAAGAGAGAGGATGTGATTTTTTGCTAGTTGTACATGATTTGGATGAAAAACAAGAATCTCAACTTAGGCAAAAATTGGAAAAAGTCTTGTACACTTCGCCCATCAAAAAACGAGCAATAATCATACCAATCAAGGAAATTGAGGCTTGGCTCTTAAGTGATCATCAAGCAATTGAGAAAGCGATGAAACTTAAGCAAAATATTGGGAAGATAGCAGATCCACAATCTATTGGCGATCCTAAAAGATATCTAAGCGAATTAATTTACATCAAATCTGGAAAAACCAAAAGATATTTAACAAAGGATAATCCTAAAATAGCTGAAAAGATTGATATCAATAATTTAAGTAGATGCTCATCTTTTATGCTATTTAGAGATTTTATTGTTCAGCAACTATTGTAAAACAAAGCTCTTGATTACACTGTTGAACTAGCAAAATCATCTGGTTTGCATTTCAGCAACCAGAACAACTATCTGAGTTTGTTATTCTTAATTCAAAATATATTGATTAGGTATCAATTTAGAAGTTACCCCAAATCCCTCCATGCTATAATCCGCAATCGTTTGACCAAATCATGGAGGAACCCGTGCGTACCAAACTAACAATACTCATGCTCGCCCTGAGCATCATCCTTTCCGCCTGCGGAGCGTCTGCTTCGGGCGGAGCGACAACCGCCGTCGAAAGCTACATCACCGCCCTAGCGACCAAAGACGAAGCGACTCTCATCTCCAACTCCTGCGCGGATTGGGAAGATGACGCCCTCATCGAACTCGACTCCTTCGCCCTCGTCGAAGTCACCGTAGAAGGAATGTCCTGCGCCAAGTCTGGAACCGACAGCGACAAAACCCTCGTCGATTGCACAGGAATGCTCAACATGAGCTACAACGGCGAACCCCAATCCCTCGACCTCGCCGACCGCACCTACAAAGTCGTCGAGCAAGACGGTAATTGGCTTGTGTGCGGAGTGCGTTAAGAGCAATTAAACACGAAGTACACAAAGGGCACTAAGGAAAAAGCCTTAAACCTTTGTGTACTTCGTGTCCTTTGTGTTTAAAAAAATGAAACACCTACTAAACCGCGAAAACCTCCTCTCCCTCCTGCTCTGCCTCATCCTCATCGCCCTCGTCATCTTCACCGCAGACAGCAGCCCCACATGGATCTATCAAGGCTTCTAAATGGCGCTTGAAAATATTCTGATTCTCGCCGCCGCCTCGCTGCTGTGGGCAACCATCCTGCACGACCACGGGCGGACGTGGTTCATACTCATCGCCAGCGTCCTCGTCATCTTTTGGCTGCAACCCGCCCTCCCCATCCGTGGCTTCGACTTCTTCACGCCCCTCGCCACGCTCGTGCTCGTCGTCCTCACCTGGTTCATCACCGCCGACGACGAAACCCGCAAGCAGCGCAAGAACGTCATCATCCTTCTCATCGTCGCCAGCGTTGTTCTTTTACTCAACCTCACCCGCTTCGTTCCACAACTTCAAATCTTCACCGCCTCGCGCCCGCCGCAGATCGAAACAACTCTCATCATCTTTTTGATAACAGGACTGACACTGTTAGCGTTATCTCGTCTGACGCGTTTCAGCGCTTCTTTCTTAACGGTGGGTTTGATTCTAACCATCGGGCTTTTTCTCACGCTGAAAGTTCCCGCCCTCACCTATTGGGCAGTTTATTTTTTCCGTTCACTCACAGGTCAGAACGTTTACGCATCAGTGCGAAGCCTCCCTGTGGGACGCATTACGGATTTCGCCTGGCTGGGCTTTTCCTACGTCGCCTTCCGCCTCCTCCACACCATCCGCGACAAACAATCGGGTCGCTTCCCCTCCGTAGACGTGGGCGAATTCATCACCTACGTCATCTTCTTCCCCGCCTTCACTGCAGGTCCCATTGACCGCATCGAACGCTTCATCAAAGACCTCCGCGCCAGTAAGTCGGATTGGCAATCCGACCTACTTTTCCCTGCAGGTCAACGCCTGCTGCTTGGCTTGTTCAAAAAATTCGTCATCGCCGACGCGCTGGCACTCATCGCCCTGAACGACATGAACGCAACCCAAGTCACCTCCACGTTTTGGATGTGGGTCATCGTCTATGCCTACGCCTTCCAAATCTACTTCGACTTCAGCGGCTACACCGACATCGCTCTCGGCATTGCGCAACTGCTCGGAATCAAACTGCCTGAAAACTTCGCCTCGCCCTACCTCAAACCCAACCTGACCCAATTCTGGAACAACTGGCACATGACTCTCACACAGTGGTTTCGCGCTTATTTCTTTAATCCCATCACCCGCTGGCTCAGGTCTTGGCAGAAACCCATGTCCATCCCGATGATGATTCTGCTGACCCAAGTCACTACCATGCTGCTGATCGGCTTCTGGCACGGCGTCACCTGGAACTTCACCCTCTGGGGCATATGGCACGGGCTGGGACTCTTCATCCACAACCGCTGGAATGACCTAACCAAAGCTAAAGCCGTTGCTTGGGCAACTACACCCGCAAAACAAGCCGCGCTCAACATCAGCGGCATTTTGCTCACCTTCCATTATGTGGCGTTGGGATGGATTTTCTTTGCCCTCTCCTCACCCGCCACCTCATGGCAGGTGATTTTGAAATTGTTTGGAGCCCACTAACCCCGTCATTGCGAGCCGCGCTCTTGTTCTTTGCGGCGAAGCAATCCTATGAGCTAATCATGAGATTGCTTCGGGCGGAAGAGCACCGCCCTCGCAATGACGGAATAAAAATTTTATGAATCACGAAATCAAACCTCTCACCGTCCTCATCAAAGGATTGTTCTTATTCCTTCTCTTCAACCTCGTCATCGCCGCATGGCAGCCGGAGGTTGGACAGTTCTCCCTTTACAACGTCCTCTACCCGGGGCGGGAGCGATTGCCCTTCGGCGAAAACCCCAAGCAATCGTACAACCTCAGCCTCTTTGACCTCGACGCGATGTTTGCTTCACATGTCATTGCGGGAACCCCAAAAGCAGATGATGAATTCCGTGTCATCATCGTGGGTGACTCATCGGTGTGGGGAACCTTGCTCGAGCCCGAAGAAACGCTAGCGGGACAACTCAACGCGGATAATCTCAACGCATGCGGAAAAACTGTCCGCGCGTA
>JACPVC010000334.1 GCA_016191955.1 Chloroflexota bacterium
TACTCGGTAGCGATCAGTCATAGGGGACACCTCAGTTGGTTTGGTTACCCTGAGTTTATCCTATGACTGATTTTCCCTCGCTTTTGTACGGTAGAGAAGAAAATATAAATAGTGGGCACATGGATCTGTCATCTCCGTATCGCTGAAAAACTACTTCCACACTTCCCCGAACTGGACAAGGTCACCTTCACCTTCGGCAACCTCGCACCCGACTCAGGCATCCCCAACGAGACATGGACGGAATTCGACCCGCCCAAAGAGGTAACGCACTTCCTGGAAAAAGGTGAAGGTGAGGGGATGATCCGCGACCTTGTGTATTATCGCGAATATCTTGCCGATATCAACCCGCAAGATGGTATTCAAAAATACAGTTTTCGCCTTGGCTTTTTCACGCATCTCATCTGCGATATGTTATGGTTTAAATATCTCGATGCCACAACCAAAACGGCATTTCAGGAACTGATCGCTGAAGATTATCAAAAAGCATGGAATCTGTTCAAAAAAGATTGGTACGGCATCGATCAGGTCTATAACCACACCCACAAGGATGGTCTGTTCTGGCAGGTCATTCACAAAGAACCCAACCCGCCGTCCTATCTGCCATTCATCAGGGAACCTGCGCTTCATCAACAATACGATTACATCCGCAAATTCTACGGGGAATATGATCCCTACTGGTTCGAAGAAAGAAAATACCCCTACCTCAACGAAAGCACCATGAACCGCATCGTGGATGACACAGTCGATGCAACCCTGTTCATCCTCGAAAAAATCAAAGAAGCCGATCTCGAAAATCTGCAAAGCACAGCGCAGGTCCTGCCGCGAGAAATGATGCTTCCATACAAAATGCCGCTAGGTGATATTTGACCTGCAACTCTTTTTGTTTGCCCGCGTAAGAAAGGTGACTGTCAAAGTAACAGTCACCTAAAACGAAAGGAGCAAACAATGAGCGAACTCAAAACCCTCACGCGGAGCAAATCCAACCGCATGATCGCGGGCGTGTGCGCGGGTCTCGGCGATTATCTCAACATAGACCCCACCATCATCCGCCTGTTATTTGTGCTGGGCTTCTTCACCTTCAACGGCGCCATGCTGCTGGTCTATCTCATCATGGCGATCGTCACCCCCGAGCAGTAAAAAATGTACCGCGACATTAATGTCGCGGTACGAATTTACCTTGCCAACGCTAAGAAGACATCCTCCAAAGTTGGCTCTCCCCTCTCGATTCTTTCAACCCGAATCTTTTTCTTCTTCAATAGGCTTTGCAACGCCTCTTCTTTGACGTTTGAGCTGATGACTCGTAAATGGTCCCCAGCCAACCCGACGCGTTCCACGCCGCTCAACTCATGTAGCACGTCCAACCCCTGCTCAAGCGGATGCGCAAACACTTCCCATACATCGCCTTTGATAATGGACTTTTTCAAATTAGTGGGCGTATCCATCGCCAATAGTTTGCCGTCGCGCATCACGCCCACGCGTTCGCAGTATTCGGCTTCGTCCATGTAATGCGTGGTGACGAGGATGGTCACGCCGTTTTCAGCGAGACCATAGATCAGATCCCAAAATGCGCGGCGGGCAGTTGGGTCCACGCCAGAGGTGGGTTCGTCAAGGAAAAGCAGCTTCGGTTTGTGGACCAACGCAATCCCCAGCGATAAACGTTGACGCCAGCCGGTGGAGAGATCTCTTGTCAGCGTATGTTCATGCCCGGTGAGACCGACCAGTTCCAACGTCTCAGCGATGCGGGCTTTGTCTGTGATGCCATAGACGCCGCCGTAGAAGGTCAAATTTTCCAGCGTGGTCAGGTCATCATAGATCGCAAACTTCTGCGACATATACCCAACCCGCGCGCGGACTTCTTCACTTTGGCGAACAACGTCGTATCCCAAGACCGTGGCTTCGCCTTCGCTGGGCGCGAGCAGACCAAGCAGCATGCGAATGGTGGTGGTCTTGCCCGAACCGTTCGGACCGAGATACCCGACCACCTCTCCCGCATTCACCTCAAAGTTGATGTGATCCACCGCGACGAAATCACCGAAGCGCCGCGTTAGATTTTCAACATAAATAACAGGTAAGCTCATATAAAATCCTTTATCGCGAAGTACACGAAGGTTTTCAGCCCTTTGTGCCCTTTGCGTACTTTGTGTTAATAACTGATGTTACGCGATTTCTACTTTCTTGCATCCCTTGCCCTTCGACTGCGCTCCTCGACGTTCACTCGTCGCTCCGCTCAGGGCGGCTGCCGCGCTGAGCGGAGAGCGGGTGCTCCTCCCGCTCGTAGTCGAA
>JACPVC010000335.1 GCA_016191955.1 Chloroflexota bacterium
ATCTCTCGCGTCTCGTCTCTCTGATCGAGCCGGAGAATACAGGCTCACAAAAAGTCGCTGAGAAAATGGGTATGTCACTTGAAAAGAAGGTCAACCTGCCAGTAAATGGAGTTGATTGCCCGGTGTGGATCTATTCAATACATAAGTAGGTCAGGCTTGCAGCCTGACGCATTTGTAATTATTGGAAACCTGCCCTATAGCCAAAAGAGGCTGATGCTAAACGCATCAGCCTCTTCATTATCTGAAGGAATTACGCCTTCTTGCCAGTGTCCTTCTTTTGCATATCTTTCAAAATCTTCTCGCGCATCGCTTCCACATCGGGCGAGCGTTGGGTTTTACCACCTTCATTCGCCAACGCGCCGAAGCGGTCGGAGAGCAGCATGGTCAACAGGGCTTCCATGATGTTGGCAGATTGACCGCCTCCATTCTCGCCGTTGCTGCCACCCACCACCACGCGCGGAACCACGTCCACGCCAGATTGTTGAATGGCTTCCGCAAAGCGGTTTAGCACCTGCTGCGTCACCTGGAACTGCGGACCGCCATACGCGCGTACCTGTTCTTCGGTGGCGAGCGCTTGGGCAATACCTACGCGGGCGACCTTCTCGGCTTCCGCTTCTGCCAGTGCACGGATCTGCTGCGCCTGCTGGATGGAACGTTCGTACTCCGCTTTACCCTGGTTCGACTGGATCGTAATACTCAACTCCGCTTCGGTCATGCGGTTCTGCATGGCAGCGCGTGATTCCGCTTCGCGTAGTTCGCGTTCCTTGACAGCCGCCTTTTCCTGCTGCGAGTAGGTTTCCACCTGCTCTTCCGCCACCTGCCGCTGACGTAACTGGGTCAGGATGGTTTCGATTTGCTTGTCGCCGGCCTGTGAGGCTGGTGTGCCGATCAGCACTTCCTCCAATTCGAGATTATAGTGTGCGAACTTTTCCTTCATCTCAGTGCTGGATTGCTGTTGGATGGCGCTGCGTTCCTGCAATAACTGGATAAGCGTGCGCGTCTGTGCGACGTTCTTGAAATACGCCGCCACCATCGGGTCGAGCGTCTGCTCGACCAGGCGTTTGATGTCGCCAAAGCGTTGGATGACAAGTGGAGCCTTTTTGTAGTCGATGTGTACCACCACCGAAAGCGGCAGAGTCGGCTCGAAAGCATCCCTGGTGATGAGCGCGACTTCGCTCAGGTTCTCATCGAAGTTGTGCGAGCCGACTTCGTTCTTGATCCATTTCAAAATGAAGTTTGTTGTTGGCACAGGGATGACCTTGCCCGCGTAGGTGTTGAACGGATACTTGCCAGGCAGCAGTGCTTCGTTCCACACACCGCGTTGACCGCGGGTGACCAATTCGCCATGGCGATATTCTACGCCGGAAAGGTCCACGCCTTGTTCGCCGGTGTAAGAGACGACCACGCCTACATTACCAACATCGATGATGGTCTTCTGGATCATTTCAACCGTGGCAAACAAACGGTTGACGTAATAAGTACCTTCCACCAATACCTGCAACTGACGTCCGCGCATACCGCCCGCATTCAAGAAGCGGTCTGCATCTTGGAATTTGTTGTGGTAAACATCCGCCTTCTCAGGGCTATCGCCCACCACAGGCGCGATGATCTCACCCTGCGGCAGAGACAGACCGTCATGCACAGTCACAATGCCGATCTCATCGTCGTTATCCTTGATGATGACCGGGCGGAACCCGTCGCGTTCCTTGATGACTTCCGCCATACGCACGATGACCGTCGTATCGTCACGGCTGAGCGGCAGGGAGTAGACGCGCTCCTCGGTGATGACCACGAACTGCATCAGGTTGAAGGCATACGTACCTTCGCGCAAGATCAGGCGCTGTGGACCCTTCTGCCCGCCATTCTTCAGGAAGTTGGACACATCCTGAAAATCGCTGGCGGTCACGTTCGAAGCCAACACCTGCGCTGGTTCGAGCGGAGCACCGTCGCGGGCGAACACATAACCGATCTTGCCCTGGGTGATGGTCACCAATGGTGCGATATGTACCGCATATTGCACAGGCATACGGTAATGCAGACCACCACGTAGCACCTGTGGCTGGAAGCCCGTCTCGCCGTTCAACGCGATCAAGCCGGATTTCAACGAACGACCACCGAATCGCTTTTCTACAATGCCGATACGGTTGTTGGGGATGAAGCGGATTCCTGTCAATAAGAACAGGAAGAGAACGCCAACTCCCCCTAGGCACAACGTAACGAAAATATTCATTTTGACTCCTTCACCTTGTAAATACGATGCGAGAGGCGGGCAGGTTTCTATGCGCGCGAACGTCCAACGAGCAGCCCCACAGAGATTAAAACGAACAACAGGGAAATGACCAGCGCAATAATTCCCAGGATCCACCAGCCCATAAAAGCGGTGACCAGCCCCAACAGGACAATAAGCGACAGGAATAGGAGCTGCCGGGCGACATCCACGCCTCGCTGTTCTGGACCCTGTGCCTGATACAACCCATAAAGCCCGATGCCCATCCCAAGCAGACTCAGCAGAATCATGCCCCACGTAATGACCGTCCCATTGCCGGGTAATTTAAGGACGAAGATACCGCATGTCGTCTCGCGGTCTGGGAATGGATACGCCGAGTAGACCAGCACTTTTGCGAAGATGAAGCGCTTCAAATCCAAATTTTCCGGTCCAACAGCCCATTCACGGGTTGCTCGTTCTCCGGCGGCAAGTTCGAGGTTATCGGTGAATTCGAAGGCTGTTACCGGGGAACTGGTCTCCACCAGGACGGTGGGGGAGATTTTTCCGTCTGTAGAGTTGTTGAGTTTCAGCAAAACGACATTGCTCTCATTCGCTGTCATTAAGATCGGGCAGCTAAACCCGCTCAGCCTCGTGCTGGCTCGGCGGGAAAAACCGTAATAGGCAGCTTCCAAATCTGCCCAGGTGGAGAGAGTGGTTAGGATTACCCCGCTCAACACTCCAGTGATAAATAATATAAGGAACAGGTTGTGTCTCTTCGTTTGATTTTCCATAACCATTTCTTTCTTGTAAGATGATGTAAATTTTATCCTTAGTCAATGGTTTTGCCATGGTGATTAAGTAGGGTTTTTCATGGTTTTACCTTCAAAGATTCTTCCTGCTTAATCGGGTATACTTCGTCCGCTTGTTGGGCAAATTTCCAGCCAAATATCACACTTTATGAAATATTGAAAGCAGTATGACCGATCATATCCGAAACTTTTGCATTATCGCCCATGTAGACCACGGCAAATCCACGCTGGCAGACCGGCTCCTTCAATTGACGGGGACGGTCTCCGAGCGCGACATGAC
>JACPVC010000064.1 GCA_016191955.1 Chloroflexota bacterium
CACCAAAGGCAATGACCTGACGCAGGTTACCTGGACTGCGTACCTCGACATCGCGCGTATCCTGCTCGAAAATTATTGGGAACGCCCACAGGAAGTCGTCAACCCGCCGCGTCTGTTGGATGGCAATGAATTGATGAAAGAGTTAAAGCTCAAGCCGGGAAAAATCGTGGGACAGTTGCTTGAGGGTATTCGTGAAAATCAAGCCGCGGGCAAAATTAACGATAGGGAAGGCGCGTTGGCATTTGCCCGTGAAGAACTGGCGAAAGGCATAGGTGAAGCATGAACTATGTTTTCTTTGACTTGGAAACCCAAAACCTGTTCGACGATGTCGGCGGGCGCGATAACATGGATAAATTGAAAGTTGCCTGCGCCGTCACATACTCAACCGCGAAGAACGATTTCACGATTTACTGGGAGCAGGATGCCCCCGCCTTGATTGCGGAGTTGAAATCCGCGACCAAAGTGATCGGGTTCAATTTACTGGGTTTCGATTATCGTGTCCTGCAACCATACGCGACTCAAATCCGCCTCGCCTCCATGCCAACCTTGGACATGCTCGTTGACATTCACAGGAATCTCGGCTTTCGCGTCAGCCTCGATAACCTGGCTGGCGCTTGCCTCGGCGCGACCAAGACCGCAGACGGCTTGCAATCTGTGGAGTGGTTCCGCAAGGGCGAGTTGGACAAGGTAGCCGAATACTGCAAAGCCGATGTAGATATTACCCGCCGTGTGTTTGAATTCGGGCGGGATAATGGGTTTGTGTATTACAAATCCAAGTTGGGGAGCAAACTGAAGACCGTCGTCAACTGGAAGTAGGATGCTGTGAAAAAGATAACTCTTAATGGTATCGAACTGGCGTATGAACGCCGCGGAAAAGGGACCCCGTTGGTGCTGGTCCACGGCTACCCGTTCGACCATTCCATTTGGAACGAGGTCGCTTCACAGCTTGAGAAGGATTTCGACCTCATTCTCCCCGACCTGCGCGGATTTGGCGAGTCGACCACGGTCAATGTGCCATATTCGATGACGGATATTGCCACTGACCTTGCAGCCATATTGGATTCAATTGGGATCGAAAAGGCTGCTTTTGCAGGTCACTCGATGGGCGGCTATGTGGCGCTTGCTTTTGCCAAAGTCTTTCCAAACCGCGTGAGCGGGCTGGCTTTGGTTTCTTCACAAGTTGCCGCGGATACCCCTGAACGCAAAGAGGGTAGGTATAAGACGGCGGCAGATGTGAAGCAGAAGGGTGTTCAGATCGTGGCAGATTCCATGACGGACAAGCTGTCTGCAAATCAGGGTGTGCGGGAATTTATCCGTCCGCTGGTCGGGAAACAGAGCGTGGCAGGGGTGGCAGGCGCTCTTGGCGCAATGGCAGAGCGGGAAGACCTGACTTCATTTATCGCTTCGTTTAGCCGGCCGCTTGTGCTGATTCACGGAGATGCGGATGAGTTAATTCCAATCGACCGTGCGCGGGAGGTCAAGGCGCTCGCGCCATCGGCATATTTGAGTGAACTTATGGGAGCAGGTCACATGCTGATGATGGAAATGCCGGAACAAACGGCTACGGCGTTGAAAAAGCTCAAATAAACAGAACTGCCCATCCGCTTGAGGGATGGGCAGTTCTGTTTTGTAGGACCAACTTCCGGCTAGGAGGGAAGCGGTTGGTTAGTCGTCTGAGGGAACGATGTTTTTTTTAACTTGGTCATATCCAGCGCGCCTGTGTTACGTCGTATCAATTTCTTGATGTTCGCAACCAGGACGCCGCTTGGAACGGGTTTGACAAGGAAGTCGTCCGCGCCAACGTCGAGCACGCTTGCTACCATGCGTGGATCGTTGATGGCGGAGAGGATCAGGATGGGCACATCGCTGGTCTGGCGGATCGCCTTACAGACCTGCCATCCATCGAGGTCGGGCATCATAAGATCGAGCAAGATGACGCTGGGATTCGCTTCGCGTGCAAGACGAATTCCTTCTTCGCCAATGTTGGTGGTGAGCACTTCGAACCCGAAGGTTTTCAACAACATGCTCATCAACTCTGTTATTGCTGTGTCATCGTCGATCACGAGAATTTTCGCTGTAGGTGTCATAGTAATCTAGGCACATTATCCCTGATTTATCTACTTATGAACTTTGCAATGTGTTTACAGGTTATTTTATTCACTCATAGGGCTTACAACCTATCCGAATATTTTCAGCTCACGGCGGCGTACCCATGCTGGGCACTTTCCTCGCCGCAGTCCTCGGCGGCGAGAGCGATTTTAGGATAGATACTTATGGAGTTCAAAATCTTTTGCCATGAATTTTGCGAATTCGCGACATCGTGCCCGAAGGTTTTACGTAAGTCCTAACTCATCTTACGCAGTTTCTGCTTTCTTATGTCCTCGCCCTTCGATACGGTGAGCAGAAAAGGACACCGGGGCGATGTGAGCGAACAGGGGTTTGTCTCGCTCGTAGCGTTGCACTAGGACTGTTGAAGTATCGAAGCGCGCAAGTGCATAAGGTGAGTTATTAACAGTTACATTTCCCTGATTGACATCCGGGTTGAGCATGATGTTTGTCAGGTGCAAATTGGACTGTTTTTGGTACAATATTTCACAATCGTAATTTGGAACATAACAATACTTAACTCGATCAGGAGGCTGTAATGTCTAAATGGGTTTATCTCTATAATGAGGTGAAGGTAGTTGAGAAGTTAGCCAAAGGTTCGTGGGATGGTGTCAAAGCCATCGTTGGCGGCAAGGGAGCAGGCTTGATGGATATGACACGCGCAAACGTGCCAGTCCCGCCTTTCTTTACCGTCACCACGGAAGCATGTAATGCCTATCAAAAGGCAGGCAAGTTTCCGCAAGGGATGTGGGAGCAGGAACTGAAAGCGCTCAAGGAGATCGAGCGCAAGACCGGCAAGAAATTTGGAAGCCCGAAGAATCCGTTGTTGGTCTCATGCCGTTCGGGCGCGAAGTTCTCGATGCCAGGTATGATGAACACCATCCTCAACATCGGTTTGACCGATGTTGTTGCAGAGGGCATGATTAAGGCAACGAAGAACGAACGCTTTGTGTGGGATTCGTACCGCCGTGTGGTCGAAATGTTCGGAACCGTGGTGATGGATATTGAAGATGAAGCCTTCGAACATCCATTGGAAGATTTCAAAAAGAAAAAAGGATATAAGCTCGATATTGAAATGAGGGCGGAAGATTGGAAAGAAGTTGTGGGGATCTACAAGCAGGCATACAAGAAAGCATCTGGTCAGGAATTCCCACAAGATCCCTATAAACAACTTTCACTGGCAACTGAAGCCGTGTTCAGATCATGGAACGGCAAGCGCGCTGTGGCTTATCGCCGTAAGGAAGGTATTCCCGATTCGCTTGGGACCGCCGTCAATATTTGTACGATGGTCTTCGGCAACATGGGCGATGACTCTGCTACCGGCGTGGCATTTACCCGCAACCCCTCCACCGGCGAGAAGATGATGATGGGTGAGTACCTGCTTAATGCACAGGGTGAGGATGTGGTGGCTGGTATCCGCAATGCGGATGCGGTTGCCAATCTTAAGAAATATATGCCCAAAGCCTATAAGCAGTTCATGGAGATCACTGCCCGTCTTGAAAAGCATTACACCGACATGCAGGATGTCGAATTCACCATTGAACGCGGCACGTTATGGATGCTCCAGACCCGCGTGGGCAAACGCACCGCTAAAGCCGCTGTGAAGATCGCCGTGGATATGGCGAATGAAGGCTTGATCACCCGCGAACAGGCAGTTCTGCGCGTCACACCGGACCAGGTGGATGCCCTGCTTCATCCGCAGTTTGACGACGCTGCGATGAATGCCGCGGAAAAGGAAGGCAAGTTCCTTGCCAAGGGCGTGAATGCCTCCCCCGGCGCCGCGGTCGGACAAATCTATTTCGATGCCGACAAAGCGGAACAATACGCCAAGGAACACAAACAAGATACCATCATGGTGCGTCCGTTCACCAAGCCGGATGATGTCCACGGTATGATCGCAGCCAAGGGCGTGCTGACCTCCGAAGGCGGCGCGACTTCTCATGCGGCGGTCGTGGCTCGTCAGTTTGGTATCCCCTGTGTGGTGGGTGCTTCTGCCATCAAGATCGACCTTGAAAAACGCGTCATGAACGTCGGTGATATCACCCTCAAAGAAGGTGATTGGGTTTCCGTAGACGGTACGACCGGTAAAGTATTCGCCGGAAAAATTCCCACCTCTGAACCTTCCCTCGAAGAGCAGAAAGAATTGATGACCTTGCTCAAATGGGCAGATGAAATTTCCGCGCGCAAGAACGTTCGTGAAGCTGTGGCAGAAGGCTACCCGACCCGTGGTTTACAGGTTTGGGCAAATGCCGATTATCCGAAGGATGCCCGCCGTGCTCGTTCGTACGGAGCTGTGGGTATCGGTCTGTGCCGCACCGAGCATATGTTCTTTGAACCCGAACGCCTGCCGATCGTACAGCGCATGATCCTCGCTGAAACCAGCGAAGAACGCACCGCTGCACTCGACCTGCTCCTGCCGCATCAACGCAAGGACTTTGACGGTCTCTTCGAAGCGATGGACGGTTACCCGGTCATCATCCGCTTGATCGACCCGCCTCTGCATGAGTTCATGCCCGATGAAGAAAAACTTCTGGAAGAAGTCATCACGATGCGTGTGAAGGGTGAGACCCAAGGACTGGGAGAAAAGGAAAAACTTCTCGAAGCCATCAAGGGCATGCACGAATCCAACCCGATGATGGGTTTGCGCGGTGTGCGTTTGAGCATCTCGATGCCTGAGATCGTGGAAATGCAGGTCCGCGCCATCTTCGAGGCCGCCGCCGACTGTACCCTGCGCGGTATCAAGGTTAAGCCGGAGATCATGATCCCGCTGACCGGAACCGTGAAAGAACTCGAATGGATCCAGCCGCGCCTTGAACGCATTGGCAAAGCCGTAATGCAGGAAAAGAAGATCAAGTTCGCCTATAAGTTCGGCACCATGATCGAGATCCCGCGCGCCGCAGTGACCGCTGACCACATCGCCACCCAGGCGCAGTTCTTCTCCTTCGGTACCAATGACCTCACACAGATGACCTTCGGTTATTCCCGCGATGACGCCGAACGCAACTTCCTGGTCACCTATGTTCAGCAGGGCATTCTGGTGAAGAATCCCTTCCAGACCCTCGACCGCAATGGTGTGGGCAAGCTGATGCAGAGCGCGATCCTCGAAGGACGCAAGACCCGCCCCGAACTCGAAGTGGGCATCTGCGGCGAACACGGCGGTGACCCTGAGTCCATCGAGTGGTGTCACATGATCGGCAACAACTACGTCTCCTGTTCGCCGTTCCGTGTGCCGATTGCACGTCTCGCCGCGGCTCATGCTGCGTTGAAACATCAGCCTATAAAGAAGGCTAAGGCTGCGAAGAAACCTGTTGCCAGGAAGAGTGTGAAAAAAGGTGCCAAAAAAGTAGCCAGGAAGAAATCGAAATAACTACAAGACCGATCCCCGCTGAAAAG
>JACPVC010000347.1 GCA_016191955.1 Chloroflexota bacterium
CGAATTTTCCAAACGGCTCTTCCGACATAATGGAACCCATGAAGCCTTCGAGGCGATAGCCGCGGTTTAGCAAATAGTCGATGGCAGCGGTGTTGACGGTGGGCGCTTCGAACCCCACCGCCGCTGCGCCCATGGCATAAGCCTCATTCTCTGCGTGCGCCAAAACAGCCGGGAAATCTTTATTGTCCAGCAACGCGAACGGACCGTACAAATCCCTTTGAATATAACCATAGCCGACGACCTTATCGCCGCGCTTATAAATATTCAATTTGCGGTCGCTCATCAGGAATTCATGGTCCACATCGCGGCGATGACCGATGATCTCCAGATCGATGTCGCTGATGATTGCGATAGGCGCAGTCGCGGCATCCGGCGTTTCGATGACGAGGTCGGTTTTGACGGTGACAGGTTCTGGCGCGCGTTCAAAATAAAGTTCGGTGAGGAAGGGATAGACTCCCGCCTTGAGATAACGCGCCTGGGCACGCAGGTCGGGTGTGGCGATGATGGAACGATGGGGCGCATCCTTCGGAAAAGCACGCTGGAGCAGTTCCCTGCCCACGCCCGCAGATTGATTCCCCGGCGCGACGAAGAACTCAGTCAACTCGCGGTGGTCCCCACGCAGGATGCTGCGGGCATACCCGATGACGTCCCCGTCCTTTTCGGCGAGCCAGTAATTGTCGCTGGTACGCGAGAGATGTTCCCAAAACGGACGGCGGCTTTCCCAGAGGCTTTCCTTTTTCAACGGGTCATTTGCGCCGGTGATGGCTTGTACTCCCGTGCGCTGGCTGAAATCCTCCAGCGATTTGCGGAATATCGTGAAGGTGGTGAAATCGTCTGTGGGGGTGGCACGGCGATAGATAATCATATTGGAATTTTAGCAGGGTTTGAGGTGAATCAAAAACGGGACTGCGTTTCACCCGCAGCCCCGTTTTATGTTTCATTGCTCCTTAGCCGCTCATGACTTGATAAATCTGTATCAGATTCCCGCAGGTATCGTTCAGCACTGCCACGGTGGTTGAACCCATGTTGGTTGGTTCCATGGTGAATTCCACACCGAGTTTCTTCATGCGCTCATATTCCTTTTGAATGTCGCTTACTTCAAAGGCTGTGAAAGGGATGCCATCTTTAATGAGTGATTCCCTGAGCGCTTTCATGGCGGGGTAATCGGCATTCGGCTCGAGCAGGAGTTCGGTGCCATTCAGCTCGTCCGGCGAGACGACGGTGATCCAGCGGGCGTCCCCTCCCAGGGGAATATCCCGCTTTAGGACGAAGCCCATGATCTCGGTATAGAACTTCAATGCCTTATCATAGTCATCTATCGAAACGCTGCACAGTTTGATCTTCATTTTGATTTATCCTTTCGTTAAAATTTGAGTCGCCGCCCAGCAATCGAGTTGACGAAAATCACTGGGGCTGAGACCGAACTGCTGTTTGAACGCCTTGCCGAATGCCGCGTGCGATTCATAGCCTGCGGCGAAGGCAACCTCGGTGATGTCCACTGCGCCCATGCGGAGTTTTCGCCCCGCGCGTTCCAACCTCATACGGCGGACGTAACTGGCGGCGCTTTCACCCGTCTGTGCGGTGAAAACACGATGGAAGTGAGGGATGGAGAATCCCGCCACTTCCGCAAGTACCTCCCGCTGGAGCGGTTCGTTGATGTGCTCGCGGATATAGAGTTTGACGTTCTCAATACAGTACGAATAATCTTGCATGGTTTGAAAGTTGGCGACCATGCGCCAAGTTTATTTTACCCGAATGCCTGTTCGCTACTCCAAATGTATCATTGTCGAATCAAAAACGGGACTGCGCTTCACCCACAGTCTCGTTTTGTTTGGTTATATCCAAGGCCTGACGGGCATCGCGTGGCACCGTGGCGACATTTCCGCGTGACCCAAGTTGACCATAACCCTGGCATGGACAATGGTTCGAGTTAGGCGTGGTTCTATGAAAACCTGTCAGGTCTGGCTACCTGACCCCTCTCCCGTCTCCCCCAAGGGGGAGAAGCCAAAGCCATCCCGAAATCAAACATAGACTTGAAAACTCAACAAACTCATCACACAGAAAAGAAATCAACACAATGCCCTCTCATTTAGGAGAGGGGCAAACGGACACGCCGATTCATTATCACAATCGGGGTGAGGTCGCACCGCCTTTCACCCAGAGTCGCGTTTATGTTTGAGCTTGTATCAAACCCCAAAAAATAGGCGGATGCTGTGTTAGCCCGCACATAGATTTACATAAATACATTTGTTACCACCTAGCTATTTAGTTAGGTAGTCCTAGCCTTTTTGCTAATATACTCAGTCACTAATTAAAAGTAAACTCCTTAGAATTTTCAGCGCAGAATGAGAAAAATATATAAAGAACACAGGATGTACTGCTTTAGCAAATCTTTCAGCAGAAATCCCCGGGAGTACAAAATGAACCGATTCACCCCACAAGAGATTGAATATCTAACAAGCCAGCGTTTAGGCAGATTGGCGACGGTCGATTCTAAAGGTGACCTGCACGTTGTTCCTGTTGGTTTCCGATACAATCCGGAGCACGATGCCATCGATATTGGGGGACACAATTTCGCAACCTCCAAAAAATATCGTGATGCCCTGCGGCATGGTCGTGTCGCCTTTGTCGTTGACGATGTCTTACCACCTTGGCAACCTCGCTTCGTCGAGGTACGCGGAACAGTTGAGGCGTTTTCGGAAGGCGGCAACACAATTAACAAAGGATTTGCGTCAGATATGATTCGTCTCACGCCAACTTACATTGTATCTTTTGGCATTAATACCGATGCAGTCATGCCAGGGCGGGGAAATGTCAACTACGACGGTCGGCGAGTGCTCTAAGAGTCTGCATTTAAAGGTGGGCCTCTCTTCCTAGAAATGCATGAATTACAAAGCGGGCTAGTGAGATGCAAAATCATAACTAACCAGGTATAAAAATATAGACTCAAATTGAAAGGAGCATTTACTTAACTTCATGAAAAATTTCTTCAAACTCTTTATGCGCATTCACGTTTACATTTATCGCCTGACGGGAGGGCGAATAGGCGGTCGTAGCAGTGGAACGCGGGGATTTGGGTTGTTATTGCTCAACAGCACTGGACGCAAAACCGGCAAAGCTCACACGAATCCACTTGGCTATTTTATTAATGATGACAGTTATGTCATTATTGCTTCTTATACAGCATTTGGCGCATACCCCGCATGGTACTACAATCTGACCGATAATCCGAACACCACCATTCAAGTCATGAAGCAAGTTATTAAAGTCAAAGCCAGTGTAGCTGACTCCGTTGAGCGCCAACGTTTATGGGAGAAATTAATGGAAATTGCACCTGGCTATGGTGACTATCAAAAGCGTACTGAACGCCTAATTCCCATCGTCGTTTTGCTTCCTACAAACTAAAGACAAGCGTCACAGGAAGAAAATGCTTGTCGAAACTGCGTCAATCTCGGCTGACTCCGAAACGTGCGGGTTAAATAAAGACTGCAGAGGCGAAAATGCATCCGCAGTCTTTCCTCTTTCTTCTTTCCTTTGCGCCCTTCGCGTCTTAGCGGTAAAGAATCATTTCCAAATATGCCCATACCCGTATTCGCCTTCGAGCAATTGACCTTCGGCGAAACGACTGAATCGAAATGGCGTGATGTCCACAGTTTTGGGTTTGCCATCCAGGATCAACTCTGCCATGCTTGCGCCTGCGGCAGGGGAAGTCTTGAATCCCGTTCCGCTCAAGCCGCAAGCGAGATAAAAGCCGACCAATTCTGTGCCGCTATAAATCGCGCGTTGGTCGGGGGTGATGCCGTCGCGCCCCACGTGGATGGAGTGCAAGCCGCTCTCTTCGATCTTCGGGATGCGCTGCGCCATCGCGTCGATCAGCTTTTCGAGAAAGGTCGGCGTGGGTGTTTGGTCTTCGGCGTCGGGCGTTTCGCCGCGCAGGCTTTCATCCTCCCCCGCGGCAAGGATCAGCGCGCTGCCCTCGGGTCGGAAGTAACAGTTGATGACGTCATCGATCACAGCCGGGATTTTGCCAAGCGTGGGCGGGCGGTGCAGGAAGGCGACATCGTGAGTCCATGTGACGAGCGGGACATCGACACCCGCCAGGCTTGCGACATGTTTCGCCCACGGTCCCACCGCATCGACGATGACCGGGCTTGAGAAGTCGCCTTTGGTTGTGCTCACGCCGCTTACTTTTCCGCCACCGATGTGGATGGCGGTCACTTCGCAGTTTTGCAGCAGCGTCGCGCCGTTGCGTTTCGCAGACTCAAGAAAGGAATTGGTGGTCAGCGTCGCATCGGCATAGCCCGAGTCGGGTTCGTAGGCGGCGAAGTCGAAATGTTCGGTGACGAGGTCGGGGAAAAGTTTCTTCACGTCCGCGGCAGAGACGACCGACGTATTGATGCCGATCTTCTGCTGATTGGCAACATTGCCGCGCAATTTATCTTCATGCTCACGCTTGGCAACTTGCAGGAAGCCGGTTTGCTGAAAGCCACATTCTCCGCCCACACGTTCCTTCCAAACGCTGAAATAGTTTTTATAACTCGCAAACGTCAGGTGAGATTCAGCAGCGAGATCATAGTGCATGCGGACGAGTCCGCTTGAGTGACCGGTTGCACCGGAAGCTGTCACCTTGCGCTCGAGGATGGCAACTTTGAGTCCACGTTCGGCGAGGTGGAAGGCGATGCTTGCGCCCATCACACCTGCGCCGATGATGATGGCATCGTAGGTTTGTGTCATGGAAGTTTAGGAAGGTTTGTTTTGTTTCTTTTCGATCTCGTTGATAATATCTTCCAATTTCTTGTTAGCAAACAGGGTGTCACGTTCCCGCGTATAATCCCCGAAACCTACGGTGAATTGACGTAAGAAACGAACAGCATTAACCACGCCTAATTCTTGATAAAGCAGGCGGATGGCTTGTTGGTTGATTTCTGCGAGAGGTTTAATTTCCGTGATCATTTTCAATCTCCTGTATCAGTTCAAGTGGGGAGACAATCTTTACCTGTAAATCGTTTATGCGTTTTGATGCTTTGATAAGCCGGTCGTCGCAAGTGCAAAAATAATCTACTTTAATCGACTCTGCCAAGGCAACATGCAGCGCGTCAATAGGTTTTAATCCAAATCGCACTAATTCTGCCGACCTTGTCTTGGCAGATTCTGTCAATGTGATCGTTGTTTTGGCTTTTGCGAGAACTGCGAATCCGTGCTCTTGCCGGATGGGTAGTGGGTTTTGTTCGGTTTCGTAAATCAGAATGTCGGAAGAAACCAACTCAAGTTTTCCTTCATCACAAAGAGCCAAAATACCCAAGACGGCTTCTGCTTCCAATGCGATTCGAATTTGCGAATATGAATCGAGAGGTCTTTGGATGGCACAAATGTCAAGGTAGATTTTCACGGTTCTATTTTACACCTGACGCCTACTTGATAGATAGTTTTG
The DNA here is from genome assembly GCA_016191955.1 of Chloroflexota bacterium. Taxonomy (GTDB): domain Bacteria; phylum Chloroflexota; class Anaerolineae; order Anaerolineales; family Villigracilaceae; genus Villigracilis. The sequence goes on from JACPVC010000347.1 coordinate 5,432, forward strand.
AGTCTTATACCTACGGCGTCACACCTGTGCAACCGCCCTGACGCAGCGGGTCGACGGGCAAACCGAAGGCTTCGTAGACGGGAGCGCCGTCCCATTCGGGTTGCATGGGCAGACCCAGCGCGAATGCGACGGTGGCGGCGGTATCCATAATATAGACTTGTGTTTTCAATTCGCCGGGGACGACCTGTGGTCCGCTGATGATCCAGGGGATGGTCATGGCTTCGGGGATGTCTGTGCCGTGCGGCGGGTCGGTCAATGCGCCGCCGTGGTCGGAGGTGATGATGAAGAGCGTACCGTCGTAATAGCCGCTGCTTTTCATAACCTTTATGAACTGACCGAACGACTGGTCATTGGTATGATACGCGCGCAGTTGCTGCTTGGACAACCAGCCATATTCATGCCCAACTACATCGCCATCGGGGAAGTGAACGAGCATCAGCCCGAATCCCAATTGAATTTGTTCAACTGCCATATTATCCAAAGTGGTTATATCTTTTTCCTCATCGGTGTTATCGACGAAGCCGAAGAAATCTGTGCTTTCGGTGATCTGGCGCAGTTTTTCCTTGCCAACGACAAGCACCGTCCGCAAGCCGACGGAGCGGGTGAGGTCAAAGATGTCAGTGCCGAGGGCGTACCCGTTCTGTGGCACGTATTCGTTCCAGCGTGCGACGTGTTTGGCAGGGCATGCCCCGGTGACCAGCGAGGCGTGAGCGGGCAGGGTGGTGCTGGGCATGATGGTCTGCGCATGCAGGGTGTAGGCTCCGCTTTGCATGAGCGCCTTGACGTTGGTCATGTCGGCGGCATCGATGGCGTCGGGACGCAGACCGTCGAAGGTGACGATCATAACGCGTGAGATGGGCTGGGAGGGCGCCGGTGTTTGTGTAGGTTGGGGTGTTTCGGGCGTGGGCGGCAAAGGACTCGGCGTTAGAGTCGCTGTGGGGATGGGCGGAACAGGCGTCAGCGTGGGAGGTGAGGCGGAAGCAGAGACGCAGGCGTGCAGAAAGATCGAGAGCAGAGCCAGGAATCGGAGTTGTCGAATCATATAGAGGGATGTCTTCTAGGTTTTGCAGGGATATTTTTCGTGTATCTTGAGCTGGTCTTCGCCGAAGATCTTGTAGACGGGGATGCCATCCCACTCGTCCAGTTTCAAAGGGAGACTGAGGGCGTAGGCAACGGTGGGGGCGGTGTCGAAGGTGTAAAGCTGTAAATCAATCTCCTGCGGGATGACGCCGGGTCCGTGGGTGATCCAGGTGATGCGATAGTCTTCGATGAGTGTGCCGATGTGATTCTTGTCGTGCCCGCCGTGGTCGGAGGTGACGAGGATGAAGGTGCTGTCGTAAAGCCCGTTATCTTTCAACGTCTTGATGATCTCGCCCAGCACGGCATCGCCATCGCGCAGGACTTTGAAGTATTCACCGGACATCCAGCCGTATTTGTGCCCGCGATTATCTGGCGTGGCGAAGTGGATGAACATCAGCCCAAAATCCTGCTCGATCTGCGGGATCGCAGCTTTTTGAATGGCGGGCTCGCCATAGGCAACCTCAAAGACATCGGTCGTTTCAGGCTCGGCCAGTTGACGCAGTTTATCTTTGCTGACGATCATGACGGTGCGCAAGCCCGCATCGTGCGCGAGTTGGAAGACGTCCGGTCCCTTGGCATAGCCCATGTACATAAAGAATTTGTTGTAGATCACGCCGTGATTTTCCATGCACATGCCTGTAATCATGGAGGCGTGGCTGGGCGATGTGGCGGGATAGTCGATGGTGCGCGCAGTGAGCGGCGCTTGCGCAGATTCGGCTCGCAATGCCATCAGGTTGGGCATGGGCGCTTCATCGATGGCGTCGGGGCGCAGACCATCGAAACTGATGATGATGGCGCGTTTGATATCCGCGCGTGATGGCAGGGGTGTGGCGGTGGCTGTGAAGGTGGGGCTTGGCGTGAAGGTGGCTGTGGTGGTAGGCGTGATGGTGGCAGTGAGAGTCGCTTTGGATGTCGGTGTGATGGTGGGCGTATCGGTGGGAAAGCCGGTGGGCGTGGGCACAGGCGGCAGGGAGCTGCCCCAGATATTGGGGAGGATTCCACAACCGGCGAGAATGAATGCGAGCAGGAAAACGGTAAGGCGTTTCAGGGAGAAGCTCCAGGGTTTTTCCGCCAATCTGCGCGAATTTTCGCTAATTCTTTTTTCGCGCAGATTGGCGTGGATTAGCGGACTTATTTCAGCATCGGCATTTTCAACCCGTGACGTTTGGCCGCTTCAACGGCGATTTCATAGCCTGCATCGGCGTGTCTTACCACGCCCATGCCTGGGTCGGTCGTCAAGACTCGTTCCAACCTTTGAGCGGCTTCGGGCGTCCCGTCTGCGACGATGACCTGCCCGGCATGTTGACTATACCCCATCCCCACGCCGCCGCCGTGATGGAAGGAGACCCACGTCGCACCGCCGACGGCATTGATCAGCGCGTTGAGGATCGCCCAATCGGAGATGGCATCGGAGCCATCTTTCATTGCTTCGGTCTCGCGGTTGGGGGATGCAACGGAACCCGAATCCAAATGGTCGCGTCCGATGACGATGGGCGCTTTGACCTTTCCAGTGGCAACGAGTTCGTTGAATTTCAAACCAGCTTTGACGCGCTCGCCATAACCCAGCCAGCAAATACGTGAAGGCAGCCCCTGGAATGGAACTTTCTCACGCGCCATCTTCAACCAGCGATGCAAATGCGCATCTTCAGGGAAGAGCTCCATGATGGCTTGGTCGGTGGCGTAAATATCTTCCTTGTCGCCGGAGAGAGCGACCCACCTGAATGGACCTTTGCCTTCGCAGAACAGCGGGCGGATGTAAGCGGGCACAAAGCCGGGGAATTCGAAGGCATCGCTCACGCCGTTGTTGTAGGCCTGCTGGCGCAGGTTGTTGCCATAATCAAATACTTCCGCGCCGGCGCGTTGGAAGGCGAGCATGGCGCGGACATGCTTCGCCATCGAGTCCATCGCCAGGGATTTATATTTTTCAGGGTTTTCGACTCGCAGTTGATTTGCCGCCGTCACCGACACCCCCGAAGGGACATAGAACAACGCCTCATGCGCCGACGTTTGGTCTGTCACTACATCGGGAATGATTCCACGCTTTGAGAGTTCGTCGTACACATCCGCGGCGTTGCCGATCAAGCCAATGGACTTGGGAGTTTTGCTTTTGACGTTTTCTTCCACAAGCGTCATGGCTTCTTCGAGGTTGTCCACGACCATGTCCACGTAGCCGATGGCGCGGCGGCGTTCGGCGCGTTCGGGGTCCACTTCGACGATGAGACCCACGCCTTCGTTCATGGTGATCGAGAGCGGCTGAGCGCCGCCCATGCCGCCGAGTCCTGCCGTCAAAACAAACTTGCCTTTGAGCGAGCCCCAACCCTTGAGTTTGGCAAGCGCGCCGAAGGTTTCGTACGTCCCTTGCAAGATGCCCTGCGTGCCGATGTAGATCCATGAACCGGCGGTCATCTGCCCGTACATGATGAGTCCCTTTTTATCCAGCTCGTCGAACTTTTCCCACGTCGCCCAGTGCGGCACGATGTTGGAGTTGGCGATCAAAACTTTAGGCGCATCCTTGTGGGATTTGAAAACGACAACCGGCTTACCCGACTGCACAAGCAACGTCTCATCGGCTTCGAGATTTTTCAGCGATTCAAGGATGGCATCAAACGATTCCCAGTTACGCGCAGCTTTGCCGCGTCCGCCATAGACGACGAGGTCTTCGGGTTTCTCCGCCACTTCGGGGTCGAGGTTGTTCTGGATCATGCGATAGGCAGCTTCACTAAGCCAGTTCTTGCAAGTCAGTTGTGTGCCGCGCGGCGCGCGAATAATGCGAGAGGTGGACATTCTGTGCTCCTGAAAAGATTATTCAATTCCTGCGAGTGAATTAAGAGTAAATTCAAGCTCAGAAAAAACATTTAAATCTTTATTATCTGTCACATAGTTAATTTTCAGACAGGCATCTCCTGCTTTGGCAACAGCTAATCCGGTGTATGCGGTAAAAGTATCAGGAGACTCTATGATAGTAAAGAAATACATCCAAGGGGAGCCAAATTGCGACTCACCCTCTTTAGATTCTAATAAACTTGCGTTCGGGTAACCTGCTAGCAAGTTTTTCGAAGCAGCGTCTCCAATCTCGGAAATTGGCATGTTAAGGCAACTTGCATCTAATGCAGATGCTACCGTTATTATTGAAAATAAATCACTGGTCAGATGACTAGGGGATGAGTCAAAAGCAAAAATACGAGCAGCACCCGGATTTTCCAACACTCCCCCAAATGCGATGCCGACAAATGGATGAACATGAGCTGCATCTTTTACTGGTTGGAAGAATTTCTCGTCGTTTGTTCCTGCAATCCAGTTTTCGGGTAACCCCAACCCATAATTCCCCTGCCTATCAATTACCAGTACCTTCCCATTCGCGAGTATTTCGACCTCTATTCCATTGTCGTACACAACTTTAGAACTGGAACCTGAATTTGACGATTTTTCGTTTCCTGTAGAGAAAAAACTACAGGATAGGGAAGCACATATAACAACACAAAGTGTAAACTTGGTAAGAATTCCATCCTTCATCATCATTTATTTCCCTTATTCCAATACGATGAACGATTCGATTAATTCGTCGAAGGACGGCTCGACAGTGCTTTGCCATTTTTCGGTGGTGGAGAGGGTGACGGTCAATGTGCCGGTGGGCAGGTCGAAGAACGCCATCTTTTGGTAGACCGTGAGTTTGGCGCCATTTTGTGAGGAAAGGGGGGTAAGGATTGTGATGACCCCATACATGATTTCGCTCTTTGTGGTTTTGATCTCGGTGCTCTTCACCTGGGCGCCTTGCAATGAGGCGGGCAGCGTAGCGGCAATGCCCTTGATGTCGGTATCGCTGGCAAGGGACACTTCCATTTGCTGGTCCCACACCAGGTTGATGTTGGTCACGAAGCCGTTATCGATGTGTTCTTCGGCGATATCGAGCATGAAAAGGCGGAAGACGTTCGGGTCTTGCTCTTTGATGATCGAAAACTGACGTTGAATGGCGGGATCTGAAGCTTCGGGCAGGGTGAGGGCAATATCATATTCAGGGGCGTTGATGCGCAACACAAGCCACTGCATGGGAACGGTCATTTGATATTTACCGTTCAAGTCGATGAAGGAACTTGTGCCGTCTGTGTTTTTATCCAGCACGCTTTCGGCAGATTGGGTTGACGTGGCAGCAACAACAGGCGTATTCGTAATGGTCGGCACAGGAGTGGCGGAGGGAACTTCGGTGGCTGTCGGCGCGGCTTGCTGGGTCAACACAAGGGCAGCGGAGACGGTCTCAGCGACCATGCGTTCAAGTCGTGTATCAGGCGTCGGCGGAATCGAAGAGGCGGGTTGTAATCCCGGTATGGCACAAGCCAGGGTAATTATCCCAAGCAGGGTTGCGATCAAAACTCCACGGTGTTGTTTCATGGTTCCATCCTTGCGGTGAAATAAAAAAGCCTCCCGGCTATTATAGCCGAGAGGCTCTGTTTTCTTTGACGTTATGCGACAGCCTGTTTGGCGATCATATCGGCAAAGTTGGTTCCTTTCAAACGGTTGACCAACTGCTCCTGCGCTTCACACCACACCGGGCGCAGCGGACAATTATCATCGAAGGAACAAGTGCCAGTGTCGCCCACGCATTCGTTGAGTTGAATGGGACCGTCGATGGCTTCGATGACTTCGAGCAGGGTAATCTCCTTCGGTTCGCGTGCGAGTGTCACGCCGCCGCGCGCGCCGCGGGAGGTGTGCAGCAACCCAGCGATGGAAAGCTGCGAGATGATCTTCGCAAGGAAGGAAGGCGGAATTCTTTGCTCTTCGGCAATAACGCTGGTGGCAGTGCGGGTTTCGCCGTTGCGGGCAAGGTGCAACACAGCGCGGACAGCGTAATCGGCTTGACGGGTGATTTGCATGATGACCTCACTTAATAGTAGGCAAAAATTACCTACAAACACGATTTTATTGTGATTGTCGTTACAAGGCAAGTGATAGAGGTCATGGATGAATTATGACCTTTCGCGCGGAATTGGGATATTTGTTTTTTTATGCATCACGGATTACGTATTGCGTAATCCGTGATGCGTGATCCGTAAAGCGCCCGCCTAGCGTGCCAGAGTCAGATTGCCCACCCCCATTTCGATGACAAACGTGAGCGTGGAACCCTCGCCCTTTTGGATGTAATCATTCCCGCTTCTTTCCCAGCCGGAAGTTGCGTTCACATTCGACAGCCCTCCCTGCACTGTGACCACGGCGTCTACCCCTTCGGGGACGATGATGATGACGTTGCTCAGCCCAGACTCGATCTTGACCGAGGAATCACGTTGGAGTTCGCCGGAAAAATCGAGGGTGTAGTCGCCTGCACCCGCAGAGAAATCAAACAGGCTGAAATTGGCGTTGCTCAAGCCGATGATTTTCACGTCTGATGCGCCGGTATTGTAAGTGAAGGTATCCATCTCAACCGGGTTCGGTTCTGAAAAAGAGAGTTCCACGTTCGCCGCGCCGTCTGAAATATCGAGGCGGGTCAGCGAGAGTCCGCCCAACTCCATTTTGCCGTCGTATGCGCCTGAATTAATGGACAGGTTCATGGGCTGGTCGCCGAGTTTCAAGTCCCATTCGTTCTTGAGGTCGTTGAGATTAGGAAGGATATTGAAGTCTTTATCCCCAACGCGGACTTCGACATCACCGCCATCGGTGGTGACTTGCGGCTTGAGTTCATCGTAGTTGTAAGTGGCAGTTCCATCCACAAGCACAGACGCGCCGGGGTTGAGGGTCAATTCGCCTGCGCCAAATTTGAGCTTCAAGTTGATCTCTTCGGCGTCTGGGTATTTAACGTTGATATCCTCGGTCACATCGGGTCCGGGTGTTGGCGGTTGGGGAATGTCAAATCCACATGCCAGGGTCGTCAGCGCAAGAATCGCGATAAAGGGTATGAGTTTACGATACATAAGAAAAACCTCCTCAGGTTAATGCCTGAAGAGGTATACGACGGAAAGCGGGGAGGGGTTGCGTTTTTATAATAAGTTATTTGCCCGGGGTTATCCATTCGGGTCTGAAAACAGCAATAGGTTTTTTGCCTAAAACATCTATTTCAAACACAAATCTTGTTGTTTCATTGAAACGATGGTCTATGGATTTTGAACTAATCACAAAAGAAATCTCGATTCGGCTCTCCCTATAGCTGCCTTTTCTAATTCTACTTAATCCTAATTTGTTTATGTTGCCAACTGGCACAGAGTCTACAACGTCTTGCGGAGCAGTTAATATCCAATTCGCTAAATCAGGGGTTGAATAATTCTCATCTCCGATTCTTAAGTTTATTTTTGATAACTTACAATAACAAGGATGTGGTCCGACGTTCTTGATCAAAACGTAAAACGAAAAACCTTTCTTTCCATAAATTTCTTCTATATTTACTATCGGCTTTACATAAGGACGATATTTAGCAGAAAACTCACTTTTTAGATACCATAGAGTTCCTAAGGTTAGGAAGAGTGCTCCTAATGCAGCAAATGCAGAAATAGCATTTGCATATGTTGCTGAAAAATCGGCGAGCCATTTCATATCCACAATTTACCTCCTGTGTAGATGAACCCTTCTAAACGTAATTCACAATGTTTTTGGATCAGTGTTATTAACCGTGATGATGGTACTTAATATTTTTCGTGTGGACTCTGCCACTTCCTCTATCGCTTTATTGAACGCCTCTTCATTGACTTTGGACGGCTTGCGGTATCCGCTGACCTTGCGCACGTATTGCAGGGCAGCTTCGTAGATCTCCTGCTCGGTGACGGGATGATCCATATTTCTAAGGGGTTTAATGCTTCTGCACATTTCAACTCTCTTTCTTCTTCTTTCTTAATTCCTCGTTACTCATTTCTCATCACTTTCCACTCCCCACTTTCTACTTCTCTTTCTTCAACGCCGCGTTCAATGCCTGATCCAACGAACGGACTTCGACGATATCAATTCCTTTTGGGTATTCTTCACCTTTGCGAATTGCTTTAGGGACGATGGCAGTCTTGAAGCCAAGTTTCTGCGCTTCTTTCAAACGCGCCACCATCTGACCGGGCATGCGTAGTTCGCCTGCCAGACCGATCTCACCGATCAAGACTGCCTCGGCGCGGACGGGCACATCCTTCCATGAGGAAGCGATGGCAGCAGCGACGGCTAAGTCTGCGGCGGGTTCGTCGATCTGAATTCCGCCCACCACGTTGACGAAGACATCCTGCTCGGCAAGTTTCAAGCCGACCCGGCGAGTCAACACGGCGGTGATGAGTAATAAACGATTGAAGTCCACGCCGTTGGGGGTGCGACGCGCGTTGCCAAATTGAGTCGGTGAGGTTAATCCTTGAATTTCCACGAGGATCGGACGCGTCCCTTCCATCGTCACTGCAATGGACGAGCCTGCGGCATTCACAAGTCGCTCCGCCAAAAACGCCTCAGACGGATTGGTCACTTCGATCATGCCGCCTTCGCGCATTTCGAACACACCCACTTCGGATGTCGCGCCGAAACGATTTTTCACAGAACGCAAAAGACGATACGCCTGGAAGCGGTCGCCTTCGAGATACAAAACCGTGTCCACGATATGCTCCAACACACGCGGACCGGCAATCGCGCCTTCCTTGGTGACGTGACCGATCATGAACACCGTCACGCCGCTGGACTTTGCCAACTCGCGCAACTGTGACGAACATTCGCGCACCTGCGAAACCGAGCCAGCGGATGAGTCCAATTCAGAGAGATAAGTGGTCTGGATGGAGTCGACAATCAAGAGGTCCGGTTTTGATTCGCGGACGTGACCAAAGATCACTTCGAGATTCGTCTCCGTCACTAACAGCAATTCCTTCGGCATGTCTTTCGTCCCGTTGAAGAGACGCGAAGCGCGCATCTTGATCTGCCGCTCCGACTCTTCGCCCGAAACATACAGCACGCGCTGAACCTTCGCCATTTCCATCGCCATTTGCAGCATCAGTGTGGATTTACCTATACCCGGGTCACCGCCGACGAGCACAATGGAACCGGGGACGATGCCGCCACCAAGCACGCGCGCGAACTCGCCAATGGGCAGGTGGACGCGATCTTCCTCATCTCCGCTGACCTCGGAGATGGGACGCGGTTCCGAACGTCCGCTCAAGCCGCGAACGTTCCCCGCTCCCTTCTTCGCGACCGGCTCATCATGAACGACTTCCTCGACCATGCTGTCGAACGCGCCGCACTGCGGGCATTTGCCCATGTAGGATGCGGCGACTCGTCCGCATTGCTGGCAGACAAATCGGGTATGAGTTTTTGTTTTTGCCATGATTTCACCTGTTGGTGTCACCCTGAGGGAGCGTGTTCTCCGCGACCGAAGGGTCTCTACCCTAGATTAGCAAGACTTCCAAGCAGTGGGAGAGATTCTTCGTGGCGCCTCGCGCCACTCAGAATGACAATAAAGGCAGTATAACAGAATTTTTGTTCTGTTTTGGTTGGCGGGGTGCGTCGCACCTTTCCTAGGTTGATTCTCCAACCTGTAGACTCATCTCATTGAACAGACAAAGTCAACCCGTCTGGTCCCCTACGGGGATGATATGCGACGCGCCCTTGATATAGTTAAGTGGGAGCTAAGCTGCTTAAAAAGAGAATGAGTGCGCAAAATAAAATTGCCCCTATAATTACAAGGATCAATACAGTGGCCGCAATATTTATCAGGTCGTCGTTCTGTTTTTTAATTCCAACCCTTATCCCAATTCCTGCAAAAACTGCAACCATTAGAAGAATGAGAAAGACAATTTCCATTTTTCTTCTCCGATGTAGTGCGCGAATATATAGAAAGTATGGTCGATTATAAGTTCTTTTTAGAGTCTGCTATACTCCAGGTGACAGTCACTTTCAAAGTAGCAGTCACCTCATTGCCCAAGGAGAACCTCATGAAAATCGTATCAGACATTCTTATCGTCCTCGTCGCCCTCTTACACTTCTACTTTCTTTATCTGGAAATGTTCCAATGGGACAAGCCGCGCGGGATGAAATCTTTTCGCCTGACGGAGGAGTTCGCCAAGCAATCGAAGACGCTCGCTGCCAATCAGGGGCTGTACAACGGCTTCCTCGCCGCCGGTCTGTTGTGGGGATTGTTCGCAGGTGACCCGGTGAAAATCTTTTTCCTAAGTTGTGTCATCATCGCGGGAATCTTCGGCGCGTTCACGGTAAGTAAGCGCATCTTTTACATTCAAGCTGTCCCCGCTATTTTGGCGTTGGTGATCTTGTTGGTATTTTAATTTTTCGTAGGGGCGCAGCATTGCTGCGCCCCTACGCTCTTATTTCACAATATTCGCAAAATCGGCGAACAGACCGTATGCTGTCTCAGCCGGTCCACCCGTCATGCCGGGTTTCTCGGAGAGGACAATCGAGTAGTCCAGCACTACATCGGTTCGGAAGGTGACGCCGGTGCTGGAGTTCATCATTCCGTACAGCGACGAAGACGCATCGACTAATTGCGGGGAAACGCTGACGTTGATCTTTCCGTCCACTTTTTCAGCAGAGCAAACTAATTTATAGCGCTTGCCGTCCGCTTTGGCTTTGGCGATCATCTCGGATGTGATTCCGCGAATGCCGGTGGGATTCACCTGCTGCGGCGTCATCGGCGTATCCCACAGCACCGTCACCAGCGCCGCGACCTTGATGGCTGCATCCCAACCGTCCACATCGTTGGTGGGGTCGGTCTCTGCCAAGCCAATGGATTGCGCGTATTTCAAGGCTTGCTCGTAGGTCTCGCCGCTTTCCATGCGGGAGAGAATGACGTTGGTCGTGGCGTTGAGGATGCCTTTGAAGGATTCCAACTCTGCGAGTGGGAACGCCTCACGCATGACTGAGAAAACGGGTGCGCCACCCAGAACCGCGGACTCAAACCGGAATGTTTTTCCCTTCGATTCCGCTAGCGCGGTCAATTCACGATAACCATGCACCACCGGACCTTTATTGGCTGTGATGGCATGCATCCCCAAATCCAACCCCATGCGGATGTGATCCAGCGCAGGCTGACCCGTCTGCGTGTTGACCGGGGAGTTCTCGAACATCACATTGGCAGAAGAGTGTTGGATGACGGCAAGGGAATCGTCCACCTGGAAAGTGGAAAGTGGGGAGATGGATTTTCCGCTTTCAGCCAGTTCCAAAGCCTTTTGAATATCCAGTCCCTTTGGGTTGACGGCGAAACCGTGTCGCCCGGTTGAGATGCCGGTGAAAGAAAACGTGACGTCATGTTTGGACTTGAGCAAGTCCTGTTTGCGGATGAGCAGCCGCGCCAAGGAACGGGCGACATTTCCAAAACCGATGAGGGCGAGGTTGTAGTGCATGAGAACTCCTGATTAATTTCGTAGGGGCGGGGTGACCCCGCCCCATATCTATCAACGTAAGGATAGGGCAGTCGGGTCAAGTAACATCTGGTAAGTACAAGCGAGATTTGCATGTTTGCCAATGCGACAAGATTTTGTATAACAATCAGACAGGCGTTGCAGGGTCGAACCAAGC
>JACPVC010000348.1 GCA_016191955.1 Chloroflexota bacterium
CTGATTTCGCCGTTCAATAATTCCGACAACCCCGTTGCAGTCGTTTGTCCGAACGCGCTGATTAGATAGTCGCTGTATAAATCAAGCAGTTTTTCACTCTTCATCCTCTCAGTTTACGCTACTTCTGCGTAAGGTGAGTTATATAAATAGGACTTACGCAAAACCCAAGGGCAAGCCGCGAATTTCGCGAATTCACGTAAATGGTTTAAAAAATTCGTGACAATTCGTGTAATTCGCGGCAAAAGATTTTGAACTGCGTAAGTCCTAATAAACCAATACTCATTGCGGCGTCCCGTCGCTGAGAACGGCGGTTCAAGCAAGTAAAAAGACCATCTATCGTCGATAATTTATTTCAGTAAATCAAGCAACTTGGTCGTGTCTTCGACAATCTCATCCGCCCCGAAATGTCTTAACTCAGGTTCTTCGCCGAAGCCGCACAAAACACCCAAGGTTTGCGCGCCGGCAGATTTGCCCGCGCGGATATCCACGGTGGTGTCGCCGATCATCAAACAGTTTTCGGGGGCGACGTTCATCTTCTGCGCGGCAAGCAATATCGGGTCGGGATAGGGCTTGGTAAATCGAGCAGATAATCCGGTGACAATCACATCGAAATATTTGACGAGGTCGTACTGTTCGAGGAACGCCAGCGTGCCTTTTTCATCGCGCGCGCTGACCACAGACATGGGATAGCGTCCATGCAAATGTTTCAGCATCGCATCCACGCCAGGGACGAGCAAGAATCCCTTTGAAGGATGCTTGCGGCGGCGATTCAGCCAGTGGATCACAGCGACCATTTCATCGTCGAGATGAAGCGTATCTGCCAGACCCAGCAGGGCATTGCCGGGCGCTTCGACCCACATCACGAAACGTCGCGCCGCATGATCGGGATCTTTAAAGAGAAAACGAGGGAAAAACTTCGACACCTTTTGCACATACAGGTCATCGGTATCGCTGAGTGTGCCGTCCACATCAAAACACAATGCTTTTATTTTAGATACATCCAAGGGCATGGATTAATTGTACCAAAGGGGCTATACTTAAACGGGCTTAGTAATGAACGAAGATCATAACCGTTCCCTTCTTGAATTATTGGTAAAAGTTAGCCGTGAAGTAGCCACTGCGCTGGATTTGCGCACGGTATTGCAACGGGTACTTTATGCTTGTATTCAGTATGTGGGCGGGGAACGCGGCAGCATCATCGTGATGGATGATCTCGGCAAGCCCGTCGATGCCACCATTGTGTACGGAAAACAATTCCACGATCACACCACCCAACAATTACGCGAGACGGTCGAGCGGGGTTTGGCAGGCTGGGTCGTACAAAACCAAAAAGCCGCCCTGGTACCAGATACCAGCAAGGACGAACGCTGGCTGCGCCGCGCAGACGATGCCATCGAAAAAAGCGGACCTAAATCGGCGATCTGTGTGCCACTCATGGCGCGCGAACGCTTCGTCGGCGTGTTGACACTGGTACATCCAGTCCCCAACGCTTTCAATGAAGAACACCTCGAATTGGTGCAAGCCATCTCCGACCAGGCAAGCGTGGCTGTTTTGAACGCGCGTTTGTATACCGAAACCCAACGCACGGCGCGGGTCATGTCTGCGCTGGCAGAGGGAGCGGCGGCGATCAATTCCTCGCTTGAAATGCAGGATGTGTTGCGGCGCATCCTCAACCAGACCATGCAGGCGCTTCAAGTGGAGACGGTGGCGCTGGGAATGATCGACCAAGTCAGCAGCGACCTGATCTTCCAAGCTGCAGCGGGAAATAACTCCGGCAGTGTTCCAGGAGTCCGTGTGCCAGCTGGGCAGGGGTTGATCGGCAAGGTCATCCACGAGAAGCGTGGGTTGGTGATCTCAGCCGTCAAACAAGGCACAAACTTCGGAGACGCAGACAGGCTGAACGGCGTCGAGATGCGTGCCGTGGCTATTGCTCCGATCCAATTGCATGGAAAAGTCATCGGCGTGTTGGAGGCGGTCAACCCCATTTCCGGCACATTCGACCCTGATGCGCTGGTGGTAATGACCGGTCTGGGCGGTCTCGCCGGAACGACCATCGATAATTCCAAATTATTCGAGCAGCTTCAAAACGCGCACAGGCATTACCGCGAACTGTTCGAAGACAGCATCGACCCGATCCTCATCACCGACTGGGAAGGCAGGGTGTTGGAGGCAAACCGCCAGGCTGTCGCTTTGAGCGGGTACTCCAACGACCAGCTTCGCACCTTAAGCGTCGACCAACTGCACGAGGTGAATTGGAATAAAGCCGGTTTGAGTTTCGAGACCATCAAGAGTGGAACGCCCTGCACCTATGAATCGGGGTTGCTGCGGCGGGATGGCGGGGCATTGCCGGTCGAAGTCTATGCGCGCAAGGTGGAGTTTGAGGATATGGAATCCATTCAATGGATCATGAGAGATATCACCTCGCGCAAAGAACTGGATGCCCTGCGAGACGATATGACTTCGATGATCTTCCATGATCTACGCTCTCCGCTTGGCAATATCGTTTCCAGCCTCGAGATGATGAGCACGCTCATGCCCGAAGACGATACCCTGTTTTCGATGCTCAACATCGCCAAGAATTCCACGGGGCGCATTCAACGCCTGGTGAATTCCTTGCTGGATATCAACCGCCTCGAAGCCGGGCAACGTATCGTGGACCAGAACTCCATCGACCCGGTGGCGCTCGTGCGCGAATCGATCCGCGATGTAGAGCCGTCGGTGACCGCCCGCCAGCATATACTTACCAACCGCGCGTTGAGCGTCCTGCCGTTGATCTGGGTGGATGTAGACATGATCTATCGTGTGTTGACCAACCTGTTGGAGAACTCCATTAAGTTCACCCCGGCCGGCGGGCGCATCGATGTTGGCGCGCAAACCAGCGAGGATGGTTTCTTCGTTAAATTCTGGGTGCGCGATAACGGTCCCGGCATTCCGCCCGCCGAACGTGAACGCATCTTTGATAAGTTCACCCGCCTGCGCGGCAAGAATAAACAGGGCGGGTTGGGCGTGGGGTTGGCATTTTGCCGCCTGGCAGTGCATGCGCATGGCGGCGATATTTGGGTCGACAGTGAAGTTGGCAAAGGCACCACCTTTTGGCTCACACTGCCGGTGGCACAACGGCAATCCACTGGTAAACTCAAGCGCCAGACCGGACGCCTGACCTTCAAGCCAGACCAGCCGGATAAAGAACTATAAACAACTCCGAAAGGATTTTTTCTCAGAACCCCATGCAGGAAATCACCAAGAACATATTCATTGAAGATCAATTTCTCGGCGTCACGTTAGGCGTGATCGTGACACCGCGCGGGTTGGTCCAGATCGACGCTCCCCCATCTCCGGAGGACGCCCGTTCCTGGCGCGCCTCCCTCATGAATTTGGGCGGGGGCATCGACCGGTTGCTAGTCAACATGGACGCCCATCCAGACCGCACCCTCGGCGCGCGCGCCATGGACTGCACCGTGGTGGCGCACGAGAAAACCGCCTACATTTTCCGCGCGCGTCCGAGCACCTTCAAAGCCCAAGGCGAAGAGACCGGCGCAGATTGGGAATCCATTCCCGGTTTGGGCAGTGTGCGCTGGGCGCCCCCCGAAATTTCCTTTTTAGACCAGATGACCCTTCACTGGGGGAGTTCACCTGTGATGTTGGAACATCGCCCAGGTCCATCCAGCGGTTCGATTTGGGTGAAGTTACCCGAAGAAAAAGTATTATTTGTTGGCGATATGGTCATGAAGAATCAGCCACCTTTTCTTGCCGGGTCTAACCTCAAAGCCTGGCTTGAGGCGCTCGATCATCTTCTGGAACCGGGCTATAAAGGTTATACCTTCATCAGCAGCCGCGGCGGTGTGGTGACCACCAGCGCCATCAAAGCCCAATATGATTTTCTCAAACACATTCACGACAAGCTGAATAAATCCACCAGCAAAAAGCCCAACCCCGCCGCCGTGGAAAAAATGGTCACATCGCTTTTGACGTGGTTCAAAGCGCCGGCAGCACGGCAAAAGCAATTCGCCCAGCGTCTGCGCTATGGCTTGCTGCACTACAATGCACGCCAACATCACACACCCAGCCATAACTTTGAAGATTAATGAATACCCCTCTCCCACTCCTTGAACTGATACGGGGGTCTGTCGTCGAAGCCACCCACCTCGGCTCCATCGCAGTGGCGACAGCAGACGGAACCCTGCTCCATTCCTACGGCGACCCTTACACGGTCGCCTTTTTACGCTCTTCTGCCAAACCCTTTCAAGCACTGCCTTTTGTAGAAGCGGGCGGCGTGGAGCATTACAACTACACCCCGCGTGAACTCTCCATCTCTTGCGCTTCGCATGAGACCTCGCAAATGCATCTCGATGCCGTGCAAGCCTTGCAAAAAAAGATCGGCATCGAGGAACGCTACCTGCAATGCGGTCCGCATTTACCGGGCGATGCGCATAAACTCCGCGAAGTCATTCAACAGAATATTGCCCCCACCGCCAATTTCAACAACTGCTCCGGCAAACATACATCCATGCTGGCATTCGCCAAAATGCGCGGGCTTCCTCTGGAAAATTATCTCTCGCTCGATCACCCGATCCAGCAAAGCATTCTCAAAACGCTTTCTGAAATGTGCAGCATCGACCTGAAAGATATCCAAACTGGCGTCGATGGATGTTCCGCGCCGAACTTCGCCATGCCGCTCTTCCATGCCGCGCTCGGCATGGCGCGCATGTGCGACCCGCGCGAACTCTCCGAAATCCGTACTGCTGCCTGCAAAAAGATCACTACCGCCATGACGTCTCACCCTGAAATGGTGAGCAACCACGGCGAGTTTGATACCGAACTGATGAAGCTTGCATCGGGCAAGATCGTCACCAAACGCGGCGCAGAAGGTTTCCAAATCATCGGCATCATGCCCGGCGTCATCCACGAACGAGGCGTAGGCATCGCCTTCAAAGTCACAGACGGCGACAAGCATTCAATGGATAACGATCTGGAAGGTCACACTCGCGTCCGCCCGCCTGTGGCATTGGAGATTCTGCGGCAGTTGGGCGCGCTCAACGAAACACAGTTGCAAGCCCTGGCGGGGTTTGGTCCTGAAAAGACGTTGAAGAATTACGCGGGTCTCGTTACAGGAAAGATGTACCCCTCTTTCAAATTATGACGCAACTAAACGACACATTTCTTCAATCCATCATCGCCCGGTTCAATCGACCGGGTGTTATTGGTATTTCTGTCGCAGGCAGTTACACGCGCGGGATGCAGGACGAATTCAGTGACGTGGACCTTGACATCTTCGTGGATGAACTGCCCAAGGACGACTACACGCTTCGTATCTTCGACGAGAAACTGGTCAGCGTTAAATACGTCCGCCTCGCCGACGAATTGGACTCGTTGACAAAACCCGAGCGCGCCGTCTGGGCAGTACCGGGGCTGAGCAACATGCACATCCTCTCCGACGAAAACGGCGCACTTGCCAAGCTCAAACAGACAGCGAAAGATTTTAAATGGGCAGGCTTGCAACCTGCAGCGGATCAATACGCAGTTGATAAATTATCAAGTTGTGCCGAAGAAGCCCACAAGATCATGAGCGGACTGAAAACAAATAACGAATCAAAAGTTCTTTACGCTTCGTGGGGCATGTTCAAGAACCTGTCTTTTGCCGCTCTCGTGCAGGCAGGCTTAATGATCCAAACCGAGAACCGCGTTTTTGCCATCCTCGAAGAACACTTCGGCAGTGACCACCCATGGACACGCTCCTTCCGTCTCTCCTTCGGCATGGACGTTGAAGATGGCGTCCCCGCCTACAAAACACGCGGCACGGCATCGCTTGACATGTATGAAGAGACAGCAAAATTACTCAAAGACATCATCAACGATAAGCATCGTGAAGTCATCGAGAATACGCTACAATTGATTACAAAATTTCGTGCATCAGGTGCATCGCGCCAGCCTTAATGAAACGAAACTAAACTGAAGACAAATCTTATAAATAGGCAAACGTCCACCTTCCCCTACCCACTATGACAAACCTCAAACAGCGCGCTCTGCAAATCCATAAAACCCTTTTAGAAGCCTTTGGTGAACCCATCTGGCGCAACCCACTGCCTGCCATTGATGAGCTGGTCTCGACCATCCTCTCGCAAAACACCAACGACGTGAACCGCGACCGCGCCTTTGAAGCCTTGCGCACCAAACTCCCCACCTGGGAGTCCGTGCGAGATGCCAAAGAAAAAGATGTGATCGAAGCCATCAGACCGGCAGGGTTGGGGAATCAAAAAGGTCCGCGCATTCAACAAGTGTTACGTTCCATCACTGAAGAACGCGGCTCGCTCGACCTGCAATTCCTCGCAGACATGCCCATTGAAGATGCTCGCAACTGGTTAACCAAGTTCAACGGCGTAGGTCCCAAGACCGCCGCTATCGTCTTATGTTTTTCGTTAGGCAGACCCGCCTTCCCCGTCGATACACATGTCTATCGTGTCACTGGTCGCATCGGTCTACGCCCCGAAAGGATGACCGTGGAGCAGGCTCACCCGCATCTCGAATCCATCTTCCCGCCAGAGACGTATTACACCGCGCACCTGAACATCATCCGTTTGGGACGTGAGGTGTGCAATGCAAGGAAACCGTTGTGCCCCCAATGCCCCATCAACAAGTTGTGTGACTTCAAAGAGAAGACGAAATAGTGCTCTATGCTACAATACATATCGAAATATGTATTATGGAGGTAGGCATGAAACAGCAGATCATTGGCGTGACTGAATTGCAGCGGCAATTTAGGGTAGTGTTTGACAAGGTAGCCAAAAAAGGCGTCCCTTTTATCCTCACGCGCGGAAGCCGTCCCGA
>JACPVC010000349.1 GCA_016191955.1 Chloroflexota bacterium
CATCCTGATCCGTGAAACTGAAGCTTGGACGGTCCAACGGAACAATAAACAGGCTACGGTCAATTGGCAATTTGCAACTGAGGATGCTCGCCTCAAACTTAAACGCCTCTACCCATCAATTCATGCTTGACACGCTACTAGAGATCTTTGCCCCAAAGACACACGTCGCCCAGGTCCGTGATGCGCTGGCGGAGGTGGGTGTGGGTGTGGTCGGGAATTATGACCATTGTTTTGCCATCTCGCAGGTGCAAGGATCGTTCCGCCCGTTGCCAGGAGCCAATCCCTTCGATGGGAAAGTAGGAGAAATCACCTATAGTGTAGAGTCCAAGATCGAAGTGAATTGCAGGCGCGAGTTAGTCGAAGAGGCGATTACCGCGGTGCGGCGGTCACATCCGTATGAAGAGCCGCTGATCAACATCTTTCCACTGGTGAACTATTTATTCGGGTTGAAGAAAACATGAAATCGAAAAACCTCATTTTCATTCTGCAAGCCCTTCTTGCCGCCGTGTTCTTTGGAGCGAGCGCGCCTATTGCCAAATTGCTGCTTGATGATATTGCACCGGTTTTCCTGGCTTCGTTTCTATACCTCGGAAGTGGAACAGGTATTACATTGACGAAATTAATGCAGCGCAAGGGAATTGAAGCAGGCATTCAACGCGCGGACGTGAAATGGCTAGCAGGCGCGATCATCTCCGGCGGCATCCTTGCGCCGATCATCTTGATGGTCAGTTTGCAAAACACACCTGCGTCGACGGCTTCCTTGCTCTTGAATTTTGAAGGCGTCGGGACAACGCTCATTGCCTTGTTATTCTTCAAAGAAGCCATCAGTCGCCGCGCATGGATGGCGATCCTAGTCATCACCCTTGCAAGTATTTTCCTCTCTACTGATTTTTCCGGCGGCTTTGGAATTTCGCTCGGCGCATTGGGAGTTATCCTCGCCTGCGTGCTCTGGGGGTTGGACAATAATTTCACACGTAATATCTCCGGCAAAGACCCGCTCGTCATCGTAGCATGGAAGGGATTGGTCGCCGGGTCGTTTTCCTTCATTCTGGCTTGGTCGCTTGGCAATCCATTCCCTTCATTTACGACCATCTTTGGCACCCTGCTTCTTGGATTTTTGAGCTATGGCTTGAGCACCATGCTCTTCATCCGCTCCATGCGTGGACTCGGCGCAGCCCGCACCAGTGCTTTGTATGGCACGGCTCCGCTGGCGGGTGTGCTGCTTTCGATTTTTATGTTCGGCGAATTTCCTTCGTTCTTTTTCATCATCGCTGTTGTTTTGATGGTGGGTGGGGCTTTGCTGCTTATCAACGAGAACCACTCTCACTCACATGTTCATACGGCTATTTTTCATGACCATAGTCACGGTCATGACGACCCCATGCACGGACATGACAATACCAAAGGTGTCCACTCACACGAGCATGAACATCCCGCTGTGGAACATGAGCACGACCACATGCCGGATATCCATCATCGGCATGATGACAGATAATTCGAATAAAAAACATTAAAGGTAAAAGGTAAATTATGAAAATCCATGCGATTCAAACAGGTACGGTTGCGATCAAGAAAAATCAACTCATCGGCAAAGGCGCTGGAGCACGGCGTTTGGTCAATGTATTATTTGGCAGGGAGTGGGTGCAGCCGCCAGTACCTATTTATGCATGGGTTATTGAACACGAAGAAGGTGTCATCGTGGTGGACACAGGCGAAACAGCACGGACTTCAGAAGTTGGTTATTTTCCACGCTGGCACCCTTACTATAATTTAGCTGTCCGCTTTCAGGTAAAGCCTGAGCAAGAGATCGGCGCTCAACTAAAACAGATGGGTATTTATTCAAAAGATGTGACTAAGGTTATTTTGACTCACATGCACACTGATCATGCCGGCAGATTGCATGACTTTCCTGACAGCGCTATCCATGTGAACATGCCCGAATACAAACGTACACACGGCTTTCGCGGACAAATCGATGGGTATCTGTCGCATCGTTTCCCGAATTGGTTCTCTCCGCAACCGATTGAATTTGATGGTGGTGCGTTTGGTGCTTTTGACAAGTCATGGAACGTCACTGCAAAGGGTGACGTGAAGGTTGTTCCCACGCCGGGGCATACCCCTGCTCATGTTTCCGTGATCGTTACTTCGGAAGACGTCCATTATTTCCTTGCAGGCGATACTAGCTATACAGAAGAAAATCTGCTCCGAAAAATTCCCGATGGAGTCAGCCCAAACCCAAATCAGGCAGTAGATACCATGCAACATATTTTGAGTTTTGCGAAACAGCGACTCACTATATATCTGCCAAGCCATGATCCGAATTCGGAATTGCGCTTGAAAAACAAAGCAACTCTTTCGTTTAGTGAATAACCGGACGAAAAAATAATTCTTGAAACAGAATCAAGCTAATCAACTAAAAGACTAGGAGACTAATCACATGCCAACAACTTCCACGAACCCCCACCTGCCTTTCGGCGAAAACAAGAACGCAGATTGGTATGGCAAGGATATTATTTCCGTCAAACAATTCAGCCGTGATGACCTTGAATACGTCTTCGGTGTGGCGCATGAAATGCGCGGCATGGTCGAGCGCGTCGGGACGTTTGACTTACTTAAAGGGAAGATACTTGCCAATCTTTTCTACGAACCGTCCACGAGAACGTCATCGTCTTTCACGGCGGCGATGGAGCGACTTGGCGGCTCGGTCATCCCGATCAACGAGGTGAAGTATTCATCTGTGTCGAAGGGCGAGAGTCTGCCCGATACCATCCGTACCTTGGAATGTTATGCTGATGTGATCGTACTGCGTCACCCTGAAACCGGTTCCGCAGCGATTGCGGCAAAAGCATCGAAGAAACCGGTCATCAACGCGGGTGATGGTGTGGGTGAGCACCCCACACAGGCTTTGCTCGATACATTCACTATTATGGAAGAACTCGGTCGTCTCGATAATCTGACCGTGACCATGCTCGGTGACTTGAAGTACGGGCGCACCGTCCACTCGCTGGCGAGATTGCTCTCTCAGTTCAGCAACATCAAGTTGAACTACGTCTCGCCGGATATTTTGAAGATGCCCAAGGAAGTGATGGACGAGGTCGGTGCGAAAGGCGTGCCGCAAGCAGAATATTCATCGCTGGAAAAAGTGTTACCCGAAACTGACATCCTGTATGTGACTCGGGTCCAGAAGGAACGCTTCGAAGACCCCGCCGATTATGAAAAAGTGAAGGGTGCGTATGTGATCGACCCGACCATCATGAAAGTCGCGAAGAAAGAAATGGCAGTCATGCATCCGTTGCCGCGCGTGGGTGAAATTTCCACCGACTTCGACGAGGACCCCCGTGCTGCCTACTTCCGCCAGATGGAATACGGTCTGTACGTGAGGATGGCGCTCCTGGCGATGGTGTTGGGCAAGGCTTAGGATGGTACACAGGTAAACAAGTAGACAGGTAAAGAAAAACAAGTACACAAGTTGAAAATCTGTGTACTTGTTTTCTTGTCTACTTTATCTTTCCAATTCCAACCGCTTAACCGGAACCAGTTCTACCTCTTCGCGTGTCTCGAAGTTGAAGCGTTCGAAGATATCCTTGTAACGCTCCACGATGTCTTCGCGGGTGAAACCCATCCGCTCGTACGAGTAGGTATGGTCACTGTTGAAGGTCAGGGTTTCTTTTACCGCCTGGTCGATGATGACGGGCAGACCGGGCTTATCAGGATAACCAAATTGTTCATAGAACCCGCGAATGACCGCCTCCGGGCGTTGGATCAAATCGTCGTAGTTGACGATCAGGTTGCGGGGAGAAGGATGCGAGTCGATGTATTGAAGCGGGTGATGATACCAGTGGCGGGTCATCTCGAGGATTTCGTTGATGTACAGGTATCCTTCGTTCGGACCGGTGAATTGGCTGCGGGCGTAATTGATCCATGAAACGGTGGAGGGCAGCATGTCGAGCGGGTTGCGGGCAAGATAAAGAACGCGCGCATCGGGGAAGAATTCGGCAAGCGTTTCGATCTTGGCGCTGAACGCCGGGTTCTTCGCCACGAAATGTTTTTTGCCCGTTGCATACAAATGCCGTTGCAGCATCGACTTGTAAAACGTCATGATGCGCTTCTTGTGTTCGGGGTTGAGCGCTGTATCGAAATGAAGGTAATCGGGGAACTCGTCCATGAACGGGAAGAGGAAGGTCACAAAATAACCGTCCCAAATGTGCATGTGGATGTTCTCGTCCTCTTCGGGTTGGAAGAACGAAATAGGATGGATTTTGATCTTGCCGAGCGTAGCGCGGTCAAACGCAAACAAAGCGCGGTGCAGAGTGCGCCCAAAATATTTATTATCAATTGCTGCTACAAGCTGTGTGATCTTCTTTTGCGTGACAGACGGCGTGAGATAAATATCCCACGTGGTCAGGCTGGTGAACGTTTCCGAATCGCGTGAGAGCAGGCGATGCAAAAACGTCGAGCCGCTGCGGAAGTTACCCAGAATGAAGAGCGGCTTTTCGATGGGGTGATTTTTATACGCGGGGAAGAGAATGTCGTCGAGCCAGAAGAAGAACCAGTGCATCAAGCTGCCGAGGGGCCAGACGATGTAAAACAGAATCAAAAATGTCAGTCGTTTTTTTGTGAGGCGGGCAGGGGTGTTGTTGGAGGCAAAGAAAGAACGATAGAAGGTTCGCCAAAATAGGCGGAAGTTATATTTCATTCAGGATGGGATCCTTGAAATTTGGATACTTGCACAGGGATAATTCCCAAGAAATAATTCTATCAGCATTTGCAGATTTGGGATTAACGCTTTTGAACAAATTGGATAAAGCCGCTTCTTCCCGGACCTGTGCCTGTTTCTGTTTTCTGGCGTCTTTTCCACGCTGAAAGTTTGGAATGCTGCATGAGAATGGATGTACAATTCCTCCATTCTTTGGAGGTGCCCATGAGCGATGATTTATTGACCTACGCAAATGCACAGAATTACATAACATCCCTTGTTCCGCCGCGTGAAGCGGAATTGATGGAGATGGAAGCTTACGCCGAGAAGAACGGATTCCCCATTATCGGTCCCGCCTGCGGACATTACTGCTACCAACTGGCGCGGATGATAAAAGCGACGTCCGTGTTTGAATTGGGGTCGGGCTACGGCTATTCCACGGCGTGGTTTGCAAAAGCTGTGAAGGAGACTTGCGCTGAGCTGGGTCGAAGCGATGGCGGGGGAGTCGTGCATCACACCGTCTGGGAGGAGGAACTGTGTGAAGGGGCACTCAGTCACCTCGTCAGATTGGGAAGCGCGGATTTAGTCCAGTTCCATATCTCGGAGGCGGTGGAAGCATTGAGGAAAACGGAAGGTCCGTTCGATA